>JADFQV010000062.1 GCA_022561635.1 Chloroflexota bacterium | reverse complement strand
CAGTGTCGGTAGTCATTCTTGTCCTCTTACCGGGGCAGCGACGCGGTCTCCAGCGACCGCCGCACCATCATCGATTCTAGCGCCAGACCCGATGCTAGCGACAGCTCCGCGCCGTCGACGATCGCCCGCTTGGCCAGACGCGTCGCCCCGGCGGGACGGGCGGCGATCGCCTGCGCCATCGTCTCGGCTTCCGCATACAGCCGTGCGCGGGGGACGATCCTCTGCACGAGGCCTCTAGCGTACGCCGCAGGCGCATCGATCGGGTCGCCGGTGAGGATCATCTGCATCGCCAGACCAGGCGGTACGTGACGCGGGAGAGTCTGCGTGCCGCCGGCCGAGGGAATGTAGCCGAGGCTGACTTCCGGTAGGCCGAATTTTGCATCATCGGAGGCGATGCGGATATCGCAACACATCGATAGCTCGATACCTGCGCCCAGCGCATAGCCGTGCATGGCCGCGATCAGCACCTCGTCAAGCGAGAGGATCAGGCCCCACAGGTCACGCTCGCGGCGGGCGCGGCGGGCCTCGGCAATCGACGGAGCCGTTCCGAATTCGCTGATGTCCGCGCCAGCCGAGAACGCGCGCTCGCCCGCGCCCTTGAAGACGACGACACGCACGTCGGGGTCGTCGCGGACGGCGTGCATCAGCTCCCACAGCTCGTCGCGCATCCGCAGGTTGATCGCGTTGAGGACGTCGGGGCGGTTCAGCGTCACCCAGGCGACGCCGCCGTCGCGCTTCTCGTAGAGGACTGGCCCTTCGCTCATCGCCAGTCCGGTTTGCGCACGGAGCTTCTCTTCTTGTTCTCGAGAGTGCGGGCGAGGTCGGCGTTCATCTTCTCGTGCAGATCGCGCATGCCCGAGGAGCCGGGACGCATCGAGTCGTTTCGCCACTTGCGGAGGGTCGCCCGGTCGGCCGTTGCCAGCCCGGCGTCTTCGATCAGACGGTCGCAGAGGAAGACGAACAGCTCGCGCGTCTCCTCGATCTCGAACTCGACCTTCATTTCTGGCTCCGGGTGCGCCCATAGCGGCCGCGCTTACGCACCTGGCGGTCCGTCTTCGCATCCATGTAAGCGCCGACCGCTTCGTTCATGCCGTCCGTCAGCGCCTCCATCTTCACCGTGCCCTCGGCATGATCGGTGCGCCACTGGCGGACGCTCTCCTTGGCCTCCCGCGAGACGTCGCTGTTATCGAGGACATAGGATGTGACGATGGCCAACAGCGACCGCGCCTCGTCTTCCTCCATTCTCAGATGCATCGGCTCACTTCCCTTTGAACTTCGGTTGGCGTTTCTCGAGGAAGGCGCGCACGCCCTCGGCGCGGTCCTCGGTGGTCTGGAGAATCATCGTCAAGTCGGTTTCGTATCGCAGCCCCTGATCGAGCGGCATCTCGGCGCCGCGCGACACCGCCTCCTTGGCGTACTGCACGGCTATCGGTCCTCGTTCGGCGATTCGCCCGGCGATCGCGTCCGCGCGCTCCGCCAGCGCCGCCTTCGGTACAACCTCGCTGACGATGCCGATGCGCAGGGCGTCCGCTGCGTCGATCGGCTCGCCGGAGAGCACCAGAGCCAGCGCGGCTCCTCGGCCGGTCAGGCGCGCCAGGCGCTGCGTTGCGCCCGCCATCGGCACGAGGCCCAACCCCGTCTCCGGCAGCGAGAACGTGGCGTCCTCGGCGGCGATGCGGATGTCGGCCGCCAACGCCAGCGCCAGTCCGCCCCCGGAGACTTCGCCATGCAGTGCACAGACGACCGCCTTCGGCAACGCGGCGAGGCAGCCGAACGGATCGTCCAGCACGCCCGCCTCCTGGAGGGCCGCGGCCGCGTCGGGCGATTCAGCGGCCAGCACGGGCCAGTCCCAGCCGCGGCCGAAGGAGTCGCCGCCGCCCGCGAGGACCACCACACGAACGTTATCGTCACCGGCGATCGCCTCACAGGCGGACGCCAGCTCGGCGATCTCGGCGGCCCCGATGACGTCGCGGACGAGCGTCAGCCGGGCGATGGGAGGATTGATGTCGAGCTTTAGCGAAGACATGGCGGCAGCGAAGCGATTTTAGCAAACCGAGCGCTTACGCAGGACATCCGCGCTGCCCCGCCGATGGTTCGAGAGTCCGACGGACCCGTCCGGGCCTCACCACGAGCGGGACCAACGCACATTCCGCACCGCTCATCCTTCGAGAGCCTCAGGACGAGCGGGACGAGCGTCATCGCGCGGCGCATGCTTGTTCGCGTTTCACCTTCCTTGCTATTATTCGCCCCGTACTCAAATGAATGCGTCCCTGCTCCTTGACTGACTCAGCGCTCGGCGGGCTGCGCGTAATTGACCTATCGCAGGGCATCGCCGGGCCGTACTGTGCACGGCTGCTCGCCGACCTCGGCGCCGAGGTGATAAAGGTCGAGCCGCCGGAAGGCGATTTCACGCGCCGTCTCGGCCCCTTTCCGGGCGACGTCCCCGACCCGGAGAAGAGCGGCCTCTTCATCCACCTCAACGGCAACAAGCAGAGCGTCACCGTTGACCTCGATTCGGACGAGGGCCGCGCCGTGTTGCGCAAACTCATCGCCTCGGCCGACGTCCTGATCGAGAGCGAGACGCCGGGACGGATGGCTGAGCTGGGACTGGGCTTCGGCGACGTCTCGGGCGAGTGCCCGAAGCTCGTGTACTGTTCGGTGACGCCGTTCGGACAGACGGGGCCGTACGCGAAGTTCACGGGCAACTCGCTGACCTGCATGGCGCTCTCCGGGCTGATGTACGTCACCGGCGACCCGGACAAGGAGCCCCTGATCACCGGCGGCGAGCCGGCCGACTACTTCGGTGGGCTGCACGCCTGGGTGTGCGTCCTCGCGGCGCTTGAGCACCGTGGCGAGACGGGTGCCGGCCAGCACATCGATGTCTCGTGCCTCGAAGCGCTCGGCGCGGCCGACGAGTACAACACGACGATGTACGCCTGGCTGGGCGCGATCCGCCGCCGCTTCTACTCGCGCCACCACATTCCGACCTACCCGAGCGAGATCTTCCCCTGCCGCGACGGCCACATCGTGGTCATCGGCGGAGCCACCGGCTTTCCTCTGATGATGGCGATCCTGCTGGAGCAACCCGAGCTGGAGGAGCACCCGCTCTTCCAGAACCTCTGGATGCGCACGATCAAGTGGGAGGAGTTCGAGAAGATCCTCCGCCCGTACCTGCTGGAGCACGACTGGCTCGATCTCCTGACGCGCGCACAGGAGATGAGTGTCCCCTTCGCCGCCGTGATGTCTCCGCAGACGCTGATGGAGAGCGACCACCTGGCGGAGCGCCGCTTCTTCGGCGAGATCGATCAGCCGGGCGTGGGCAAGCTGCCCGCAGTCGGCAACCTCTTCCGCATGTCGGAGACGCCGCTGTCGTTCGGCCCAGCGCCGGCCCTCGGCGCGGACTCGGCTGCGGCTGTGGAGGGATCGAAGTGAGCGGCCTGCCCCTCGACGGCATCCGCGTGCTCGACCTGACGCAGGTGTACGCCGGGCCGACCTGCACGCGAATGCTCGCAGACCTCGGCGCCGACGTGATCAAGGTCGAAGGCCTGACCCGGATGGACATCACGCGCAACTTTGTGATGCCCGAGAACGACAGCTCGGACGACTACTGGAACAAGGCCGGCTATTTCCTCTTTCGCAACGGGGGCAAGCGCTCGCTAACGCTCGACTTCAGCGAAGAGAAGGGTGACGTCAGCGCCGAGATCGTGAAGCGGCTCGTCGCCGAGTCTGACATCGTCGCCGAGAGCTTCAGGCCGCACGTCATGGACAAGTTTGGCCTGGACTATGAATCGCTGACTAAAATCAAGCCGGACATCATCATGATCAGCCTTTCCGGCTACGGCCAGAACGGCCCCTGGCGGGACTTCTCGGGCTACGGCATGGGCCTGGAACCGGCGGCGGGGCTCTCCTCGCTCACCGGCTACAAAGACGGCCCCGACGGGCAGGGCGCTCCGCTGCGAACCGGCATCTCGTTCACCGACCCGTATTCCGGCATCGTCGGCGCTGGCGCCGTGTTGAGCGCGCTCCTGTACCGGCGGCGAACCGGCAAGGGCCAGTACATCGACCTCTCGGAGCAGGAAGCGGCGGTCCCGGTCGTCGGCTACGCGCTGATGGACTACGCGATGAACGAGCGGCAGCCGAGGCGCATCGGCAACCGCAGCCATTGGTATGCGCCACAGGGGTGTTACCGCTGCGCAGGTGAGGACAACTGGCTCGTCATCACGGTCACCGACGACGACGCCTGGCGCGCCCTTTGCGAGGCGACCGGCCACCCGCAGTGGGCCTCCGACAAGCGCTTCGCTGACGTTGAGTCCCGCAGGGAGCACCACGACGCGCTGGACGAGCTGATCACAGGCTGGACGCGCGAACAGGACCAGTACGCGGCGATGCACTCGCTGCAGAAGGCCGGCGTCACGGCCGCCGCGGTGCTCAACCCGAAGCAGGTGCTCCTGGACCCGCACCTGCGGGAGCGCGGCTTCTTCGACCGGGTCGAGACCGGGCAGGGCCCGCGACCGGTGCCGCACCAGATCGGCGCCAAGTTCTCTGCGTTCGAGATGCCGAGCGCCCGTCGCGCGCCGAAGCTGGGCGAGCACAATCGCGAGGTCCTCCAGGGCCTGCTGGGCATGAGCGACGACGAGGTCAAGGACCTGGAAGAGCGCAAGGTCATCGGCGACACGCCGGCCACGGCCGTGCCGCTGCCGGTCATGCGAATGTTCGTGCAATGGCCGCTGCATTCGTACGGGCAGATGGGTGCGCTCGGCGGCATCGAGAAGGACTACCGGGCGCAGCTCGGGATCGAGCCGCCCGCCTCGGAGTGAGGCAAATTGATCCGCCCAAAGACCTCGGCTGAGTCGCCCGGCCGTATGCTAAGCTGAGCGCCAATCTCATTCGGCGACGCTTGCGCCCAGGCAGTCGCCGCCAAAGCCCCCAAGCGCCTAATAAGAGAGCGAGGACGCCATGAAGTTCGGAGCAGTGGCAAACCAATCGGGAGTGACCTGGCAGGAGCTGGTCGACTTCTGGCAAGAACTCGACAGCGGGTCGGCGTTCGACTCGCTCTGGCTGATGGACCACTTCGTTACTGGCTTCGGCCAGGCGTTCGGCTCCGAGGGCCCTTGCATGGAGGGCTGGACCGCGCTCGCCGCGTTGGCGCAAGCGACCTCGCGAGCGAAGCTGGGTATCCTCGTCACCGGCAACACTTACCGCCACCCGGCCGTGCTGGCCAAGCAGGCGACGACCGTAGACCAGATCTCCGGCGGCAGGCTAATCGTCGGCCTCGGCGCAGGCTGGCACGAGTACGAGCACCAGGCGTTCGGCATCAACCTGCCACCCCTCAAGGAGCGCATGGACCGGCTGGAAGAGGCCGCGCACATGATCAAGACGCTGTGGACGGAGGAGAGGCCTTCGTGGACCGGCGAATACTACGCGCTCGACAAGCCGCCGTACAACCCGCCGAACGTCCAGGAGCCGCACCCGCCGATCCTGATCGGTGGCGGGGGCGAGAAGCGCACGCTGCGCATCGTCGCCCATTACGCGGACATCGCCAACGTCATGGGCACGCCGGCTGAGGTGAAGCACAAGTTCGAGGTGCTGGACAAGCACTGCGAGGCCGTCGGCCGCGACCCGGGCACGATCAAGCGCACGATCCAGGTGCCGCTCTTCTTGAACGAAGACCCGGCCTTCCGCCAGCGCGTGCTGCAGGGGATGTCGGCGGCGACGGGCGGCACGCCGGAGGAAGCGGCCAAGGCGCTGCTGATCGGCGGGCCGGAGGAGATTTCGGAGCAGGTCAAGCGCTACGAGGACGCGGGCGTCGAGGAAATGTACGTCGCCCTCTGGCCGCGCTTCCTCGCCAAGCCCCTGCAGCGCTTCGCCGAAGAAGTAGTGCCCGCATTCAGCTAGCTCTCGGGCCCGCTGTAGCGCTCGTAACGGGCACGGAAGCCGAAGAGGCGGCCGATTAGGGCCAGCAGGACCAGCACCGGCCGCTGCGCGAAGACCGGAGGCCCGGCCAGGAAGCTGTTGTGACGCCGCGACAGCAGCGCAGCCTGAAGGAGGTTGCCGCGGCCGTCCGCGCTGATCTTGCCGTCGCGATAGAGGCCGAAGATCGTCTCGAACAGCTCCTGGAAGTCCCGCGCCGGTGCGACCTCCACCACGAAGACGGCCTGCTCGTCGCCCGCCACCTCGACCATGTGCCCCTGCCTCGCCGGGACTACGGCTGAGTCACCTGGACCGAGCATTCGCTCCTCCCCGGAGACTGTCACCAGCAGCCGGCCGGAGACGACCCGGAACCGCTGGGATTGACGTGAAACTCAAGCTCCAGCAGCTCACCGCCGGTCTGGGCGCTCGTGCGCAGGACGACGAACCGCTCGCCGGTGGCCGGGATCTCGACCGTGTCGCCGGACTGTGCCATGACGCACCGACCATACGCGCCCGCCCATCGTTTGTCGAACGCCTGGCCCGGCGTGCTATCCTGCGCCTGCGCCGCACGGAGACGCACAGGAGGAGGCCGCAAGATGACCCGAATACTGGTGACCGGAGGGGCGGGTGGCCTGGGCAGCGAACTGGTGCCCAGGCTGCGTGCCGCAGGCCACGACGTGCGGATCGGCAGCAGCCGCCGACAGCCAGATGACCTGGCGAGCGGCCTCGAGTGGGCGCAGGGCGATCTCCTCAGCGGCGAAGGGCTGGCGGAGTCGGTCGCCGGCATCGAGACGATCGTGCACTGCGCCTCCAGCCCGTTCAAGAAAACGTGGGAGACCGACGTTGGCGGAACGAAGCGCCTGCTCGAGGCGGCGAAGGCCGCCGGCGTCGGCCACTTCTACTTCATCTCGATCGTCGGCGTCGATCGCATGACTTTGCCCTACTACAAGGCGAAGTACGCAGCGGAGAAGGCGATCGAAGCGTCCGGCATCCCCTTCACGATCCTGCGCGCCACGCAGTTTCACACCCTCCTCGATGCTTTCATGCGCCAACGGTTCAAGCGCGGGCCGTTCCTCTTCCTACCGGGTGCGGCAAAGTTCCAGCTCATCGACACGAGCGAAGTCGTGGCCCGCATGGCCGAGACAGTGGAGAAGGGCCCGTCCGGACGCCTTCCCGACATCGGGGGGCCCGAAGTGCTGACGGGGGCCGAGATCGCGAAGCCGTGGCTCAAAGTGAGCGGCGTCCGCGTAATCCGCGTACCGGTGCCGGCGCTGGGGCCGATAGGCCAGCTGGCGAAGGGGCTCGGCTGCTGTCCGGAGAACAAGTTCGGGGTGATTACGTGGGCACAGTGGCTCGAAAAGACGTACAGCCGAAGCTCGTAGGAAAAGCGTTTGAATCCGCCGATTACGGCCCTGCCCGCTTGCAAACGCCTGCCGAAATCGGC
>JADFQV010000025.1 GCA_022561635.1 Chloroflexota bacterium | reverse complement strand
TCGACGAGGCCTACGCGGAGTTCGCCGGCGAAAACGCCGTGGGCCTGATGGCCGATCACGACAACCTCATTATCATCCGCACGTTCAGCAAGTGGGCGGGCCTCGCCGGGTTGCGCGCCGGCTACGCCGTCGTGCCGCCGGACCTCGTCGAGATCGTCTGGCGCGCCAAGGTTCCGTACAACCTCAGCGTCGCCTCCGAGCAGGCGATCCTGGCCTCGCTGGACGAGACCGACTCCCTCCTCGCCAACGTCCGCCTCATCGTCGAAGAGCGCGAACGCCTCCGCCAGCGCCTCTCGGCGATGGACTGGCTTCGCCCCTACCCGTCCGCCGGAAACTTCGTGCTCTGCGAGGTGAGAGGCATCGCCGGCAGTGACGTGCGCGATCGGCTGCGCGAGCGCGGCATCCTCGTCCGCTACTTTGACGAGCCGGCGCTTCGCAACTGCATCCGCATCAGCGTCGGCCTGCCCAAAGACACCGACCGCGTCGTCGATGCGTTATCAGAGATAGGAGCGAACGTTGGCTGAACGCACCGCTGAGATCAAGCGCAAGACGAAGGAAACCGATATCACGCTGTCGCTGTCGCTTGATGGCAGCGGCCAGTTCGACGTCTCGACCGGCATCGGCATGCTCGACCACATGATCGAGCAGCTCGCCAAGCACGGCCGTTTCGACATCCGGCTCCAGGCCACGGGCGACATCGACCGCGACACGCACCACCTCACCGAAGACGTTGGCATCGTGCTCGGCCAGGCGTTCGACAAGGCGCTCGGCGATCGGCGCGGCATCACGCGCTTCGGCGACGCCATCGTCCCGCTGGACGAGACGCTGGCGCTGGTCGCCATCGACCTCAGCGGCCGTCCGCACGCCGAAGTCGCCCTCGAGTTCGACCGCGACCTCATCGGCGAGCTGCCGACGGAGAACCTCTGGCACCTGCTCGAATCGTTCGCCAAGGAGGGGCGCCTGACCCTGCACGTCCGCCTCCTCGCCGGCTCGAACGACCACCACCGCGCCGAGGCCGTCTTCAAGGCGCTCGCCCGCGCTCTGCGCGCCGCTGTCTCGC
This sequence comes from Chloroflexota bacterium, assembly GCA_022561635.1. GTDB lineage: Bacteria > Chloroflexota > Dehalococcoidia > SM23-28-2 > RBG-16-64-32 > CF-162. The sequence continues at coordinate 26,652 of JADFQV010000025.1, read as the reverse complement.
TGGACCCGGCCGCCGCCGGCGACGTGCCCAGCACCAAGGACGTCCTCTAGTGGCCGACCTCGATGAGGCGCTCAAGGCGCGTCACCCGGACAACTTCCGCAAGCATTCGCTGATGATCGCCGCCGCCTCCGTGATCGTCGAGGACGGCAAGCTCCTCCTCGTCCGCGATACGCACGGCTTCTGGGCCAGCGTCGGCGGCTGGGTCGACGAAGGCGAGAGCCCCGACGAGGCGATCCTCCGCGAGCTGCGCGAGGAGCTGGGCGTCGAGGCCGAGGTCACCGAAGTGCTCCATCCGCACCTGGAGTGGAAGGCCGAGCAGGCGACCGACGGTTCCGGCTTCCTCCTCTTCGTTTACCGCTTGCGCCTCCTGTCGCGCGACTTCACGCTCCTCGAGTCCGAGATCACCGAAGCGCGCTGGGCCGCTCCGGCCGACTGGCCTGGCCTGCCGATGCTCCCCTACGTCCGCGCCCTCCTCGAAGAGCGCACGGGCGAGTGGCTCGGCGCTTAACGGCGTCCCCGTCAGGTTGGCGGCGTTCCGTCCCGTTCGTCCTGAGGTATCGACGGGCGAACGGAGCACCCACGTTCCGCTAACCCTCGTCCACCTCGAAGCGGAAGTCCTCGATCACCGGGTTCGCCAGCAGCTTCTTGCACATCTCCGTCACCGACGACTTCGCCTCTTCCTCAGACGCGGCGTCCAGGCGGATCTCCATATACTTCCCCGCCCGCACCGAATCAACCGCTTCAAAGCCGAGCGACTTCAGCCCGCCCTCGATCGTCAGACCCTGCGGATCGTTCACCGTCGGCTTCAGCGTGACGTAGACACGCGCCAGATACATCCGCTTACGCCTTCGGGTATCCCGCGTCGGCCTTGTTCTTGTCCACCTGGCCGATGTGGTCCACGCCGTGGATTCGCTGGAACGCGATCCACTCCAGGATGTTCAACTGCCCGAACGCCGGATGAGGGAACTGCCGTTCCAGATGCGGGTTGCCCTCCAGCGCGCGGGTCAGCCGCGTGATCTCGTCGAAGACGTCCGCCACGGCCTGTCGCATCTTGTCCGTTGTCTCGCAGTCGGGCGTCTTGCCGATGCGAGCCAGGTCGACCTCCTCCGTCGAGGCTGGCACCTCGCCCGCCGTCAGATTCTCGATCTCGCCGTTGACGCCGTCCGTAACCTCTAGGAAGTGCGTCACGACCGCTCGCGCCGGCCACTCCTCGCCCGGCGCGAACGACGCCTGCTCCTCGGTCATCCCCTCAAGGCAGCGCTCCCAGTCGCCCTTCGTGCGTTCCATCAGCGACGCCAGAGATTCGACGCCCTTCGACGCTTGGTGGCGACAGTATCCCCGCGCCTGCTCGGCAACCTCACTCAAATCCTGCATCTATCTCCTCCTCGGGAACTAACCCTAAAGGTCGAAGCCCTCAGTGTGCCACGTCAGCGGCCGCACGTGGATCGCGACGTGGTCCATGTCCGACGTGTCCGATACGTATGCGCGACCCGCCGTCTCGCCCAGGTAGCGGGCGGCGACGCGCTCGCGCCAGACGTTGTCGATCAGGCTTCCCGCGCGCGCCGTTCCCTGCACCGTCACCTGGCGGTACGGCAGCTCCGTCGTGTAGATCGAGAGCGCCGCCTGCCCCTTCGCCTGCAGGTTGCGCAGCTTCTGGGTGCCGCGGAACGTACTGATCGTGAACTCCTTGCCGTCGTATTCGTACCATACCGGCACCACGTGCGGGCGCCCGTCCGGCCGCACCGTCGCCAGCGCGGCGACGTGCGCGCCTTCGAGGAACTCCGCCACCTCCGGCGCCAGTACGCTCACGGCCTCACCAGCGTCCGGCCGGTGAGCCGCTCGAACGCCTCGACGTACGTCTCCGTCGTCTTCGCCACGATCTCCTCCGGCAGCTCCGGGCCGGGCGGCTTCTTGTCCCACCCGATGGCGCTCAGGTGGTCGCGCACAAACTGCTTGTCGATGCTGCGCTGGCCGCGGCCTGGCTCGTACTCGTCGGCCGGCCAGAAGCGGCTCGAATCGGGCGTCAGCGCCTCGTCGATCAGGATCACCTCGTCGTCCAACCAGCCGAACTCGAACTTCGTGTCGGCGATGATGATGCCCAGGTCGCGCGCATAATCCCGCCCGTAGCGGTACAGCGCCAGGCTGCGGATCTTCATCGCGTTGGCGGCGCGTTCGCCGGCCAGCGCAACCACGTCCTTGTACGTGATCGGCAGGTCGTGACCCTCTTGGGCCTTAGACGTCGGCGTGAAGATCGGCTCCGCCAGCTCCTGACTCTCCAGCAGCTCCGGCGGCAGCTTCACGCCCGAGATGGCGCCCGTCTTCTGGTAATCAGCCCAACCGGAACCGCTGAGGTAGCCGCGAACAACGCACTCGACTTCGATCAGCTCCGCCTTGCGCACGACCATCGCCCGACCGATCATGTCGCGCGGCAGCTCGATCGGCACGCCCTCGACGCGCGTGTCCTCAACGACGGAGAGGAAGTGGTTCGGCACGATAGTTCCCGTGCGCTCGAACCAGAACGCCGACATCTGCGTCAGCACGCGGCCCTTGTCCGGGACTCCGACTGGCAGCACGACGTCGAACGCCGAAATGCGGTCCGTCGCCACGATCAGCAGCTTGTCGTCCAGGTCGTAGATGTCCCGCACCTTGCCGCGCCCGATCAGCGGCAGGTCGAGCGCCGTCTCAGTCACGGTCGCGGTCATAGTCCGATCCTTTCGAAGCTGGCGTCAACGTGGCGCAGATACCATCCGTAGTCGAATAGCGACGCCAGCTCGTCGCGTGACAGCTTCGACCTGATGTGCTCGTCGTCCAGCAGGAAGTCGAGGTACGGCGTGCGCGCCTCCCAGGACTTCATCGCGTTCGCCTGCACCACCTTATACGCGTCTTGCCGCGTCATCCCCTTGTCGATCAGCGCCAGCATCACCCGCTGGCTGAAGACGAGCCCGTAGCTCGCCTCCATGTTCTCCTTCATCCGTTCCGGGTACACCTGCAGCCCGCGCACGATGTACGCGAACAGGTTCAGCATGTAGTCCAGCACGGTGCAGGCGTCCGGCAGCACCACACGCTCCGCTGATGAGTGCGAGATGTCGCGCTCGTGCCACAGCGCCACGTTGTCCAGCGAGGTCATCGAATAGCCGCGCATCAGCCGCGCCAGGCCGCTGATGCGCTCGCTCTTTTCCGGGTTGCGCTTGTGCGGCATCGATGATGAGCCCGTCTGGCCGGGGGAGAACGGCTCCTCTACTTCCAGCACCTCGGTCCGTTGCAAGTGCCGGATCTCGGTCGCGAACTTGTCGAGCGAGGCCGCGATCACGGCCAGCGTTCCGATGAAGTAGGCGTGCCGGTCGCGGTGCACGATCTGCGTCGAGATTGGTTCGACCATCAGGCCGAGATCACCGCAAACTTCGTCTTCCAGGTCCGGCGGCACCGTCGCGTGTGAGCCGACCGGGCCCGAGATCTTGCCGTATGAGATCTGCTCCTTGGCGTCGATCAGGCGGTGCGAGTTGCGGCGCATCTCATCGTACCAACCGGCCAGCTTCAGCCCGAACGATATCGGCTCGGCGTGCACACCGTGGCTGCGTCCCATCATCGCCGTCGTCTTGTGCTCCTTCGCCAGTGCAGCGATCGCCTCCATCAGCTCGGCCACGCCCTTTTCCATCAGCTCTGTGGCCTCCATCAGGCGCAGCGCCAGCGCTGTGTCCTCGACGTCGTAAGACGTCAGACCGAAGTGGATGAACCGCGACTCGTCACCGAGCGAATCCGACACCGAGCGCAGCCACGCGTTGAAGTGGTGGTGCATCTCGCGCTCGTACTCGGCCCATTTGTCGAGGTCGAACTTCGCCTTGCGGATCTTCGCCAGCGCCTCCGTCGGCACGACGCCGCGCTTGGCCCAGGCCTCGCAGACCGCAATCTCGATCTGCAGCCACTTTTCGGCCTTGTTCTGCTCCGACCAGACGCGGGCCATCTCCGGCCGCGTGTAGCGTTCAATCATCGCGCGCCCGCCAACGGTGTGACGGGGTAGGTGAGAAGGGGCGGTGTCACGAACCTATATTAGGCGAACCACGTGCCGGCTGCCACAGACCCGCGCGCCTCAGCGGTAGTCCTCGCGCGGCGGCGAGAACACCTCGACGACGAGGCAGTCCTCGATCCCCGTGGCCTCGTGCGGCACGTCGGCCGGGATGATCCAGGCGTCGCCCGGCTCCAGGTCGTGCGTCTCGCCGTCGATCTCAAGGCGCAGACGGCCGCTCAGGAGCCGCCCTGTCTGCTCGTGCGGGTGCGTGTGCATCGCCACGACGGCGCCAGCCGCGATTCGCACCTCCAGCAGCATCATGCGATCGCCGTCCGTCAGCGTCTTGATCGTCACGCCGGGCGCTCGTTCGAACCCTTCTACGCTTCCGCTCTTCGTAATCGGCATCGTGCGCCGCCTTCCCGTCTTTGGCTACGTGAGATCGAGTGTCAGGAACGGCACGTTCGCCGGCACCGAGTCGTGTCCGTGGGGCGTCACGAGCGTCCCGTGGTTACGCTCCTCGGCGGCGATCACCGCCGGGTTTCTGTACAGGCCTTCGATCGCCGCAGCGTCGTCCGCCTCGTAGATCGTCACGAGGAGGCCACCGTCCCCCGAATCCGCCTCCGGCGAGTGGAAGCAGGTGATCCGCGTCAGGCCGGCCGACTTCAGCGCCGGCGCCGCCCCCTCGAAGCCGCCCTTCACCGCCGCCAGGAACGCCTCCGTCTGGCCCGGCAGGATCTTCGCGACGTGGACGAACTGCGTCATCGCAACCTCTTACGCCTTCGCCTGCTCGTCCCGGAACGCCAACAGCTTCTGGCGCACGGAGTCGTGCTTGAGAGCGAGGATCGCTCCGGCGTAGAGCGCCGCGTTCTTGGCGCCGTTCACCGCCATACAGGCAACCGGTATACCCGGCGGCATTTGGGCGATCGAGAGTAGCGCGTCCATCCCCGAGACGGACGATCCGCCGCTCTGCGCGATCGGCACGCCGATCACCGGCAGCGCCGTCTGCGCCGCCACCACGCCCGGCAGATGTGCGGCCATCCCCGCCGCCGCGATGATCACCTCGAAGCCGGCCTCCGCCGCCCCCGTCGCGAACGCCTGCACCTTCGCCGGCGCCCGGTGCGCCGACATCACGTGCAGCTCGTGCTCGATCCCCAGCTTGCCGAGCGTCTCAACGCAGACGTCCAGCGTCGGCACGTCGGACTTGGACCCGGTCAGGATCGCTACTTTCGGCAACGGCACACTCGCATGGCCTCTGGATACGTCATAGGAGCGCCGCCGTCAAGCCTAGTCAACGCGCGCGTCCTGCGACGGCGCGGCGATGTCGCGGCGGTAGTAGGCGTTCGTGAAGTGGATGCGCTGGACGTTGCTGTACGCCTTCGACCGGGCTTCCGTTAGCGTCGGCGCCTCCGCCACGACCGTCAGCACCCGTCCGCCGCTCGTCAGCACCTCTCCATCGTCGCCGGCCACGGTCCCGGCGTGGAAGACGTGTACGCCCTCGTCCAGCGAACCGAGGCCTGCGATCGCGTATCCCGTCTGATAGTCGTCCGGATATCCCCCGGACGCCATCACTACGCCGACTGCCGCATCCGTCGACCAGCGGATCTCGCACTCGGACAGCGTGCCGTTCGCCACCGCCCAGCAAATCTCCAGCAGGTCCGACCGCAGCCGCGGCAGCAGCACCTGCGCCTCCGGGTCGCCCAGCCGGCAGTTGAACTCCAGTACGCGCGGGCCGTCGGCCGTGACCATGACGCCCGGGTAAAGCGCACCTGCATACGGCGATCCTTCCTCTCGCATCGCCGCTATCGTTGCCTCAGTGATCCGTTCGTGGATGAACGGTTCGAGCGCCTCGTCCAGCCACTGCGGCGGGCTGTAGGCGCCCATGCCACCGGTGTTCGGCCCCTCGTCGCCGTCCCGCGCGCGCTTGTAGTCGCAGGCGAACGGCATCTGCGCGACGGTCGTCCCGTCGCTGAACGCGTGCGCCGAAACCTCTCGCCCCGACAGACGCTCCTCGATGACGACTGTGCGGCCCGATTCGCCGAACATGGCGCCGGCCCCCATCATCGCCTCCACCGCCGCCAGCGCCTCCTCTGTCGTCTCGCAGACGAAGACGCCCTTGCCGGCGGCCAGACCGTCCGCCTTGACGACGATCGGTCCGGGGTGCGCCTCGATGTAGTTGCGCGCCTCAATGCGCCTGTCGAACGTCGCCGAGGACGCCGTCGGCATGCCGCAGCGCTCCATCAACTCCTTCGAGAACGCCTTCGACGACTCGATTCGCGCCGCCGCCTTCGTCGGTCCAAACGCGGCGATGCCTTCGGCCGTCAGCCGGTCGACGAGGCCGCGCGAAAGAGGGACCTCGGGTCCGACGATGACGAGGTCGATGCGGTGCTCCTGCGCCGTCGCCACGATGCCGTCGATGTCGGCTGCCTTGATGTCGAGGTTCGTGCCGATGGCCCCCGTGCCGGCGTTGCCGGGCGCGATGAAGAGGTCAGTGAGCCGAGGTGACTGGCGCAGCTTCCAGGCAATCGTGTGCTCGCGCGCGCCGGAGCCAACGACGAGTACGTTCATGGGACACCTCGAATATACGCGACGGTTGCGGCTACGTCAGTCCCGCGCCACTACTGCTTCAGCGGCGCACGATCACGCGACGGCTCACCACGATCGTCTCGCTGACCGCGATGATGCGACCGGGCCCATCTTCGGCCGTGGCCACAGCCTTCGTCTTGCGGCCGCCCCTGGCCGCCTGAAGCGGCATCGTGACCGCCATCTTGGCCGCGTTGCGCAGCGCCCACTGGGCCACTACGCCAACGGCCACGAGTGCTGCGCCGCGGACCACCGCCGGTGCGGCCTGTTGCCACAGCGGCGCAGGCGGCGGTGAAGGCTCGCGCCTGACCGGGAGGTTCCTGTTGGGCTCTCTCATGACCCGCCGATTATAGCATCGCCCCGACTCGGTAGACTCACTCTGCCACGAGCCGCTCGATCTCCTCGCTCAGGTCATACCCTTCGATCACGGCGCCGGCCGCATCCACCGCTTGCTTGTCGCGAATGCGCAGCCGCCCGTCGGCGAACGCCCGCAGCGTCTCGATCACCAGCGGCACCTCACGTAGAACGCCGCGCCGCCGGATCTCCTGGAAGAGCGGCAACTCCTCGCCCTTCTCTGCGCGCGCGTCCGTGGTAGCGTCACGCCACAGGTCATCGGTCGCGCCGTCGCGGATCGGGTAGGTGCAATACGTCACCACCGGGCCTTCGTCCAGCGCCGGCGTCGCCAGGTGGATCATCACGCCGGTGCGGCCGGCGCCCTGCGCGATCAGCTCCCAAATGACGTCCTGCCACATGCCCGCCGGGCCGCCCGGCGCCGCCGGGTGCAGGTTCAGCAGGTCCCACTGCGCCGCCGCTTCCTCGCAGAAGATGAGCATGTATCCGGCAAGCACGCCGATATCGAACTCGTGCGGCGCTAGCGACCGCATCACCTCGCGGTCGTATTCGCGGCGCCACTCGGGCAGCGGCTCGCCCTTGCGCGCGACCTCCCCACCGGCGGCGCGACGGAACTCGCGAGAACTGAGCGTCACCAGAGGGATGCCCGCGGCGCGAACCTGCTCGTGAAAGGCGTCGGCGTTGGCGTCCTCGCCGGGATCGCGGTTGCAGAAGACGACTGCCACCTCCGCGTCGAGGCGTCCCTCTTTGATCGCCGCCAACGCTCCGGCCAGCAGCTTGCCCGACGTCTGACCGCGCGCCGTCGCGAACCAGCCGATTTTCAGCGTCACGCCGGCGGCCGCCAGCCCAGCATTCGCCGCATCTTCGCGTAGCGGCTCATCAGGTGGATTAGTGGCGACGAGAGCCGTCCACCCAGCCGCCCCTGCCGCAGCGACTCGACGAACTCCGCCGCCGTCGCGAAGTCCGGGATCTCGGCGTAGGCCCGGCCGACTTCACGCGGCGAGTGCGCATCGCTCGCCGCCGAGGTGGGAATGCCGCGCGCCTTGGCGAACTCGACCGCGCGATCGTTGGCCGACGAAAATACCATGCGCGCGTTCAGCCCCTCGATGAAGTCCAGCTCCGGCGCGATCCGCTCCAGCACGTCAGGCTCCAGCCCGGACCGGAACGTGTCGTACGGATGTGGCGCTCCGGCCACTCCGCCCTGCGCCTTGATCCGGGCCAGCGTCTCCTCCGCGCTCAGGCCCGGCGGCACCTCCTCGCTCAGGAAGAGACCGAGGATCTCGCCGTCGCGCGTCCGCACCTCTTCGCCGACGATCACGCGCACTTCCGGAAAGCGCTTCGCCGCCAGCTCTTGCGCCACTAGGCCGCCTCGCGTCGTGTCGTGGTCCGTCACCGCCAGCACGTCGATGCCGCGTGCCTTCGCCCGGCGCAGCAGCTCCTCCGGCGAGGCCACGCTATCCGGCGAGTAGTACGAGTGGTTGTGCAGGTCGGCGCGGATCAGCGGCGCCTCGGTCATCAGTCGGCGTCGGGTGCCGCGCCGGTCTCGGATTCCTCCGGCTCAGCCTCGTACTCTTCAGCGTCTTCCCGCACTGCCCCCAGGCCGTCCGCGAACTGCTCCTGAAGCTTCGTCACGCGCAGCTCAGCGTCCTTCAGCAGCTCCTGGCACGCCGTTGCCACCTTCATGCCGTCCTCGTACAGCGCCAACGACTCCTCGAGCGTCAGGTCGCCCTCTTCCAGCTTCGCCACCGCCTCCTCCAGCCGCTTGTACTGCGCCTCGAAGCCGCCCGCCTTCGCTTTCTTAGAAGCCATACTGCCGCGACACCTCCGCTGGGAACTTGCCGTCCTTAACATGTACGTCCAGCTTCGCTCTGCCTTTCACCTGCGACACGCTCGTCACCGCCTGCTTGCCGTCGCGCAGCTGCACGACCGCGTAGCCGCGCGCCAGCGTCGCCCGCGGGTCCAGCGAGCGCAGCTGGTTCGACCAGCCCCTCACCCGCTCGTCTCGCCGCTCGACCGCCCGTTGCACGGCGCTCAGGGCGTGGCGCAGGCTCGAAGCGAGGCGCTCCCGGTGCCGCGCCACGTCCGGCAGTCCGGCCCGCAGCCGCTGGCCGCTCTGCTGCAGCCCGGCCGCACCACTGTCGATCCGTGACCGCGCGCCAAAGAGCAGTGCACCCGCCATCGCCTCCACGTTGCGTGAGACCTGCACCCGCTCGGGCGCGACCGTCTCAGCGGCGGCGGAAGGGGTCGCCGCGCGCACGTCCGCCACGTAGTCCGCGATCGTGTTGTCGGTCTCGTGGCCGATCGCCGAAACGACCGGCACGACCGAACCGTAAATCGCCCGCGCGACGGTCTCCTCGTTGAACGTCCACAGCTCCTCCGCCGAGCCGCCGCCACGCGCGACGATGATCACGTCGATCGCCCCGTCTTCGTTCAGGCGGCGAATACCGTTCGCCACGCCGTCGACGGCCTCCGCGCCCTGCACCGGCGTCGGCGCCAGCACTACCTCGGCCAGCGGCCAGCGCCGCGTCAGCACGTCGCAGATGTCGTGGAAGACCGCGCCCGACGGCGACGTCACGACGCCGATCCGCATCGGGAACTCCGGCAGCGCCCGCTTGCGCGCCTCGTCGAACAGCCCCTCGGCTTCGAGCTTCGTCTTTAGGCGCTCGAACTCGGCCTGTCGCGCCCCGACGCCGGCCGGCTGCACGAAGTCGACGATGATCTGCACGTCGCCGCGTTCGGCGTAGAAGTTGAGGTTGCCGTGCGTCAGCACCTGCGCCCCGCTCTCCAGCGGCATCCCGCGGTGCTGGCGCTGGAACATCACGCAGCGCAGCTGGTACGCGCCTTCCTTCAGCGTGAAGTAGACGTGCCCGCGCTGCGAGCGGCTCAGGTTCGTGATCTCGCCCTCGACCCACATGTTCGAGAGCCGCAGGTCGCTCTCCAGAAGCTCCTTCAGGTAGCGACAGATCGCGGAAACGGGGTACGCGTCAAGCACCCGCCTATTGTAACCGGGCGCACCCGCGAACCGCTGCCCGCACCTGGCACTCACCGACAGCGCGACGCAGATCGCCCCGAGCCGCTCATGGTGAGGCTCTCGAACCATGAGCGGAGCACCACGGTCCGTCTGGGCGCCGCTCGCCCTTCGAGAGCCTCAGGACGAGCGGATCACAGCGCCGCTACTTGCTGGCGCGCTCGAGGTACTCGCCGCTGCGAGTGTCGATCTTCAGCAGGTCGCCTTTGTTGATGAACAGCGGCACCGTCACCGTGATCCCCGTCTGCAGCGTCGCCGGCTTCGTGCCGCCCTGGGCCGTGTCGCCCTTCACCCACGGGTCCGTCTGCGCGACCTCCAGCTCTACCGCCGCCGGCAGCTGGATTCCCACCGCCTCCTCGCCGTACATTCGCAGCTCGCAGCTGCCGTTCTCGACCAGGAAGTTCAGCGCGTCGCCCAGCAAGTCCTTGCTCACCGGGAACTGATCGAACGTCTCCGTGTTCATGAAGTAGTGCAGGTCGCCGTCCGGGTACATGTACTGCGCCGGCGTGTTCTCGATCCGCGCCTTCTGAAACCGCGCGCCCGCCTGCGCCGACTTGTCGACGATGTGGCCGGCGCGGATGTCGCGCAGCTTCATGCGCACCTGCGCACTGCCGCGGCCCATCTTGATGTGATCGACCTCGATCACGGAGTACAGCGTGCCGTCGATCTCGATCGTGTTGCCCCTGCGGAGCTGGCTGCCCTCAATCATGTAGTCCTCGCTTGGCGTAATTTAAGGGGCCCTCGATGGCCCCTTACTAGATTACTTGCTCGCCTCGCGCTCTGTCACGCTCCGCTTCTACCCGCCAAGCTTCGGCGCGTGGGACATCGCCCGCACCTTGCCGTCTTCGATCACGCACTGGTCCTCGATGCGCACGCCACCCCAGCCCGGAATGTAGATCCCCGGCTCGACTGTGATGATCATGCCGTCCAGCAGCTCGTTCTTCGCTGTTCGGGCGACGCTCGGCGCCTCGTGCACCTGCAGGCCGACGCCGTGGCCCAACCCGTGCCCGAAGTTCTCGCCGTAGCCAGCTTCCGTGATCACGTTGTGCGCCAGCATGTGCGCCTCCTCGCCCGTCATCCCGGCGCGAATCAGCTCCTCTGCCGTTAGCTGCGCCGTCAGCACGATGTCGTAAATCTTGCCGAACTGCTCATCGCCCTCGCCGCCGCAGACGATCGTCCGCGTCAGGTCGGAGCAATAGCCGTCGACGATTACGCCCATGTCGATCACCACCGGGTCGCCCGCCTTAAGCGTGTAGTCGGTCGGCTGCGCGTGCGGCATCGCCCCGTTCGGACCGGCGCCGACGATCGTCGGGAAGGACATCGCCTCGGCGCCGTTCTCGCGCGCATAGCGTTCGATCTCCCACGCCACCTGCACCTCGGTCATCCCCGGCTCCAAGCGATCGGCAGCGTGCTGGAACGCCGCGTCACCAACGTCGACAGCGCGCTGCAGAGTTTCGATCTCCTCCGGCTCCTTGATCGCCCGCAGATCGGTCACGAGTCGCGGCGCCTGCAGGAGCTTCGGCCGGTCGGACTCCGGCAGGCTGTCGATCGCGCGGCGCAGGCTGTTCAGCGTCGCCACGGAGAGATCGGCCGCCTCGAAGCCGATTCGCTTGCTCGCCAGCCCGGCCTCGCCGATCAGATCGGGGAACCACGCGTCCAGCGCGCCCACCGCGCGGAAGACGTTGAAGCCGGGGCACTCGCTCTGCGCCTGCTCGACATAACGAAAGTCGACGGCGATGAACGCGCCGGTCATGGTGACGAGCGCCGTTCCCTTCGAGCCTGTGAAGCCGCTGATATAGCGCCGGTTCGCGCCGCTCAGCCGGAAGATGTCCTCGACCGGGCAATCGACAAAGAAGCCAGCGAGGTCGTGCTCCTCCATCTTCTCGCGCAGCCGCTTCAGTCGCGGCGCGCTCACTGGCGTTCCTTGAGGATGCCCACGAGCGAGTCCAGCGCGGCGATGTACCCGCGCCACCCCAGCCCCGCCACCTGCGCCACCGCGATGTCCGCCAGCACCGAGTGGTGACGGAACTCCTCGCGTGCGTGCACGTTCGAGATGTGCACTTCGACGAACGGCGTCTCCACGGCCTCGAAGGCGTCGCGGATCGCCAGGCTGTAGTGCGTGAAGGCGCCGGCGTTGATCAGAATTCCGTCGGCGCCGGGTGCGTTCGCCTGGATGAAGTCGATGATCGCGCCCTCAGAGTTAGACTGAAACGCCACGATCTCCGCGCCCAGCTGCTCGCCGCGCTGCGTCACCCTGTCGACGATGTCCTGCAGCGTCGTGGTCCCGTACACCTCGGGGTTGCGCGTGCCCAGGAGATTCAGGTTCGGCCCGTTGATCAGCAGAATTCGCATGGGATTAGGTTACAGGTTTCGGCCGATCGGCAACAACAGCCTCAACGTCCCTTCGCCCGCTCGCGCTCCTTCTTCTCGCCGCGCCGCTGCGCCTTTTCGCTCAGGTCCCGGATCAGCTTCTCTTTGGCTTGGCCGAGCGCCTGCCTTAGCGTCTCGCGCTGACGGGCCGCCGTCACGTGCGTGTAGATCTGCGTCGTCTGCGCGCTGGCGTGGCCCAGCAGCTCCTGCACCACGCGCAGCTCCGCGCCCCCGTCCAGCAGGTGCGTGGCGAACGAGTGTCGCAACAGGTGCGGCCAGACGTGAGTCTCCAGCCCCGCCCTGAGCGCGTGCTTGCGCACCATCTTCTGCACGGAGCGCCCCGACAGCCGGTTGCCATCGCGGTTCAGGAACAGCGCTTCCTCCGCGCCTGTCGCCACCCGCGGCCGCCCCTGCGAGAGGTAGATGCGCAACGTCCTCTTCGCCGGCTCGCCCAGAAGCACCATCCGCTCCTTGTTCCCCTTGCCGCGCACGACCACCGTTCGCTCCTCGAGGTCGATGCTCCTCAGGTTGAGACCGACGATCTCGCTCAGCCGCACGCCGGAGGCGTACATCATCTCCAGCATCGCGCGGTTGCGCAGGCCAGACGGTGTCGTCTCGTCGGCCGACTCGATCAGCGCGTCCAGGTCGCCCTTCGAGAGGATCGTTGGCAGCTTCTGCTCGCGCTTCGGCGCCACGATGCCGGTCAGCGGCGTCGAATCGAGCTTGCCCTCGCGCACGAGGAAGCGGTAGAAGCTGCGGATCGTGCTCACCTTGCGGGTGAGGCTCGCCGTCGCCATCCCGCTCTCCTTCAGCATCCCCAGATAGCGGCGCGCCATCATTCGGTCCGCCTCCAGCACCGGCACGCCTTCCTCGTCCTCGAGGTAGCGGGCGAAATGCAGAAGATCACTCCTGTAGTTGCGCAACGTCAACGGCGAAAGGTTCTTCTCCGCCACCAGGTAGCGGACGTAGGCCTCCAGTAGCTCTTCCATCACGACTTACAACGCACCAGACGCCCTGCGATTACTGGCGGTACGGAGCCGTCAGTGATTGTGTGTCGCTGTTGCGGATGGGACCTCTTCGCTCAGCGTCAGCCCAGAATGCTTGCATCGAGCGCGCCAGAATACCACGTCTCGTCGAGCAGACACGCTCCATCCCGCTCGCCCTGAGGTTCTCGAAGGGGGAGCGGAGCGACAATATCCCGCGGACGCTAGGAAGTGACTTTGGCCGGCTCGCCGGACTGCTCCGGTGCTTCTCCGCGCCAGTCGCACTCGGTGCACTTGGCCTTGTCGTCCTTGTCCGCGACGATCAGCTTGGCGCAGTTTGGACACGGTTGCTGGAAGGGCCGAGACCACGTCGTGAAGTCGCACTTCGGGTAGTCCGCGCAACCGTAGAACGTGCGGCCCTTCTTGGTGCGCCGCTCCATGAGCTCCCCGCCCGTCTTCGGGCAGCGGACGCCCATGCCCTTCGCCATGTTCTTCTTCCCTTTGCACTCCGGATAGCGGCTGCAGGCCATGAACTTACCGAATCGCCCGCTGCGGATCATCAACGGAGCGCCGCACTCCGGGCACGGCTCGTCCGTCTGCTGCGGCTGCTCCTGCTCCTCGCCCTCCAGCGATCGTGTGCCTTTGCAGTCCGGGAAACGCGTGCAGGCCTGGAAGCGGCCGCGGCGGCCCCAGCGGATCACCATCGGCGCTTCGCACTCCGGGCACTTCTCCGTCGACTCCTCCACCTGCTTCGGCGCCGCCTCCATCGCGCCGTCCAGCGCGGCCTCCAGCGGCTTGTAGATGTCGCTCACGACCGGCACCCAGTCGCGCTCGCCGCTCGCCACTTCGTCCAGCTCCGCCTCCATCTCCGCCGTGAAGTCGACGTTGAGGAAGCTGCCGAAGTACTCGACGAGCAGGTCGTTTACGGTCTTTCCGAGGTCGGTTGGCCTCAGCACTCTCTTCTCGCGCTCGATGTAGCCGCGGTCCTGGATCGTCGAGAGCGTCGGCGCGTAGGTGCTCGGCCTGCCGATGCCTTTCTCCTCCATCTCCTTCACCAGCGTGGCCTCCGTGTACCGTGGTGGCGGCTCGGTGAAGTGCTGGTCGGGGAACAGCTCGCGCAGGGACACAGCGTCCGCCTCGGACAGCTCCGGCAGCGGGTTCGTGCCGAACTTCTCTTCCGTGTCGTCGTCGCGGGCTTCCGAGTAAACCTGGCGGAAGCCGGCGAACTTCAGCTGTGTGTTCGTCGCCCGCAGCAGGTACGTCTCTCCGTCCGCGGGCGCGGCGGCGTTGATCTCGATCGTCGTCACGTCGAACTCCGCGTCTGCCATCTGGCTCGCGACGAAGCGCTGCCAGACCAGCGTGTAAAGGCGCGCCTGATCCGGGGTCAGCAGGCTGCGCATCTCGTCCGGGCCGCGCCGGGCGGACGTCGGGCGGATCGCTTCGTGCGCTTCTTGCGCGCCCTTCACCTTGCGCGAGAACGCCCGTGGCTTCTCCGGCACAAACTGCTTTCCATAGCGCTCCGCTATGTAAGCTCGCACCTCCGTGCGCGCCGACGAAGCGACGTTTACGGAGTCGGTTCGCATATACGTGATGAGGCCGGTCTCGCCACGGTCGCCCAGCTTCACACCCTCGTAAAGCTGTTGCGCGATCGCCATCGTGCGTTTCGCGGTGAAGCCCAGGCGGCGCGAGGCCTCCTGTTGCAGCGTGCTCGTGATGAACGGCGGCGAAGGCCGTCTCACCTGCTTCTTCTTCTGTACCTTCGCCACGGTGTGCGCAGCGCCACGCAGATCAGCCAGCAGCCTCTCGGCCGTCGCCTCGTCGCCGATCTCGATCTTGTCTTTACGGTCCGCGTACCCAGCAAGCTTGGCGCGGAAGGCGGGCAGCGCGCCGGTCCTCTCCAACTGCGCCTCGATCGTCCAGTACTCCTGTGGCACGAACGCTTCGATCTCCCGCTCGCGCTCAACGACAAGCCGCACCGCGACCGACTGCACGCGCCCGGCGGAGAGACCGCGCCTCACCTTGCGCCATAGAAACGGGCTCAGCCGGTAGCCGACCAGCCGGTCGACGACACGGCGAGCCTGCTGCGCGTCCACGAGCTTCATGTCGATCTCGCGCGGGTGCTCGAACGCCTCCTTGACGGCATCCGGGGTGATCTCGTGAAAGACCACGCGGCTGAGCGGCAGCTCGCGCAGGTCGGCAGCCTCGATCAAGTGCCAGGCGATAGCTTCGCCCTCACGGTCGGGGTCGGTCGCCAGAAAGACCCGAGACGCCTTCTTGGCGGCGGCCTTGATCTCCTTGATCGTCTTCGCCTTGTCGGGCGGCACGACGTACTTGGGTGCAAACCCGTTCTCGACGTCTACGCCCAGGTCGGACTTCGGCAGGTCACGGACGTGGCCCACCGACGCCCTGACGTCGTACTCACTGCCAAGGATTCGCGATATCGTTCTTGCCTTGGCCGGTGACTCGACAACGACCAGGCTCTTTCCACTCTTGCTTTTCGCCAATGCTCTCTTAACCTCCGCCCGACGCGGCGTACTCTTCGCGCGCCTCGCGGGCTCTTACATACGACTTCGATCCGATCTCACGCACGAGGCCCTTCAGCTCCATCATCGCCAGCACGCTGCTAACGGCGGCGGCTGGCAGACCGCTTTCGCGACAGACCGCGTCGATGTGAACCGGATCTTTTGTTATATAACGCAAAACTTCAGCTTCCGTATCGGTGGCCGGCACAAGCTCCTGCATCTCCAGCTGCTCGGGGATCATCGTCAGGTTCAGCTCCTCAAGGATGTCCTCGACCCGCTGAACAAGCTTGGCCTCACCCTTTCCTATCTTCAGGTTAGTGCCTTGGCTCTGCGAAGAAAAGATGCTGCCCGGAACTGCGAACACATCCCTTCCCTGGTCCAGGGCGCAATTCGCCGTGATCAACCCACCGCTCTTCTTGCCGCCTTCCACGAGCAGAACCCCCAGGCTCAACCCGGAGAGAATCCGGTTGCGCCGCGGGAAGAAGTCGCCGCGCGGCTCGGTGCCAAGTGGCTGCTCGCTGATCACCGCTCCCCGCTCAACGATCTCTTCTGCCAGTCGTTTGTGCTCCGGCGGATAGGTGATGTCCAGACCGCAGGCTAGTACCGCCAGCGTTCTTCCGCCGGCCGCCAGCGCGGCCCGGTGCGCGATCCCGTCGATTCCCCGCGCCAGTCCGCTCACAATGCAGACGCCGTTCGCCGATAACTGGTGCGCCAGCTCTTCCGCGGCCTGCTTGCCGTACGGCGTCGGCTTCCGCG
Organism: Chloroflexota bacterium; assembly: GCA_022561635.1. Classification (GTDB taxonomy): domain Bacteria; phylum Chloroflexota; class Dehalococcoidia; order SM23-28-2; family RBG-16-64-32; genus CF-162. The sequence continues at coordinate 10,056 of JADFQV010000025.1, read as the reverse complement.
TGCCGACGACGGCGACCGAGAGCGCATCCGCCTCCCTGATTTCGCCGCGGACGTGGATCAGCGGCGGGGCGTCGTCGATCTCGCGCAGGATCGCCGGGTAGCCGGGGTCGTCCCAGGTCAATGGCCTGATGCCGGCCACCTCCAGCCGCTCCATCTCCGCCTCTGGCTCGATCGCCGCGCGGCCGGCCACGATGTTCCTGACCACGGAGTCTATGAGACCCGCCTCCTTCAGTTCGGAGCGCGTCGCCCGCCACGCCTCAGACAGCGAACCGAACCGCGAAAGGAGCGCCTGATAACGCACGCTGCCCAGGCCAGGAATGCGGTTGAAGGCGACCCAGAAAGGTATCTCGGACGCGATCTGCGGGCGCTTGGCAGCCATCTCAGGCGAGGATGATAGCACGCCAGTCAACAACGCGATGCAGGCAAATGGCACGGGAGTGGGCCCGCTCAGTGGCCGTTGCCATCGGCCGTTTCTTCGCCCTCTTCGCTGGCGACCTTCGTCACCCGCACCTTCTTGATCCGCCGGCCGGCAACGCTCATCACCTTCATGCTGATGCCGTCAACCTTCACCGTATCGCCGGTGCTTGGCATCCGCCCCAACTCGTTGATGATGAAGCCGCCGACGCTGTCGAAGTCATCCTTCTGCAGCGCCGTGTCGAACCGCTCGTTGATCTCGTCGATCCCCACCCGGCCGTCGACTATCGCCTCGTCGCTGCTCAGCTGCAGGACTTCCTCTTCCGGCGGGTCATATTCGTCCCGGATCTCGCCCACGATCTCCTCGACCAGGTCCTCAACCGTGACCACACCAGCCGTGCCGCCGTACTCGTCCACCACCAGCGCGATCGAGATCTGCTTCTCCTTCATCTCCGAGAGCAGGTCGTGCACGTTCTTCGTCTCCGGTACGACGTAAGCGTCACGCGTGACGTCCCGCAGCATGGGCTTGCGCGGCCCGTTCGTGATATGCCGCAGCAGCTCCTTGGCGTGCGCGAAACCCAGCACGTGGTCGATGTCGTCCTCGTATACCGGAATGCGGCTCAAGCCTTTGTCCGCGATCAGGCGGGCCAGCGTGTCGAAGTCCTCATCTGCTTCGATCGCCACGATGTCAGTGCGTGGCACCATCACCTCGCGCACCAGCGTGAACTCCAGCTCCATCACGCCGCGGATCATCTCCCGCTCGTCTTCCTGTAGCCCCGCCTGGCTCTCCTCGGCCTCAGCCAGCAGCATCAGCTCCTCGGCCCCAACACCGGCGCCCGGCTGGCCACGTTGCCACGTCCGCATCACGGCGCCCATCGGTGCGTCCAAGACCAGCACCGGCATTCTGAACACAAATCGCACCACCGTCACGAACGGCCGCAGCCTGCTCTGCCAGCCCGGCGGGTCCTGAGCGACCATCATGCCTGGCAGCGCCTGTAGCAGCATGAACCCGAGCGCTACTGCGATCACTGTAAGCGTTACCCATGCCCAACTGTCATCCGTGTGCTTGAGGACGAGGAACACCGAGATCGCCGTGATCGCTACCGAGATAAGGTTCCGCGCCAGCGCCAGCGTCGACATGGTGAGTTGTCGTTCCCGGTAGAAACGCTGCAGAGCATCCACCTGCGACTCCGTCGGTTCGCGAAGGGAGCGCTCTCGGGTGCTAGCAACAACGCCGGCCTCCGCCGCGCCGAGCAGGAGCAGAGTGGCGATGCCGACGGCAAGCACCGCCAGCCCGACGATCGTCTCGCTATCCATCGCTTCCGCTCTTATTCAGGCGTTTCGCCGGCACTCCCGCCACTTGCTCGCCCGCCGCCACGTCCTTCGTGACGACGGAGCCCGCGCCGGTGACGGCCCCGCGCCCGATGCGAAGCGGCGCCACTAGCATCGTGTCGCTGCCGATAAACGCGCCGTCTTCGATCACCGTGCGGTGCTTGTCCTGGCCGTCGTAGTTGCACGTCACCGTGCCGGCGCCGATGTTCACATTCTCGCCGATGTCCGCGTCGCCGATGTAGCTGAAGTGGTGGGACTTCGTGCCCCGCCCGATCCGCGACGCCTTCACCTCCACGAAGTTGCCCAGCTCCACGCCGGACTCGATGCGCGTGCCGGCCCGCAGGTGGCAGAACGGCCCCACCATCACTTCGTCGTCCAGCCGCGAGTCCTCGATCACCGCGTTCGGCCCGATCTGGCAGCGCTCACCGATCGCTGAGTCGCCGCTGATCGTCGTGTTCGGCCGGATGATGCTGCCGCTGCCGATCTCGATCCCGGCCTCGATGTACGTCGTCGCCGGGTCAACGATCGTCACGCCGCCAGCGGCCAGGCTCGCGGCGTGGGCCGTCCGCGCTTCCAGGTCTTGCTGGAAACGTCTAGACGCTTCGTCGTCGGTGGGGTTAACGGATTTCGTTGGCATCAGTTGTTGGCGGCGCCCGCCGGGCGGGCGTCAGCGCGGGACGGCATACTCTAATTCGCCGTGAAAAAGGACATGCACTCTCTCAGACGCGGAAATAGGCCGCGTCGTTGGCACGTGTGGGACAAGCGCGTACTGTCTGGGTCGCCGCTATCTGGAGGTTCGCTGCTATCCAAGTAAGGTCAGCTCTTTACACTCAAAGTACTGTACAAATGTTAGCCAGCTCCGCGAAAGAATGTCAACTGGCCCCAGTGCTGCCCTACATGTCCGGGAGCGACGAATCACCGCCCTCCTGTGCCGTAAAGATGCCGATGACGCCCAGCCCCCGTCCACCCGCGTCTCGCAGGTAGATCAGCCTCCCGGGATACCGCACGACCGTTCCGTCACTGCGCAGCACCGACAGGTTCGCCGCTGGTTGGTCGAGCGTCGTCTGGCCGCCGCTCATCGCCGCGTTGAAGCCGGCCCAGTGCCGTTCGCGGTATTCGTGAGGAACGATCATATCGAGCCTCGCCCCGATCGCCGTCTCGGCGTCGTAGCCGAACAGCCTCTCGGCGCCCGCGCTCCAGACGCAGATAGTGCCGGATCGATCTGCCATCACCACGGCGTGCGAGTCAAGCACTGCTTGTTACTCGCCCGCTACACCATCTAGCGATCATGGCTCCCTCCTCGGCCTGCCGATTGCCAGAACCCTAACGCGGCCTCCCTCGCCCGTCAACGCCGCGCAGAACCTGTCCCCTGTCTCGTGCCCCTCTTCCCAGATATAATCGCCTCGTGGACGGACACGAGCTTCGCCGCGCCTTCCTCGGCTTCTTCGAGAAGCTCGATCATCGCGTCATGCCCAGCGCCCCCGTCGTCCCGGCCGGCGACCCGACCCTGCTCTTCACCAGCGCCGGCATGGTGCCCTTCAAGCCCTACTTCATGGGCCAGTCCCAGCCGCCCGCGCCCCGCCTCACAAGCGTCCAGAAGTGCTTCCGCACCAGCGACATCGAATCCGTAGGCGACGAATCGCACCTGACGTTCTTCGAGATGCTCGGCAACTTCAGCATCGGCGACTACTTCAAGGCCGAGATGATCCCCTGGGCGCAGGAGTTCGTCACGAAGGATCTCGGCATCCCGCAGGACCGCCTCTGGCCCGCCGTCTTCCAGGACGACGATGAAGCCGCCGATCTCTGGCTCGCCCAGGGCTATCCACCCGAGCGCATCATGCGCTACGGCGCGGACGACAACTACTGGTTCTCCGGCGACGTTGGTCCCTGCGGCCCCTGCTCCGAGATCTACTACGACTTCGGCGAGCAGTTCTCCTGCGGCCCCGACTGCCACCCCGCCGACGACTGCCCGCGCTTCGTCGAGTTCTGGAACCTCGTCTTCATGACCTACTACTGCGACGGCGACAAGCGCGACCCGCTGCCGCAGAAGAACATCGACACCGGCTGCGGCTTCGAGCGCACGATGTCGATCCTCCTGCATCTAAGCGACGGCTGGGATCAGAAGAAGCTGCCATCGGTCTACGACACCGTCCTCTTCCGCCCGCTCATCGAGAAGATCGAGGAGCTCTCCGGCAAGGCCTACGGCCAGTCGCCGGAGACCGACCGTGCGATCCGCATCGTCGCCGAACACGCCCGCGCCGTCACCTTCCTCATCGGCGACGAGCGCACGCCCGTCGTCCCTTCCAACGAAGAGCGCGGCTACGTTTGTCGCCGCATGCTGCGCCGCGCCGTCTACTTCGGCCGCCGCGCCCTCGGCATCGAAGGCCCCTTCCTCACCGCCCTCGCCGACACCGTGATCGCCGGGATGAAGGACTCTTACCCAGAGCTAGAGCGCCAGCAGAAGTTCGTCCGCGAGATCATCGCTCCCGAAGAGCGCCGCTTCGACGAGACGCTCCACCGGGGCCTCGAACGCCTCGAAGAGACGATCGGTGCCTCGGCCGACGGCAAGCAGGTCGCCGGCGCTGCCGCCTTCGTCCTCCACGACACCTACGGCTTCCCCATCGAACTGACGCGCGAGATCGCCGCCGAGCACGGCTTCACCGTCGACGAAGCCGGCTTCGAGGCCGAGATGGCCGAGCAGCGTAAGCGCGCCCGCGCCGCCGCCGGCGGCTCGGACTCCGTCGCCGCCGACGCCCTCTACAGCTCGCTCGTCTCCGACGCCACGGTCTTCACCGGCTACGACGAGCTTGAGTCGCCGACGAAGGTCGTCGCGCTCGTCACCGGCGGCGCTGGCACCGACGCCGCCGAAACCGGCGCCGCGATCGAACTCTTCCTCGAACGCACGCCTTTCTATCCCGAGGGCGGCGGCCAGGTCGGCGACCGCGGCGAGATCACCGGTCCGAACGGCCGCCTCGAAGTAGAGGACACGCAGCGCGTCGCGGAGACGCTGATCCTGCACCGCGGCCGCGTCGCCGAAGGCCGCATCGCCGCCGGCGACGCCGTCACCGCCCGCGTCGACCCCGTCCACCGCGAAAACACCCGCCGCAACCACACCGCGACTCACCTCCTGCACGCCGCACTCAGGCAGATCGTCGGCTCCCACGTGCGCCAGGCCGGCTCGCTCGTCGCCCCCGGCCACCTGCGCTTCGACTTCACGCACAACGAGGCCGTCACGCCCGAGCAGCTCGCCGCCGTCGAGTCACTCGTCAACGCCAAGGTGCGCCAGGACCTCCCCGTCCACTCCCGCGAGACCTCGTTCGACGAGGCGATGGAAGAGGGCGTCCTCGCCTTCTTCGGCGACAAGTACGGCGACAAGGTGCGTGTCGTCGAGGTCAACACCGAAGCCCAGAGCTTCAGCGCCGAACTCTGCGGCGGCACCCACTGCGAACGCACCGGCGAGATCGGCCTGATCCTCGTCACCGGCGAGTCCTCCATCGGCTCCGGCATGCGCCGCGTCGAGGCGCTGACCGGCGTCGCCGCCGAGGAGCACGTCCGCCGTCAGGAGGGCGAGATCACCGAGATCGCTCGCCGCCTCGGCTCGCAGAAGCAGAACATCATGCAAAAGCTCGACTCGCTGATCCAGGAGAACGACGCCTCGCGTAAGCGCATCGAGAAACTCGAACGTTCGCTCGCCAGCGGTTCGGGGGACGCTGACCTCCTCGCGGGTGCTGCCACCGTCGCCGGTGTCACCGTCGTCGCCAGGAAAGTCGATGCGCCCAGCGTCGACTCTCTCCGCTACATGGCCGACGCCCTGCGCAAGTCGCTCGACTCCGGCGTCGCCGTCCTCGGCTCGGTGATCGACGACCGGCCGTTCTTCGTCGCGCTCGTCACCAAAGACCTCAACGAACGCGGCGTCCACGCCGGCAACCTCCTCAAGCAGGTCGCCGCGGTCGCCGGCGGCGGCGGCGGTGGGCGCCCGGACATGGCCCAGGGCGGCGGCAAGGACGCTGCCAAGATCGACGAAGCTCTTGCCATCGTCGAGGGCGCCGTGGGCAAGATGCTGGCCAGCTGATGGCCGCCCGTACCGTCAAATGCGCATGATCGGCATCGACTTCGGCGAAAGGCGCATCGGCGTCGCCGCCGGTGATGACCGCACCCGCCTCGCCGTACCGGTCACGACCGTCGAAAGCCAGGGCGACCCCGTCGCCGAGATCGCCGCGATCGCCGCCGAGCAGGGCGCGGAGGCGCTTGTCATCGGCCTGCCGCTTTCGCTCAGCGGCGCCGAGGGGCCGCAGGCCGTCCGCGTCCGCGAGATCGTTGACGCCCTCTCCGAGCGCCTCACGATCCCGGTCCACACCCACGACGAGCGGCTAACGACGACGCAGGCCGAGCGCCTGCCCGGCGGCCGCACCCGCAAGTCCAAGAGCGGCGCCACGAGCCGCGACGCCGTCGCCGCCAGCATCATGCTCCAGGCCTATATGGATAGCCAGCGACCCTATGATTAGCGTCCGCCAGGCCTCATTGCTGGCGATGCTCCTCGCTGCGCTCCTCACGGTGGTCGCGGTCTGGTTCGTCGTCGGCAGCCCCAGCTCCGTGGGCGACGTCGGTTCGTACGAGCCACAGCCGACTCCCGGAGACGGCATCGTTGTTGCCGTCGAGTCCGGCGACGGCCCCACTGAGATCGCCGATAACCTGGAGCGTGCCGGCGTCATCGCTTCCGGCACACGCTTTCGTGTCCTCTCCCAGCTCATGGGCTTCGATCGTCTCTTGCAGGCCGGCACTTACGATCTTCGGCAGGACATGCCCGAGCTCGACGTGCTCTACCGCCTCCGCAACGGCATCGTCACCAAGCGCTTCGTCACCGTCGTCGAAGGCTGGCAGCTCGCCGAGATCGCAGACGCCGTCGCCGCCGCAGGCATCGACCGCGATGACTTCCTCACCGCCGCTGCCAGCCACGATTACGACTACCCCTTCCTCAGCCTGATCCCGGACGGCGAGTCGCTGCAAGGCTACCTCTATCCCGCCACGTACCCCCTGCGAACCGGCGATGACGGTCGGGCGGTCGTCGGGGCGATGCTCGCGGCCTTCGACGCCAACGTCCCGGACGACCTCGCCACGCAGGCGGCAGCAGTCGGGCTCACGCTCCACGAAGTCGTGACGCTCGCCTCTATCATCGAGCGCGAGGCCGTCGTCCCCGAAGAGAAGCCGATCATGGCCCAGGTCCTCCTCTCGCGGCTTCGCTTCGGCTTCCGCCTCGAAGCAGACCCGACCGTGCAATTCGCTCTCGCCGTGGCCGGCGCTGACACTGGTCCCGAGACATACTGGAAGACCCCGCTTACCACGGAAGACCTCGCGTTCGACTCGCTCTACAACACCTACATCTACTTCGGCTTGCCGCCTGGGCCCATCTCCAGCCCCGGCGCCGACTCGATCGCGGCCGTCCTCAACCCCTCCGAGACGAGCTACCTCTTCTTCGTCGCCCGGCCGGACGGCTCGCACGCCTTCGCTGAGACGTTGGCCGAGCACAACGCGAACGTCGAACTCTATCGCGACGGTGGTGTCCAATGACGGGCGATGGCGCGCCGGTAACTCTCAGCGAGAAGCTCAAGCTGATCGCCGACCACTGGCACCCGCGCATCGTCGCCCGCGTCGACGGCTATCACGTCAAGCTGGTCAAGGTGAAGGGCGAGTTCGTTTGGCACGCGCACGCCGACCAGGACGAAATGTTCCTCGTCCTCGAAGGCAACATCGTGATCCGTATGCGCGACGGCGAAGTTAGCCTCTCTGCCGGCGATCTCTTCGTTGTCCCCAAAGGCGTCGAACACTGCCCCTTCGCCGAAGACGAAGCATCTCTTCTCATCCTCGCGCGCGACGACACCGACCACACAGGCGGCGTAGCGTCCGCGCTGCGAGCGGAAGACCAGGAGTGGATCTGAGCGATGCAGTACGCCGGCGTCATCTCCGCGCCCGGGAAGAACTCCCTCTCGCCCGCCTTCCAACAGGCCGCGTTCGATCATCTCGGCATCGCCGTCAAGTACGAGCACTGGCCGACGCCGGCCGACGGCCTCGAGACCCGCGTCGTCGGTCTCCAGGCGCCCGATGTCCTCGGCGCTAACGTCACGATCCCCCACAAGGAGGCCTGTCTGCCCCTCGTGCACGACTATGACCCCCTCGTCCGCCGCGTCGGTGCGCTGAACACGATCCACAACGACGACGGCACCCTTCGCGGCTACAACACAGACGTCGAAGGCTTCCTTCGCCCACTAAAAGACGCCTTCTTCGAGCCTCGAGGGTGCACAGCAGTCATCGCCGGTGCCGGCGGTGCGGCGCGGGCGGTCGTTATCGCCCTGGCGGAGGCGGGTGCGGCACGCATCGCCGTCGTCAACCGCACGCTGGAGCGCGCCGAGCGCCTCGTCTCAGACCTGGGTGCCGCAGTCAAGCCGCTGCAGCTCGTGGCGGCGCCCGATAGTCGCGATTCGTGGCAGAAAGCGGCGGCTGAGGCGGACCTCTTGGTAAACTGTACTTCGCTCGGTACCGCCGGGACGCCCGAGGAAGATCGATCTCCTATGCCAGCTAACCTGCTTCGGCCACAAGCTCTCGTATACGACCTCGTCTATCAGCCTGCCGAGACGCGCTTGATCCGCGACGCCCGCGAGGCCGGTGCGCGCACGATCGGCGGCCTGCCGATGCTCATCTACCAGGGCGCAGCCTCGTTCAAGCTCTGGACGGGCAGGGACGCGCCGGTCGACATAATGTTCCAGGCCGCCGAAGCCGCCCTAGCCGCGGAGGACGCCTCATGATCCAGTGGGCCCTCATCGTCATCTTCATCCTCTTCCTCGTCCTCGCCTACATCATCGTCCAGGGCACACGCGCGGCGCTCGCCTGGCGCGATGCTGCCGCCTCCGGCGACACGAAGGTGATTCGAGACATCGTGGAGGACAGCCTTGAGGGGTGGCGCTCCCAGAAGCGCCCGAAGCCTGTCGCCGCCGAGGTCTGGCGCGGCGTCCAGAGCCTGCAGTTCGTGCACGTCGAGGCCGACTTCGTGCGCGTCTCCGCGACTGCAGACAGCGACTACAAGCTCGTCGACGGTCAGTGGCTGGAGATGCGCAACTCCCTGCAGGAGGGCATCGCCATCACCGCCCAGTGCGCCGAGATGCTCTTCTACGAGATGCCGCACTACCGGCCCGATCGTCTTCAGATCGACGTTTACACTGCTTTTCGCGACGAGTCCGGCGCCTCCCTCCGAGAGTGCATCCTCTCGACGGAGGCGACGCGGGAAGTCGCCCGCACCGTGGACTGGGACGAGTGGACGTCCGACGAAATCGTCGAGGCGCTCGGTGGCCGCTATCGCCTGAGCGATGTCGGCCGACCGCTGGCGATTACGGTCGAACCGCCGCCGGCGCCGGACGAAGACGACGACGAAGACGACGAACACAGTGAAGCGACCGCCGCCGAGGCCCGCTCGTGACGCAGCTGCGCTTCCTCACCGCCGGCGAATCGCACGGACAGGCGCTCGTCGCCATCGTCGAAGGCATCCCGGCGGGCCTTCCCCTCACCGAGGAATACATCGCCGCCGAGATGAAGCGCCGCCAGGGCGGTTACGGCCGCTCCAAGCGCCAACAGCTGGAGCAGGATCACGCCCAGCTCATCGGCGGCGTCCGCCATGGCCGCACGCTGGGCAGCCCCGTCGCGATGGTCATCGCCAACCGCGTTTGGGAAGACTGGCAGGAGGTCATGCAGGTCGGCCCCTACGAAGGCGACCCCAAGCGCGTCACGCGCCTGCGCCCCGGCCACGCTGACCTCGCCGGCGCCATGAAGTACGGCTTCGACGACGTCCGCAACGTCCTCGAACGTGCTTCCGCTCGCGAGACCGCTGCCCGCGTCGCTGTTGGCTCCGTCTGCCGCCGCTTTCTCGAGGAGTTCGGCGTCGCCGTCCGCTCGCACACCGCCTCCATCGGCAACGTCGTGGCCGATGTCGACGGCGAGCCCGACTGGGACGCTGTCGAAGCCTCGCCCGTGCGCTGTGCCGACGCCAAAGCGAGCGAGCGCATGGTGGCCGCTATCGACGAAGCGCGTGAGGCCGGTGACACGCTGGGCGGCACCTTCGAGATGTGGGCCACCGGCGTGCCGATCGGCCTCGGCTCTCACGTCCAGTGGGACCGCAAGCTCGATGGGCAGGTGGCCCAGGCCGTGATGAGCATCCACGCCACTAAAGGCGTGGACATCGGCGGCGGCTTCGCCGTCGCCGCCGGCCTCGGCTCGCAGGCCCACGACGTGGTCATTCCGCCCGACAAGTGGGACGGACGCCAG
>JADFQV010000024.1 GCA_022561635.1 Chloroflexota bacterium | reverse complement strand
CTTCAGGGATGCCAGAGTCGCGATCAGCTCGTCGCTCTCGATCGCGGTCATACGCGGGTTGTGCATCTGGTAGAAGTCGATGTAGTCCGTGTCCAGGCGCTTCAGGCTCTCCTCGCAGGCGAAGCGCACGAAGTCCGGCGACCAGTCGTGCGGCCGCTCCTGCTGGCCGCTGCGGGACGGGTTGTTGTACCAGTCGTATCCGAACTTCGTGGCGATGATGATCTCGTCGCGCTTTTGGCCGAGCGCGTCGGCCAGCAGCGTCTCGCCTTTGCCGTCGCCGTATGTGTCGGCGGTGTCGAAGAAGTTGACGCCCAGTTCGTGCGCCCGCCGCAGCAGGCCAATGCCCACGGCGTCGTCGGTGATCCCCCACCATGTCGTTGTCACCGTCCAGAGTCCGAAGCCCACGGTGGAGATCTTCAGCCCGGTGTTGCCTAGTTCGCGATATTGCATCTTCTTCTCCCGATTAGGAGCCCATTATCTGCGCAGGGCTAACACCGAACAAGATAGGTTTGCGCAGGTTGAGACGCCGGACTGGATCCAATCGAGAGCGTACCTAAGCGAACAGCAAGATGCCGGCCACGACGACGCCCAGAACGACCACGGCCCGCCGCAGCCAGGTCTCGCCCAGCCTGCGGGCCACACCGACGCCCAGGAAACCACCGGCCAGCGCTCCACCTGCCATCACGAGCGCCGCCCCCCAGGCCACCGGGCCAAAGAGCGCGAAGTAGACCACCGCCACCGCGTTGATCACCATCGAGAGCAGGCCCTTCAGGGCGTTGGAATGCTGGATGTCGTCCGGCAGAAGCACCATCAAACCCGCCAGCAGAATGACGCCGAGCCCCGCTCCGAAGTAGGCCCCGTACACCGCCGCCACGAAGACGACCGCGATCAGCGCCAGCGGTATGTGGTCGCCGCCGCGCGAGGCGATGTCGCGCTCGGCCGCCATCTTCGTCAGGCGCGTCTGGAAGAGCATCACGCCCGAGCCGAGCAGGATGAGGAAGGGCACGAGCGACTCGAACGTCTCGGCCGAAGTGCCCAGGAGGAGCACTGAGCCAACGGCCGCGCCGGCGATCGAGGGTAGGAGAAGGTAGACGAAGCGCCCACCCTGGTGGCCCAGCTCACGCCGATAAGCGACGGAGCCACCGAAGTACCCCGGCCAGAGCGCCACCGTGTTCGTTACGTTGGCCGTCTTCGCATCGTATCCGGCAGCCAGCAGCGCTGGGAAGCTGATGTTGGAGCCGCCACCCGCGACCGCGTTGACCGCACCAGCTGCGAAGGCCGCCGCCGCCAGACCGACGATCTGCGTGGCGTCCATCAGGCGGGGTACCCGATCACAGAGGCAGCCCCGGTCTAGGAGCACCCGTGAGGCTGACGACGAAAGACGTGCCGAAGGTGGCGGCCTGGGCGGCAGCGGACATTTGATTCCGAGTGTGAACGGCGCCCGGCGGAGGGTCAACGTACCCTGCCGACAGCGTATACTTGATCACTCAGAATCCCATGAAAAGTGACCAGCGTCCGGACATCCTGACCATTGAGGACGTTAGCAAGGCTTTCGGCGGCTTGCAGGCCGTCAACCGCGCCGACCTCGCCGTCGCAGAGGGCAGCATCACCGGCCTGATCGGGCCGAACGGCGCTGGCAAAACCACCCTCTTCAACCTCATCTCCGGCTTCCTCAAGCCCGATCACGGCCACATCACTTTTAAGGGCGAGCGGATCGACGGCCTGCCGCCACACAAGGTCTTCCACCGCGGGCTCGTTCGCACCTTTCAGATCCCCCGCGAGCTGGGCGGTATGACCGTCGTCGAGAACCTGATGCTCGTCCCCGTGAACCAGGCCGGCGAGTACCTTTGGAACTCGTGGTTCCTCCCCTGGCGCGTCAACGAGCAGGAGGAGACCAACTTCACGAAGGCCGAAGAAGTCCTTTCCTTCCTCAACCTCCTACACCTCCGTGACGAGTACGCGCTCAACCTCTCCGGCGGTCAGAAAAAGCTGCTCGAACTCGGCCGCACACTAATGTGCAACCCGAAGATGATCCTTCTGGACGAGCCGGCGGCCGGCGTCAATCGCACGCTGATGCGCGACATCGTCGAGGACATCAAGCGCCTGCGGAAAGAATTGGGCATCACCTTCTTCGTCATCGAGCACGACATGGACATCGTTGCCTTGCTCTGCGACAGGCTGATCGTGATGGCCGAGGGCACGAAGCTGGCCGAAGGATCGCCGGACGAGGTCCGCAAGGACGAGCGCGTGCTGGAGGCCTATCTCGGAGGCCGCGGCCGTTGACCGACACCAAGCCCGTACCTGTCCTCGAGGCGAAGGATATCGTCGCCGGCTATGGGGAGGTCGACATTCTGCACGGCGTGTCCGTCACGGTTCACAGTGGCGAAATGGTGGCCATCATCGGCCCCAACGGCGCTGGCAAGTCAACGCTTCTGCGCACGATCTTCGGCCTGCTGGACGCCCGCGGCGGGCAGGTCCGCCTCAAGGGAGAGGACATCACCAACCGCGCGCCCGACCAGCTGGTTCTTTGCGGCCTCTCTTACGTACCGCAGGTAGACAACGTTTTCCCCTCGCTGACGATCCTCGAGAACCTGGAGATGGGCGCTTTCGTCCGCCAGGACGGCCTCGCCGAGCGTCTCGACCGCGTGTTCTCGCTTTTTCCTGACCTCACGGACCGCCGCGGCGAAAAGGCCGGCAAGCTCTCCGGCGGCCAGCGCCAGATGCTGGCCCTGGGCCGCGCCCTCATGCTCGACCCCGATGTCCTCCTCCTCGATGAGCCCTCCGCCAGCCTCTCGCCGAAGATGGTCGAGTTGATCTTTGACCGCATCAACCTGATCAACTCCGAAGGCACGGGCATCCTCCTGGTAGAGCAAAACGCCAATGAGGCGCTCAGCGCATGTGACCGAGGGTATGTGCTGGCGATGGGCGAGAACCGGCTGGAAGGTGAAGCGAAGAGCCTCCTCGACAACGAGGAAGTCGGCAAGCTTTACCTGGGGACGTAGCGGTTTGACAACTTCAGGCGGGGCGGTGAGCACCTACGCTGACCGGCTGCGCGGCAACTTACGCGTGTTCAACGAATTCGTGGCAGGCCCGGGCCTCTGGATCCTGATCACGTTGCTCTTCACCTACGCCGCGCTATTTGAAACGCAGCTCTTCGTCATCGGCCTCATCGTCGGCTCTGTGCTGGCGCTGGGCTCGATCGGCCTCACTTTGATCTACGGTGTCCTGCGCTTCGGCAACTTCGCGCATGGCGACCTGATGATGATGGGGGCTTACGTCACCTTCTTCCTCCTCAACGGCACGCTACTCGGCCAGCGACGGGACACCAACATCGGTGTCGGTCTGAACGATCTGCCGGCCGGCACCGAGCGCCTCGGCGACCTGACGTTCGGATACTCCTTCCTGATCGCTGTCGCCCTGTCGGCCGTCGTTCTCGCGGTCGTGTGCATCGGCCTCGACAGGCTGGTCTACCGACCGCTGAGGCGACGGGGCAGCGCCATCGTCACGTTCGCCATCGCCTCGCTTGGCATCGCCTTCTCGGTGCGCGCGTTGCTGCTGATCATCTGGGGGCCGGACCCTCGCACGTACGTCTCAGGCATCCACAAGGCGCAGCACTACCCGTTCGACGTCGTCCTCAAGACAGACCAGGTCTTCATTATGGTCGTCGCCATCGTCATGGCCGGCCTCGTCTATCTGTTGCTCTTCCGGACGAAGCTGGGCAAGGCGATGCGGGCCTACTCCGACAACCCCGACCTCGCTCTCGTCAGCGGGATCAACACCGACCGGGTGATCTTCTGGACCTGGGTGATCGGCGGTTCGCTGATGGCGATCGCCGGGTCGCTCCTCGCTCTGCAGGCCAACCTGAAACCCGAGCTCGGCTTCCAGCTCCTCCTTCCGCTGTTTGCGGGCGCCATCCTGGGAGGCCTGGGCAAACCACAGGGGGCGCTGATCGGCGCGCTCGTCGTCGGCGTAGCTCAGGAGGTTTCCGTCGCCTATATCTCGGCGGGCTACAAACCGGCCGTCGCCTTTCTCATCCTCATTCTTATCCTCCTCATCCGCCCGCGCGGCCTCTTCGGGGATGCCAACTAATGCGCGCCGAACGGATGATCACGCCGGCTGTCCTGTTCGTCGTAGCGTTCCTCGTCACAGCGCTGCCGTTCGAGCGATCGGGTGGCAACTTCGCCGGCACCGCCAGCTTCCTGACGACGTTCCTCACAACCGTCGGTATCTACGCGATCTTCACGCTCGCACTGAACATTCAGTGGGGATACACCGGCGTCTTCAACTTCGGGGTCGCTGCCTTCTTCCTGGTCGGTGCTTACACCGCAGCTATCGTCACCAAGGATCCGGCCAGCGGCGAGTTCGTCCAGTACGTCGGCGGGTTCGGTGAGTTCCTTTCGCCCAACTTCCTGGACGCCGGCGAATGGCTGCCGTTCATCGTCGGCATCGGTGCCGCGGGCCTGGCGTCCGGACTACTGGCGCTTCTTCTCTCCGTGCCGACTCTCAGGCTGCGCGAGGACTACCTGGCGATCTCGACCATCGGCATCGCCGAGCTCCTGAGGCGCGCCGTGATCGAGAACCCGACGGTTGTCGGCGGCACGAACGCGATGGTCGGCATCCCGGGCCCTCTCGACGGCTACTTCGCTCCGGGCGACTGGAAGTACGCGTTCCTCGTGATGGTGTTCGTCTTCCTGGGCCTCCTGCTCTTCGCTGTGGAGCGAGGGATCCGCTCCCCCTGGGGCCGCGTCCTGCGCGCCCTGCGGGAGGACGAGACCGTGACGGCGGCGAGCGGGAAGAACGTCTTCGCTTTCAAGATGCAGGGGTTCGTGTTCGGGGCGGTCATCATGGGCATGGGAGGCGCCGTGTTCGGATTCGGACGCGGCTCTGTGAGCCCCGACACGTTCGACCACTTCTTCGCGACGTTCCTCTTCTGGGCGATGCTCATCGTCGGTGGAAGCGGCAACAACTGGGGCGCCATCGTCGGTGCATTCGTCGTCTGGGGCGTCTGGACGATCAGCCTGCAGCTGAACGGCTACGACCTCCCGGGGATCCTCCAGGTCCGCATCTTCTTCATCCGCGACCTCCTCATCGGATCGACGATCGTCCTCTTCCTTCTGCTGCGGCCGCAGGGACTCGTTCCCGAGCAGCGCCGCGTGTCCAGCTGGCTCGACCGGCGGGTGCGCACGCCCCCCGACGCCCGCCCACCACCCGAAGCAGACGCCACAGGAGGCGAATAACGAAAGGGGCCCGGCCTGAACAGCCGGGCCCCTTTTTCAGCGCGATGAAGAAGCGCTGTCTAATCTAGTTCTAATACCTCTCCGGTCGTTAAGTCGACGGAGAACCGCTGGATGACCACGATCGCCTCGTTGGCGGCGTCCACCTGCCAGATCTCGATGGCGCCAAAGGTGATGTCGCCGTTCGCGTCGAAGTCGACCGAACCGGACGCACCCTGGTAGTCGATGTCTGTGCCGGCAGCTGCCGCCACGACCGCATCACCAACGTCGTCCGCGCCGGGACCGTAAACGTCGCCCGGCGGGTTCGCCACGTCGCGAAGCGAGTCGCGGATGGCCACCGAGTCAGTGTTGGTTCCGGCTGCCGCGGCCGCCAGGACAATAGCAACCGTGGCGTCGTACGCCTCGCGGACGAACGGAGTCTGGTAGAGTTCGCCGAATTCGGCCTCGTACAAAGCGTCGAAGTCGTCGCCGAAGTCGGTCGTCAGGGCGCCGGGCGCCGTACCCTGCATACCGTCGAAGTTCTCCCAGCCAAGCTCGGCGAACATCTCGTCGTCCCTCGTCCCGTCGACGAACACGAACTCTCCGATAACGCTACCCTCAAGGGCTTCGCGAAGGTACACAGTGGCCTGGCCAACCGGGTAGCTGATCGCGACCAGCGCCTCGGGGCTGTCTGCCGTGCACTGCTGCAGCTGCGCCGCGTAGGAAACAGACTGCGCATCGTCGTGGGCAACGCTGGCGGTGACGGTTCCGCCACCATCCTCATACGCTAACGTGAAGCTGTCCAGCAGGCCCTGGCCATACGCGTTGTTGACGTACATCGCGCAGACCGAGGTGTAGCCAAGGTCGTCGGCAATCAACTGGGCCAGCAACACGCCCTGGGCCGCGTCTGAAATCGGTGTGCGGAACAGGAAGTCGTCGTCAGCGGCTGCTGACAGTGCCGGCGAAGTCGAAGCCGGGGAAATGTGGAGAACCTGGCCGGGGCCGGTCACAGACTCGGCGACTGCCAGGGTTACGGCACTGGAGGCCGCGCCGACGATTCCGACGACGCTTTCGACGTCGACGAGCCTCGTCGCCTCGGAAACTCCCTGCTCGGCTGCTGTAGCGGTGTCACCAGTGACGATTTCCACCGCGCCGCCGTTGACACCACCGGCGTCATTTATACACTTCGCGGCGAGCCGCGCCGCATTTTCGTATTCAGGGCCAAACGTGGCGAGGGCGCCGGTGAACGGCACCAGGACGCCGATCTTCAGGTCGTCAAGCAGGCCGGTAACTCCGGGGCCATCTTCACATGGCGCTGCCACAACGTCCGTCGGCGCGCCGGTTTCTGCCACCGTCGGGCTAGCGTCGCCGTCGTCGTCGTCGTCGTCGCCACACGCTACGGCGACGGCGACCAGCGCGACAAGCGCACCGACAAGCAGCCACCTCCAAGATATCTGGGTTAAGGACTTAGGCATGAGCAATGCCCCCTTTCGCTTTGCAAGTCAGGCTAGCCGGACTGCAAGCCAATGTAATAGCGTCGTTTCTGAGGGTCAAGTGCTCCTACGTTCCCAAACAGGCCGATATCGCCCCTCCAGCGGCGTCATCATCGCTCAGTTTCATCACCAGCCTAACGCCACCGCCCTTCAGTTCGAAAACTTCTCGAAAAGCGTTTGCCAACGCTTCGTTGCCGGGGCCCAGCTCGAAAATCACGCAGACAACCGTCGCCTCGTCCTCCAGAGCGACGTTCGCCAGCGGGGGCGTCTCGAGTGTCTCAGACATGGCGCCACGGAAGATCTGCCCGCCGACCGCCAGCGGCAGCAGCGGCGAACTCGTGAGCGCAATGTGCAGACCTCGGACGGCCGCAGCGACTGCCAGCGCACCCTCCCCGGGCGGGCCGATGATCGCGCTGACGTCCTGATCTTCGATGTTCCGCACCGCCGCTGCCGCCTGAGTAGCGTCGTCCGCGCTATCGATCAGCACCTCGATCGGTGCGCCGAAAAGGCCGCCGGCGTCGTTGATCTCGTCCACCGCCAGCTGCATCGCGTCTCGCAACGCCTTACCACTGTCTGTCTGAAGCGGCAGGACAGCACCGATGCGCAACGGCCCATCCGGAGTCCCGGCGGCAGTCAGAAGTTCACCGGCTGGGATGACGGCGCCGGCCTCCGCCGCCAGGTCGACGTCACGGATCTCCAGGTCGACGATGCTCTCGCCCAGCAGACGCCAGACGGTCACACGTCCCTTCGCCAGATCGCCGTCGGCGACGAAATCGACCTGACCGGAAACGCCGATGTAGTTCACGTCGCCGCCCTCGGTTAACAGCTGGACTGCCGCCGCGAACGCCTCGCCACCCGGGTTGACGATCTCGCCCGGTGAGTTGGCGACATAGTGCACGTTGTCGCGAATGGCCGCTCCGTCCGTCGAGTTGGCGGCCGCTGCTGCCAGTGCTATCAAATATACGGCGTCGTAGGCCTCACCAACGCCGGCGAACTCAGCGGGCGACGTGCCGAACCGCGCCTCGTAGGCAACGTCGAAGGTCTCCGACTCGATAGCGGCGAGACTAATGCCCTTAGCAATCGCGTCTCCCGGCAGGTTTACGCCGTCAAACGACGCCTCGTCGCGGCTGCTACCGCTGAGGAAGAACTTCGCCGGAGCGCCCGCGTTGAGCGCCTGAGCCAAAGCCTCCGCGGTGCCGTCGGGCGAGGCGATAATTACCACGGCATCGGCCGGCCCGAGGTCGGAACGAGGGGTCGCGGCCGGGGTTCCCTCGTCGGTGGGCGACGGCGAGTCTCCGCCGTCGTCGCCGCATGACGAAAACATGACGGCCAAGCCAATAGTCAGAAACACGGCTGCCGCCCGCCCAAACATGTCCCGTCAACGGTATGCGGCGCCGAAACCGAGGTCAACCGGCATCTAGCGCCACGACGCCGGATATCCTACGCTGAACTCAGCATGATTAGAGCACGAAGGACGGCCTGATGCGCCGCATCTCGGCGCTCCGCCTGGGAAGCCGCGCCCGCTTCCAGGACCGCTGGTCCGGCCGCATCTCTGCCATCGAGATCACGGAGGACTGGGAAGCGGTCAACACCGTCGTGGAGAGCGGCTTCCTCCTCTGGCGCTCGAGTGTCCGGCTTCCCCTCTCCGCCGTCTCCGACTGGACGGACGACAGCGTAACGTTCACCTGCACCAGCCGCCAGGCGTTCGGGCACGAGGTGCCACCCGTCGCCGTGCCCTCACGGCCGATCGCCAGCGACACGCCAGTCTCCGCGCCCACCGTCAGAATCGCCGGCGCGCTCATCGACCAGAACGACCGCAAGGTACAGGAGGTCATCCTCTCACGCCGCTCCGGTTACCTGCGCATCCCCGTCGCAGACGTCGTCTTCGAGGGCAAGACGCTGGCGCTGTCGGCTCAACCGGAGGCGCTGCAACGCTATCGCTCCGACGAAGAGATCGGCCGCTCTATCCACCGCGCGATCCGCAGTGACGACGGCCTCACCGCCGACGAGAAGCGCGTCCTGCGTTTCGCGGTTGAAGGCGGCGCCGTCACGATGTCCGGAAACGCGCGCGTGAAGAACGCTCGCGGGCGCGCCATTGAGATCGTCGGCGCGATCAGCGGCGTGACGAAGGTTGACGACGCCTCGCACGACGACCTGAGCCTCGAAACGGCCGTCGGCCTCGCGCTCGATGGGGCAGGCATCGGGCGCCACTCCGAGATCTACGCCCGATCGTCTCTCGGTAAGCTGCAGCTATACGGCTATGTGCCGTCCGGGGCCGCCAGGGACGACGCCGTCCGCGTGGCCGCCGCTGTCGCCGGCGTGCGCGAGGTCACGAGCAGGCTCGAAGTGCAACCCACCGCCGCCTAGCTCAGAACCGCCGCCCTACTGCGCTCCGTGCCAGACAGCCATGTGGTCCTTTACGGCCTGGTGGTAAGCGCCCGGCTGGTAGTACTCGTCGTAGAAGTCCGTCTCCAGGTGTTGCGCCTGGAACCAGACGTTCATCTCCATCGGGTCCACCGTCGCCGGGAATCGTCCGTAGGTCTCCCAGATGTACTGGCAGAGCGCCTTCGTCGCCTCCAGGCACCAGTCCGGCGTCTTCGCAACGAGCCTATCCAGCGACTGCTTGTCCTTGAGACCGACGGGGCCGCCCTCTTCCTTGTAGATGCCTTTGCCGCCCCACTTGGCGTCGAAGATCGCCTGAGCAGCGCTCGCCATGTCGGGGTAGTACGGCGGGCAGTACGCCTGGAAGTGGCCGTCCAGGCCCACCGGCACGGGCGCCGGTTCGCTGCCTTCGATCAGCGGCTTGCGCGGCCCCGACTTCTGCGGCACTTCGAGACGGAACCCCATCAGCGCCAGGATCATCTGCCCGGCGGAGGCACTGAAGATCCAGCCCCCCAGACCCATCGCCTGAAGACCCAGGTACATGTTCTGCAGCATGATCGCCTGCTCGGTGCCGCTCACGATCATGCGCAGAGAGCTTTCGAGGCCCGATAGTGGATAGGCCCGCGTCCGGTCGAGGTAGCCCTTGTCGGCCCACTCCTTGAGCGGTTCGGCGTTGCCGTTCATGTCGTCGTAGGGATAGAAGCAGTTCGGCTCGTCCATCACCAGCATCATGATGTTGATGTACTCCCACGTCACGTCGCTGATCGGCATGAAGAGCGTCGTCCCCGGCTGGTTGGCGTTCCACCAGTTGAACGGCTGCGTGACGCCCGGCTCCATCGGGATCGACAGCCGGCCCTCGCCGATCTGCACCGTGTTCGCCCGATACGCCTCGACGATCTTCTCACGGTCGTCCAGCGATTCGAACTCCTGCATCGCCGTCGGCAGCTTGTCGCGCATGCTCACCATGTACGTGCCTTCGTCGTTCGTGTAGAAGAGCTCGGTACCGTGCGACCCGCAGGCGCTGGCGTATGTGCGGCCGACAAACTGGAGCATGGTGTTGCCACAGAAGTTGCTCCCGTTCTGGTCGTTGAAGGGCAGGTCCGCCAGGTTGATTCCGCTGATGCCCGTCCCCGCCATTACCAGCATCGCCTCTTCGATCTCGTCCAGAGGTACAGGCGCCTTGTTCGACTTGAACGGCGCCAGGTCGCCCGGCATCTCCGCACCGAGCGGATAGCGCCTGGCCCGGCGCTGGAAGATCGCATCAAAGAGCGGGTAGTTCCACGCCTTGCGCACCGCATCCACGGCGTTCACCGGCTCCAGTAGCTGAGTCCGTTTCGTGACCATGGGACATCTCCCTCCATCGCTCGCCAAAGCGAGTGCCCCGATTATATACCTGCTGTCGAGGCCTTCAGCGGCGGCTCACAGATTGGGCGGCTGCTACACTGAAAGTAGCTTGATCTTCAACCTCGAACTGCTTGCCGACGACCCGTTCGCCTTCTTCGTTCTCTTCAGCGCCCTGGGCACAGCGATCCTTCTTGGGCTCGTCCTTCACGAGGCCTCCCACGCACTCGCCGCCGACCGGCTGGGAGATGGCCTGCCCCGCGCCAGCGGACGGCTGACACTCAACCCGCTGGCCCACCTCCACCCAGCCGGCACGCTGATGATCGCTCTCGTCGGGTTCGGCTGGGCCAAGCCGGTCCCCGTCAACCCCAACGCCGCCAAGAACCCGAAGTCCGCACTCGCGATCACCGCCTTCGCCGGTCCAGCCACCAACTTCATCATCGCCGCGGTGGCCAGCATCCCCTTCCGCCTCGGCAGCCTGGAATGGTTCTCTCTCTACCGCTCAGTGGACACCAGCGGCTGGGGCGCCGACGAGTATGCCGGATACTACATGAGCACGATCGTCCTCATCAGCATCATCCTCGGCGTCTTCAATCTCATCCCGATCGCCCCGCTTGACGGCTTCAAGGTGGCGATCGGCATCCTCCCGCGTGATCTCTCGCGCTCGTTCGCGCGGCTGGAGCGTCTCGGGCCGGTGCTCCTGATCTCCCTCATCGCGCTCCCATTTATCACGGGCGGCCGGGTCAGCCTGCTGGGGGACGTTATGCGTCCGGTGATCGGAACTCTCACCGAATTTTTCACCGGCATCGATGTGCAGCTCTGATGATCGCCCGCCTCTCCTACCGCTCCCGTCAGTTCAGACGCACCCTCGCGCCGGGGATCACCGCCAACGACCTGCATGAAGCGCGATCTGCCCTGGGCGGAGACTTGTACGCGCTCTTCGCCGCCATGCAGCCGGCCGACCAGCGCCACTGTCTCGACGTCTATCGCCGACTGCGCGCCGAAGGCGAAGATGACCCCGACGTCCTCGCCGCCGCCCTGATCCACGACGCCGGCAAGGGCGGCGAATCGGCCCGCCACATCCGCACCTGGCACCGCGTCGCCTACGTCATCCTCGACACGCTGCCACCCGGCGTGCTCGACCGCCTCGCCCGCGGCAACGGCGGGCTGGCACACCTCCACCGCCACGGCGAGGCCACGATCCGGCTCGTGCGCGGCGCCGGCGCCTCGGAGCGCATCACGGGACTGCTTGAGGTCATGGAGGCCGGCCGGCGCGACGACCCGCACGCCGCCCGCCTCCTCGCGGCCGACGAGGCGTGCTGAATCGCGCCGCGCCTGCTAAGCTTCTGTGGCGTCATGAGCGAGAAGAAGGAAAACCGCCGCGTCGTCATCGTCGGCCTGGGCCTCATCGGCGGTTCGATCGGCCTCAGGCTCAAGGCGGCCGATCTTCCGGGACTCGAGATCGTCGGCTCGGACTCCGATGGCTCAAACGAGCGCGCCGCGAAGAAGTCCGGCGCGATCGACCGCAACGAACACCTGACTGAGGCCGTCCGCGATTCACAGCTCGTCATCCTCGCCGTCCCCATCTCGGCCCTGCGCGACGTCTTCACGGCGATCGCCCCACACCTCGCTGAAGGCGCCATCGTCACCGACACAGCGAGCACCAAGGGCGAGGTGATGAAGTGGGCGGCCGAGCTGCTGCCGGACACCGTGAGCTTCGTCGGCGGACACCCGATGGCGGGCAAGGAGCAGACAGGCATCGATCACGCCGACGCCGCCCTGTTCGAGGGGCGCGCCTACTGCATCTGCCCCACCGTCGACTCTTCGCCGACGGCGATTCAGAGCGTGGTGGGCCTGGCGCAGGCCCTGGGCGCGGAGCCCGTATTCATCGACGCTGAGGAGCACGACGTCTACGCCGCGGCGATCAGCCACCTGCCGCTGATCACCGCCACCGCCCTCTTCAGCCTCATGCACGAAAGCCCCTCCTGGAACGATCTTGGCCAGCTCGCCTCAACCGGCTTTCGCGACATGACGCGCCTGGCCTCCAGCGACCCGTCCATGAGCAACGCCATCTGGAAGACGAACCGCGAGGCGATCATCCACTGGATCGACCGCTTCAGCGAAGAGCTGTCGCGCATCCGCGGAATGCTGAGCGACGCCCAGGACGAAGAGCTCTTCAAGCTCTTCGCCGAGGTGAAGCTTCAGCGCGACGAGTTCATCGCCAATCCACCGCGGCGCGTAAGCGCCGCCAGAGGCCCGGAAGTGGATCGCCAGCGGGCGTTCCTCGACATCTTCGTGGGCGGCATGATGGCAGACAACATTCGCCGCGTGAGCAAGATCCCCGAACTGATGGAAGCCCGCAACGAGGAGCCCGGGGGCGAGAAGCGCCGCCTGTCGCTGGGCGAAAAGATGGAAAAAGGGATCCGGGCCGACCTCGAAAAAATGGAGCGCGAACGCGAAGAAAAGGCGAAGCAGGAAGGCGATCGCTGACCGGCGTCCCGGTGCGCAAGAGGTGGTGTCGCCGCAATACGGCCAGTCCTGGCACCCCGAACGCTGATTCGGTATCATATACGCGGTTGTGGAAAGGTTTCCGGGCGCGAACGGCATGCCCCACACTGCCACGCACCGGGATGAGGAGAAGGAGATAAGCCATGGCGCAGGCACCCCGCGGCGGCACTGAGTTGGTCCACGTCGGGTTTGGCAACTTCCTGGCAGTTAACAAGGTGCTCGCCATCGTCACGCCCAGCTCCGCACCCATTCAGCGCATGATCCGCGAAGGCAAGAAGGCCAAGAACATCATCGATATCACCAGCGGCCGCCGCACCAAGGCCGCCGTCTTCGTCGACACCGGTCAGATCATGCTCGTCGCCATCACCCCGGAGGCGCTCGCCGGCCGCGTCGCCGCGATCCGCGGCGGCAAGGTCGACACGGCACAGGCCGACTAGTCCCGGTGGCCGACGCGCCGCTGCTCGTCATCCTCACCGGACCTTCCGGTGCCGGTAAAGACACCCTCGCCGCCGCCCTCGGCTCACGCCCGGACAGCACCATCGGTTTCGCCGTCACCGCCACCACGCGCCGACCCCGCCAGGGCGAGACCGACGGCCGCGACTACCACTTCGTCTCGGACGCTGAGTTCAAACGCATGATCCGCGACGGCGAGATGCTCGAGCACGCCGTCGTCTACGGCCAGAACAAGGGCGTCCCCATCCGCTCCGTCCGCCTGGTTCTCGACGAGGGCAAGGACGTTCTCCTCCGCACCGACGTCCAGGGTGCACGCTTCATCAAGGCGCAAGTGCCCGCAGCGCTGACGATCTTCGTCGCGCCACCCTCCCGCGAGGAGATGGAGCGCCGCCTCCGCGAACGGGACAGCGATACCGCAAGCCAGGTCGCGCTGCGCCTCAAGACGGCGTCTGAGGAGATGGCCGTCGCCGGCGAGTTCGACCACACCGTCGTCAACGACGACCTGGAGCGCGCCGCCGCCGAGATCGAGGCGATCATCGCCCGCGAACGCGAACGCCCGGGCCGCGAGCCGTTGTCGCTCTAGCTGCTGTGACACTGGACTCGTAACCAATGGCCAAAGAACACCTCTGGTGGCAGACGGGAATCGTCTACCAGATCTACCCGCGATCGTTCCAGGACACGAGCGGCAACGGCGTCGGCGATCTTCCCGGCATCCTCTCGCGCCTCGACTACCTGCAGTGGCTGGGCGTGACTGCGATCTGGATCTCCCCCTGCTTTCGCTCGCCGATGAAAGACTTCGGCTACGACGTCTCCGACTATCGCGACATCGACCCGCTCTTTGGCACGCTCTCCGACATGGACGACGTGATCGCCGCCGCCCACGAGCGCGGCATCCGCGTCATCCTCGACTTCGTGCCCAACCACACCTCGGATCAGCACCCGTGGTTTATCGAGTCGCGCTCATCCCGCGACAACCCGAAGCGCGACTGGTACATCTGGCGAGATGCCAAGGCCGACGG
Source organism: Chloroflexota bacterium (assembly GCA_022561635.1). GTDB lineage: Bacteria > Chloroflexota > Dehalococcoidia > SM23-28-2 > RBG-16-64-32 > CF-162. The sequence goes on along the minus strand of JADFQV010000024.1, from coordinate 13,702 downwards.
CTCGCCTCCCAACAACTGGCTCGCCAACTTCGGCGGCATCGGCTGGCAGTGGGATGAGCACACCAACCAGTTCTATTACCACGCCTTCCTCAGGGAGCAGCCCGACCTCAACTGGCGCAACCCCGAAGTGCGCGAGGCGATGTTCGGCGTCCTGCGCTTCTGGCTCGACCGGGGCGTCGATGGCTTCCGCGTCGACGTCCTCTACCACCTGATCAAGGACGAGCAGCTGCGCGACAACCCCGAGAACCCAAAGTGGGAGGAAGGCGAGAACCCGTACCGGCGCCTGAAGGCCGTCTACTCCAGCGACCAGGACGAGGTGCACGATGTGGTGCGCGAAATGCGCCGCGTCTTCGACAGCTACGACGACCGCGTGATCATCGGCGAGACGTACGTGCCGCTGCGGCGCCTGGTCAAATACTACGGCGAGAACAACGATGGCGCGCACATGCCGTTCAACTTCCAGCTGCTGCTCCTGGAGTGGCGGGCGGAGCGCATCGGCGAGTTCATCGACCGCTACGAGGGGGCGCTGCCGGAGGGCGCCTGGCCGAATTGGGTGTTGGGCAACCACGACTATCCCCGCGTCGCCTGGCGCGTCGGCGCCGCCCAGGCCCGCATCGCCGCCATGCTCCTCCTCACGCTCCGGGGCACGCCGACCCTCTACTACGGCGATGAGCTGGGCATGGCCGACATCGAGATCCCGCCCGATAGGGTCGTCGACCCTCCCGCCCTCACCCTCGGCGTCGGCCGAGACGGCGAGCGCACGCCGATGCAGTGGGACGCCTCGCCTAACGCCGGCTTCACGTCGGCAGAGGAACCGTGGCTGCCGCTCGCCCCTGACTACGCCGCCCAGAACACCGCCGTCCAGCGCGAAGACACGCTCTCGATGCTCACGCTGCACCGGCGGCTGATCCACCTCCGCCAGTCGGAAGACGCGCTCATGGCCGGCACTTACCATCGCATGTACGCGGAGGGCGACATCCTGGCCTACTCCCGCAGGCACAACGGCGGCGGTTTCGCCGTCATCCTCAACCTCGGCGGAAGCGAGCAAGTCGTCGAACTCGGCCCCGCCGACTCGGGCCGCATCGCCCTCTCGACCCACCTCGACCGCGAGGGCGACGAAGTCTCCAGCCGCGTCAAACTGCGCCCGGACGAAGGCGTGATCATCCGCCTCGGCTAGCGGCCGACTCGACTGCCCACTGCGCCGTCGCCCGAAAGCTACGAGAGCTGAGGCAGCCACGGGTGTCCGGCGAGAGAGATCGCCCCCGCAAGCCAGCCGCGCTGTTCCTCGCTGAGGTGGGGAAGAAGCGCGAGGAAGTCGAGCTTGTCGCGACGTCGCAGTTCGCGTGACTTGAAGAAGAGCAGCACTTCAGGAACGACGGTGGGCAGACCCCATGGCGACTGCTGTACACCGTTTCCTAGCGGCAGGCTGATGGGCGGCTGCCGCGACAGATACCAGTCGTCGCCGGAGCTTTCGTTGAGCAGGAGGTCCAGGCCAAAGCCCTGCTCTGATGCCGAGTCGAGGCGATCTGGCAGGCCTTCGTCAGCAACCAGGCGGCCGTGGATGTGGGCGGGCAGCTCGAGGCCGCGGCCATCCCAAGCCTCGGTGGTGTCGCCGGCGGTCTGAAGATCGTGGGCGATCAGCTGCCAGCCGGCGAGGTGATCGAAGAGGGCGCGCTGATCGTCCTGGAAGACGGCGATATCGACGTCGGGGTGATCGCGGGTCTGGCGGCCGAGCCAGGCGTCGACCGCCCAGCCGCCGCAGAGGGCCCAGGTGGGTTCGTAGGTGGACATTAGATCGGCGACGCGGGCCACGGGTTCGGGCGCGCGGTTCGCCGGTCGTCGAGAGACGGAGGAAGACAAGAGTTGCTCCTTGTGGTGGGGCGCCATCGACAGCCAAAGTCGTCGCCGAAACGGATGGCGCGAAGGGAACGACAGTCGGGAAGAAGCAGACCCGATGTCGAGCGGAGTAGCTTAGGCTAGGCCGCTCGGACGTCGGGGCGCATCAGGAGCGTTGCTGTCCTCATTGGTGAGCCTCCTCTGTCCAGATTTCGTTCTGCGGAGTATAGCACGGGCCAGAAGCTCAAGGCTTGAGACCGCTTGCGCTGAGCTACCATCGGGCCGTCGCGCCGCTTGACAGCTCTCGGCGGCGAACCGTACACTACGCCAACAACCGAATACCCAGCGGCAACGAACGGGACTAGTACCCCGCCAGGCGGGACCCAGAGAGCCGGGAACAGGTGGAAGCCCGGCGTCAGCGCAGCGGATGAATGGACCCGGGAGCCGCCAGCCAAACCCGATGCAGGCCTCGGCCTGTCGCGGCAGTAGGCCTGGCCGGAGAGGGCACCGTTACAGGCCCAGCGTATATCCCGCAATGAGTGGGACGTACGTGACAACGAAGGTCCCGGTTGACGCCGGGTCGAACCAGGGTGGCACCGCGAGAACCCCTCGCCCCTGACGGGCGAAGGGTTTTTTTTATTGCGCAGAGGAGACCGCGATGAGCCACTACGAATACAGATTCCGGGAACACCAGGCGGGTGCAGCGTGACCGCGCGGAAGGCGGACGCGCCCGTGAACCCGAAGTGGAAGCGAATGCTCACCGGCGACCGCCCGACCGGCGCTCTGCACCTCGGCCATTACGTCGGCTCGCTCAAGATGCGCGTCGAACTACAGGAGAAGATCGACACCTTCGTCCTGATCGCCGACCTGCACGTCCTGACCACGCGCAACGCCAACCTCGACGAGATCGGACCGAACATCCGCGAGTGCGTGCTGGACTACCTCGCCGTCGGCATCGACCCGGAGAAGTCCACGATCTACCTGCAGTCGCTGGTGCCGGAGGTATTGGAGCTACTTTGGCTCTTCATGCCGCTCGTCAGCGTGCCGCGGGCGCAACGCATCCCCACGCTCAAGGAGCAGGTGCGCGACCTGAAGCTGGAAACCGCATCGATGGCGTTGCTCTCGTATCCGGTGCTGCAGTCGGCGGACATCCTCATGGTGCGCGGCGACGTCGTGCCCGTCGGCAAGGACCAGGCTTCGCACGTCGAACTGACCCGGGAGATCGCCCGCCGCTTCAACCAGACATACGCTGACGTCTTCCCGGAGCCAGACGCGCCGCTGACGCCGGTGCTCGTCGGCACCGACGGCCAGACCAAGGCGAGCAAGTCCGTCGGTAACGTCATCATGCTCTCCGACCCGCCGGACGTGGTGGAGGCCAAGGTGCGCACGATGTTCACCGACCCGAAGCGCATCCGCGCCGACATACCTGGCACGGTCGAAGGCAACCCCGTGTTCATCTACCACGAAGAGTTCAACGACGACCAGGACGAAGTCGCCGACCTCGCCGACCGCTACCGTCAGGGGAAAGTCGGCGACGTCGAGGTCAAGACGAAGCTCGCCGCTGCCCTCAACCGCTTCCTCGACCCGATCCGCGACCGCCGCGAGACGTTCGCAGCGCAGAAGGGCCTCGTCGAAGAGATCATCGAGGCCGGCTCTGCCCGCGCCCGCGAAGAGTGCCACCAAACGCTCGAAATGGCCCGCGAGGCGATGGGCCTGACGTACTTCCGAGGCGGCGACGGCGTGGAGGTGAGCAAATGAACTACATACCACCCCTGGAGGACGTTCTCGAGGAGGCGAAGCGGGGCGAGAGCAACCTCATACCGGTCTTCCGCGACGTGCCGGCCGACCTGGAGACGCCCGTATCAGCGTTCCTCAAGGTGGCGCGCGGCGAACACTCGTTCCTGCTGGAGTCCGTCGAGGGCGGCGAGCGGCTGGCGCGCTACAGCTTCATCGGCACGGAACCCTACCGCGTGTACCGCAGCGGCCCTTACGCCGACCCGAACGATGGCGCGGACCCGCTCACAGAAGTCGAAGCCGAGATGTCACGCTACAAGATCGCCCACCCGAAGGACGTTGAGGCCCGCACGTCGCTGCCTCGCTTCACCGGCGGCGCAGTCGGCTTCCTCGCCTACGATGTAGTCCGCCACTTCGAGCCGCGCGTGCAGGTGCCCGCCGACGATCCTCAGGGCCTGCCCGAGGCGCTCTTCATGTTCGTCGATGCCCTGCTCGTCTTCGACCACATCAAGCACGTGATCAAAGTCGTCGCCCACTGCCGCCTCGACGGCGACGTCGAGACATCGTACCGACAGGCCTGCTGGCGCATCGAGGAGCTGGCCAAGCGCCTCAATCACGCGCTGCCCGCCAGCCCCTACCAAACGGCGCTCTACCACCCCCAGGGCGATGTGACCTCCAGCGTCACCCGCGACCGCTACTACGAGATGGTCGAGCAGGCGAAGCAGTACATCGTCGCCGGCGACATCATCCAGGTCGTGCCCTCGCAACGACTCTCACGAGAGACCGCCGCGCACCCGTTCTCGATCTATCGCGCGCTGCGCATGGTGAACCCGTCGCCGTACATGTACTACCTGGCGATGGGCGATGCGCACATCATCGGCGCCTCGCCGGAGATGCTCGTCCGCGTCGAGGACGGCGTCGTCGAGACGCACCCGATCGCCGGTACGATGCCGCGCGGCCGCGATCCGGACGAGGACGCCGCCATCGCCGAGAAGCTCGCCGGCGACGAGAAGGAGCGCGCCGAGCACGTCATGCTCGTCGATCTCGGCCGCAACGACATCGGCCGCGTCAGCAAGCCGGGCACGGTCACCGTCAAGGACTTCATGGTCATCGAGCGCTACTCGCACCTCATGCACCTCGTCTCCCGCGTCACGGGCCAGCTCAAGGACGGCATGTCCGCGTACGACGCCCTGCGAGCCTGCTTCCCCGCCGGCACGCTCAGCGGCGCGCCCAAGATCAGGGCGATGGAGATCATCAGCGAGATGGAGCCGATCCGCCGCGGGCCTTACGGCGGCGCAGTCGGCTACTTCGACTTCTCCGGCAACATGGACACCGCGATCACCATCCGCACCATCGTCCACAAAGACGGCGTCGCGCACATCCAGGCCGGCGGCGGCATCGTCTACGACAGCGTGCCGGACAGCGAGTTCCGGGAGACGCTAACCAAGGCCGGCGCCACGCTCCAGGCGATCGACGATGCCGAAGCGATGGAGCAGTCGGCGCTGACGGGAAGCCTGGGCTACTGATGGGTGCGCTCGACGGGAAAACCGCCATCGTCACCGGCGCCGGCTCCGGCATCGGCCGGGCGATCTCGCTCGGCTTCGCCGCCGAAGGTGCCTCAGTCGCCATCGCCGACATTGACGCGGCCAGCGCCGATGCAGTAGCGAAGGAGATCGGCGACGGTGCGCTGGCGCTCACCTGCGACGTCGCGGACTCGGCTCAAGTCGAGGCGATGGTGGCGGCTACGGTCGAGCGCTTCGGACGAGTCGATATCCTGATCAACAACGCGGGCCGGGCACGCGGCGGCCCCGTTTCCCGCATGAGCGAGGAAGATTGGGACAGCGTCTTCGCCACGAACGTGCGCGGGACGTTCCTCTGCTCACGCGCAGTGCTGGGGAAGATGATCCCGCAACGCTCGGGCGTCATCGTCAACACGGCGTCGGGCATCGGCATACGGCCGCGGCCGTACATGGCTGCATACGGCGCATCCAAAGCTGCCGTCATCCACTTCACGGAGTCGCTGGCGCTGGAGGTCGCGCGCTACGGCATCCGCGTCAACGCCTTCACGCCCGGCGTCACCGACACGCCGTTCTGGCGCGCCTTCCGCACCGAAGAAGACGTCGCCGAGGCGTTCCGCCTGGGTGAGGTCGGCCAGCCGGAGGACCTCGTGCCGACGGTGGTCTTCCTGTGCAGCGACGCCTCGCGCGAGATATCCGGCGCCACCATCCCCCGTCAGATCTTCGTCGCGAAGGGAGACGTAGAATGATCGTCCTGCTCGACAACTACGACTCGTTTACCTACAACCTCTACCAGTACCTCTGCGAACTGGGCGCCGAGGTCGAGGTCGTCCGCAACGACCAGGCGACCGTGGAGGACATCGCCGCCATGGGCCCGCAGAAGATCGTCGTCTCGCCCGGGCCGCGCACGCCGAAGGACGCCGGCATCAGCGTGCCGCTGATCCGCCACTTCGCGGGACGGCTGCCGCTGCTCGGCGTCTGCCTCGGCCACCAGGCGATCGGCGAGGCGTTCGGCGGCGAGACCGTCAGCGCCGGCGAGATCGTCCACGGCAAGACGTCGATGATCAGCCACGACGGCAAGGGCGTCTTCGCCGGTCTGCCGGAACCGTTCGAGGCGATCCGTTATCATTCTCTCGCCATCAGCAAGGAGTCGTTCCCGGAGGATGAGCTGGAAGTGACCGCAACATCAGACAGCGGCGTCATCATGGGCGTCCGCCACCGCCGCCACGCCATCGAGGGCGTGCAGTTCCACCCGGAGTCGATCCTCACCGGCGAGGGCAAGCACCTGCTCAAGAACTTCCTGGAGATGTAGCCATGAGCATCCAAGACGCGATCGCCGCCCTGGTCAACGACCGCCGCGACCTCTCCGAGGACGAGGCCGCCGACGCGCTCGGCGACGTCTTCCGCGGCGAGGCCACGCCGGCGCTCCTCTCCGCGTTCCTCGTCGCCCTGCGCATGAAAGGCGAGACCGTCGACGAGATCGTCGGCATGGCGCGCACGATGCGCGAGCACTCGCTGCGCGTGGAGGTGGACGGCCCGCTGCTCGACACCTGCGGCACCGGTGGCGACGGCCGCGGTATGTTCAACGTTTCGACGGCGGCGGCGTTCGTCGCGGCCGGCGCCGGCGCGCGCGTCGCCAAGCACGGCAACCGGGCGATGTCCAGCAGCTGCGGCTCGGCCGACGTGCTGGAGGCTCTCGGGGCGAAGATCGACCTCACACCGGAGCACGTGGCGCAGTGCATCGAGGAAGCCGGCTTCGGCTTCATGTTTGCTCAGGCGTTCCACCCGGCGATGAAGCACGCCGCGCCCACGCGCCGCGAGCTGGGTGTCCGCACCGCGTTCAACATTCTCGGCCCGCTCACCAACCCGGCGCGCGCGCAACACCAGCTGCTCGGCGTCGCCCAGCCCGAGTTGGCCGGTCTCATGGCCGCCGCCCTCGACCGCCTGGGCAGCCGCCACGTGCTCGTGATCCACGGCCACGACGGCAGCGACGAACTGACGCTCGACGGCCCCAGCCCCGTCTACGAGATCAACAGAGGCGAAGGCGAGGAGTACACGATCGATCCGCGCAAGCTGGGCCTGCCGACGGCCGTTCCTAACGCCGTCCAGGGCGGTACACCAAAGGAGAACGCGAAGGTACTGACCGCGCTCCTCGACGGCGAGGCCGGCGCCATGCGTGACATCGTGCTCCTCAACGCCGCCGCCGCTCTCGTCGCCGCCGATATGGTGCCCAACGTCAGCGACGGGCTCCAGGCCGCCGCCGAGTCGGTCGATTCCGGTGCGGCCAAAGAGCGGCTAACAACGTTCGTCGAACTGACCGTGACGCTTGGATAGCGTAGGATAATCAATCGCAGATGACGCAGCAGAGCGAGACGATCCTCGACCGCATCGTCGCCGACAAACGCGACGAGCTAACCGCTGCCCTGGAGCGCGTGCCGCTCGCCGAGATGCGCCGGCAGGCAGAGGCCGCGCCGGCGCCGCGGGGCTTTGCGAAGGCCCTGCGCGGCCCGAAGATCAGCCTCATCGCCGAGGCCAAGAAGGCGTCGCCATCGCGCGGCGTCCTTCGGGCCGACTTCGACCCGGTCTGGCTCGCCGGGCGCTACACCGAGGGCGGCGCGGCCGCAATCTCCGTCCTCACGGACGAGAAGCACTTCCAGGGCAGCCTCGGCTACATGCGCGCGGTCCGCGAGGCACTTCCCCAGGGCCCGCCAATCCTGCGCAAGGACTTCACGATCGACCCTTACCACCTCTACGAAGCGCGCGCTAACGGCGCAGACGCCGTCCTCCTCATCGCCTCCATCCTCGCCGACTCGCTCCTCCGTGACCTCATGGCGACGGCGGAGGCGCTCGGCCTCGACGCGCTAATCGAGGTGCACGAAGAGCGAGAGCTGGCCCGCGCCCCAGTCACGGACGCCCCGCTCATCGGCATCACAAACCGCGACCTCCGCACCTTCAACGTCGACCTGGCGACGACCGAACGGCTGCGCCCGCTGGCCCCGCCCAACGCCACGATCGTCTCCGAAAGTGGCATCTTTACCCGCGAAGACATGATCCGCCTGGAGCGCGCCGGCGTCGACGCCGTCCTGATCGGCGAGGGCGTCGTCACCGCCCCCGACCCGGCCGACAAGATACGGGAGCTACTGGGATGAGCGCCCCGCTATGACTTTCGTTAAGATCTGCGGCGTCTCCGACCCCGTCACCGCGCGCGCGGCGGCGGCGTTCGGCGCTGACTTCGTCGGCGTCGTCTTCGCGCCGTCGAAGCGCCAGGTGACGCTCGGCCAGGCGGGTCGCATCGCCGAGGGCCTCGGCCAGCGCGAGCACGTCTCCCACGACGCCGGCGCTGCCGAGATCGCAGCCGCGCTCGGCCGCCGCCGGCCGCTCCTCGTCGGCGTCTTCGCCGACCAGGACGCCGATACGATCAACGACATCGCCGAGGGCTGCGGACTGGACCTCGTGCAGCTCTCCGGCTCCGAGCCGTGGGAACTCAACGAGCACATCCGGCGGCCGGTCCTCAAGTGCCTGAAGTTGCGCCCGGAAGAGAAAGCCGAAGAGCTGATGACCCACGTCCACGGGGACGCGATCGTCCTCCTCGACCCCTACGTCGAGGGGGCCTACGGCGGCACCGGCGTCACGCTCGACTGGACTGTCGCGGCAGAGATCGCGCGAGAGACGCCGACCTTGCTCGCCGGCGGGCTCACGCCGACGAACGTCGCAGAGGCCGTGCGCGACGTCCGGCCGTGGGGCGTCGATGTCTCCTCCGGCGTCGAGACCGACGGCTTGAAGGACCCGGCCAAGATTCGCGCCTTCATCGCCGCCGCCAAGGCCCAGCGAGATGTGCGCTCAGCCTAGCGCCGCCCGCCCGGACGAACGCGGCCGCTTCGGCCCGTACGGCGGCCAGTACATCCCGGAGACGCTGATGGCAGCCGTCGCCGAACTCGAGGACGAATACCGCGCCGCGCGCGCCGATCCGGCGTTCGAAGAGGAGCTGGCCGACCTTCTGCGCCACTACGCGGGCCGGCCAACGCCGCTCTACTTCGCCAACCGCCTCACGGAGCAGCTTGGCGGCGCCAGAATCTACCTCAAGCGAGAAGACCTGGCGCACACCGGCGCGCACAAGATCAACAACGCGCTGGGTCAGGGTCTGCTCGTCCGCCGCATGGGCAAGCCGCGCGTCGTCGCCGAGACGGGCGCTGGCCAGCACGGCGTCGCCGCCGCAACGGTCTGCGCCAAGCTTGGACTGGAGTGCGTCGTCTACATGGGCGAAGAGGACATCCGCCGACAGGCGCTCAACGTCTTCCGCATGAAGCTCCTCGGCGCCGAGGTCCGCCCCGTCGCCTCTGGCTCACGCACACTGAAGGACGCGATCAACGAAGCGATCCGCGACTGGGTGACCAACGTCGAGACCACGCACTACCTCATCGGCTCCGTCGTCGGCCCACACCCATACCCGATGATCGTGCGCGACTTCCAGTCCGTCATCGGCGACGAGTCGCGCGCGCAGATGCTAGAGGTCGAGGGCCGCCTTCCGGACTACGCCGTCGCTTGCGTCGGTGGCGGCTCCAACGCGATCGGGCTCTTCCATCCGTTCTTCGCCGACGAAGAAGTACGCTTCGTAGGCGTCGAGGCGGCGGGTGAGGGCGTGAACAGCGGCCACCACGCCGCGACGCTTGCCGGCGGCCGCCCTGGCGTCTTACACGGCGCCATGTCGTACCTCCTTCAGGACGACGACGGCCAGGTCATGGAAGCGCACTCGATCTCGGCCGGCCTCGACTATCCCGGCGTCGGCCCTGAGCACTCCTTCTACAAGGACAGCGGCCGGGCGGAGTACGTCTCGGTCACCGATCGCGAGGCCCTGGAAGGCTTCACGCTGCTCTGCGAGACGGAAGGCATCATCCCGGCGCTGGAGTCCGCTCACGCCATCTACTATGCTGCGAACCTGGCGAAGACGTTGGACGCCGACAAGATCGTCCTCATCAACCTCTCGGGCCGCGGCGACAAGGACATGGACGTGGTGCGTGAAGCGTTGGCGGACGACCGAGAGGCCTGACGGGGCCCGCAGAGGCGACTGACTAGAAGCCGGTGCGGCTGGCGCTGCCCGACCCGCCGCCGCCCCGCAGCCGCGGGTCGCTGATGTCGCGGAAAGAGTCGCCCAGAAGGTTGAAGCCCAGAACGACAACGCTCAGCGCCAGGCCGGGGAAGAAGACGACCCACCAGACTCCGCGGTTGATCGCGTCAAGGCGGTTGGACTCGTCGCCCATGTCAGAGCCCCACGACGGCGTCCCGGAGGGCAGACCGATGCCCAGGAAGCTGATCGCCGCCTCGGCCAGGATGGCGATCGGCAAGAAGATCGTCCCCAGCACCACGATCAGCGCGGCTACGTTCGGCAGGACGTGCCGGACCATGATCCGAAAGTCGCTGGCGCCCATGGACCGCGCCGCATCAATGTAGACGTTCTCCTTGAGTGACAGCACGGCGCCACGAATCACGCGCGCCGCACCGACCGCAATCGCGAAGCCGATAGCCAGCGAGATGATGATGACGTCGAGGAAGTTGGGTATCCCCCACACCGTTCCGGACGGCAAGGGCGTGGAGTTCAGGAAACTGCGGACGGCCGAGTCCTCGTTGCCAATCACAGCGATGATCGCCAACAGCAAGACGATCGCCGGAAAAGCAAGCAGCGCGTCGATGAACCGCTGGAGAACCGAGTCGACGAAGCCGCCGAAGTAGCCGGAGGCGATCCCGACGGCGCTTCCCGCCGTCATACCTACCACGACCGACACAACCCCTATAATCATCGCGATGCGCGCACCGAAGATCGTGCGGCTGAAAGTGTCCGAGCCCAGCCGGTCGGTGCCGAAGGGGTGTGCCAGCGACGGGCTTTGCTTCACCGACTCGCCCAGCTCGGCGATAGCCTCCGGGTCGTACGGCATGATGAAGTCGGCGAAGATGGCGCAGAACATGATCAGCAGAATGCAGAAGAGCCCGAAGACGCCCAGTGGATGCGCACGCGCCATCCGCAGCATTTTCCGCCAGGCCGGGGCGCGGCTCGGCGCCAGCGCTGAGTCGAGTTCGAGAGCTGTTTCTTTCGCCATCGCCTAACCGTACCTGATCCTGGGATCGAGCCAGGCGTAGAGGACGTCCACCACCAGATTGATAATCACGAACACTATGGCGAAGATCAGCACGAGACTCTGCACGACGAGGAGATCGCGGCCGATCACGGACACCAGCAAATACCTGCCCATGCCGTTCAGCGCGAACACGTTCTCGATCAGCACCGCGCCACCGATCAGCGCACCCACCTGCAGGCCGATGATCGTGAGGACGGGGATCATCGCGTTCTTGAGCGCGTGCCGCCAAACGACGGTACGCTCCTTCAGGCCTTTCGACCACGCCGTGCGCACGTAGTCGTTTCGCATCACCTCGAGCATCGATGAGCGCGTCAAACGCATGATCACGGCGGCGATTCCTAACGAAAGAACAAGAGACGGGAAGAAGAAAGTCTCCAGGTTCTGGATCGGATCCTCAAAAAAACCGACAGCCTTACCAGTGGCGAAGTTAGGTGGTAACCAGCCGAACTGGTTCGACCCGATGGCGATCACCAGGATCGCCAGGTAGAAGTTGGGAACGGATAACCAGGCAACGCTCGTCATACGCACGACCAAGTCAGCCATCGAGCCCGGCCTGATCGCCGATAAGACGCCCGGGGGTATGCCGAGGACAACCGCAAATAGGAGCGACAACGCCATCAGTTCGAGCGTCACAGGCATAGTCCGGCCCAATCTGTCCACGACAGTCTGCCCGGTATTTAGGAACGACACCCCGAAGTCGCCCTGAAGGACGCCGGAGAACTTGCCGCGCACTCCGATAATCGGTATCTTGCTGTCGCCTGCGTCATCGTCCGGGTAGACGCCAAGCCACTCCCCGTACTGCTGGAAGAAGTTCTCGTCCAGACCGTACTCTTCCTCGATCGCCGCCACCGTCTCTTCTGTGCAGCTAATGCCGCAGATCAAGTGCGCGGCGCTCCCCGGGATTATCCGAAACGTGGCGTGAGTCATGAAGCTCACGAGGATCATGATCGGGATCAGCAGCAGCAGCCGCCGGATGATGTAGTTGCGCATGGCCTTGGTGGGCGGCCGCCGGCCTAAGTCGTCTGCTCCGTCCAGATATCGACGCCGAAGGGGTTGGAGTCCAAAGGCGTGTCGTCGGCTATCGAGAACGGGAAGTGCACGTACCCCCGGCGCGCAGAGTACCCGTAGCCGCCGGTCGTCGTCAGCTGCGGTCCGTGCTCGCTCAGGATCAGCTCCTGCGCTTCCGTGATGATCGCCTGACGCGCTTCGACGTCGAACTCCGCCGCCTGCGCGTCGATTAGCTTGTCGAGGGTCGGGTTCGTGTAGCCCGTCCAGTTGCCGGAACCCGTCACGCCCAGCGAGTGGTAGAAGGACAGCGGCCGGTCCGGCTCGTCGTAGGGCAGGTTGGGGAAGAACGTCATATCGAAGTTACCGGGCAGTAGGACCGACCCGATGTACGCGCCCAACTCAACCTCGTCGATCTGGATGTTAACGTTGATATCCTTCCAGCTGTCGACGATGATCCTGGCGATGTCGTTGATCACGTTGACGCCCGGCAGCCGCGGCGTCTTGAGCAGCGCCGTAAAGCCGTCGGCGCGGCCGGCCGCTTCCATCAGCTGCTTGGCCTTCGTCACATCCCGCTTATAGAACGCATCCAGCCGCGCCTTGGGCAGTGCCCACTTCACCTGCGGCCACTGGATCGGCCCGCCGTACTGGCCCTCGCCCGACTGCGCCAGCTCGATGATCAGGTCACGGTTGATCGAGATGTTCAGCGCCTCGCGGACGCGAATGTCGTCGTACGGGTCCCGTCGCACGTTGAGGTGCACGACCGGGTAGAAGAGGCTCGGCGCCCTGGCCACGGCGACCGCTGGGTCGGCGTCGAACTCGTCGAAGTCTTCCTTCACCAGGATCGCGCCACTGACGTCGTGCTGGCCGGCCCCGAAGGCCGCCAGCAGCGAGGAGTTGTCCGTGATGATCACATAGGTGATCTGATCGAGGTACGGCCGGTCGGCGATGAAGTAGTCGGGGTTACGCCTAATCACGATGCGCTCGTTGCCGACGAACTCCTCCAGCATGAAGGGCCCGCTGCCATAGGCGTTGCGGCTAAGCTGCAGCTGGGGCGCGTTCAAGTTGACACCCGGTGAGAGCATCGCCCAGGTGGCGTTCGCCATCTCCCGCACGGCCGGAACGAACGGCTCCGCCATGTTGAAGCTGAACGTGTACTTGTCTGGCGTCTGCAGAGCGGGGCGCAGCATCGCCGGGTCCCTGCTGCCGGCTATCTTCTGCGGGAAGCGCTTGTCCACCGCCGTGATCGATGTGCCCCGGCGGACGAAGCTCTCCTTGCAAGCCTCAGAGTCGATGTCTTCGCCGTCGAACTCGCTTCCTGCCGGGGCGTTCTTTACGCCCTCCCGCAGCGTGAAGATAAAGTTCGTTACTTCTGGCATCTCCAGCGACGTCGCCAGGTTGTTGAAGATCGTCTCTTCGACGCCCGGCGCCCAACTGTAAAGGTAGCTGTAGAGCAGCGAGTCGATGTCCAGTCCCGTA
>JADFQV010000023.1 GCA_022561635.1 Chloroflexota bacterium | reverse complement strand
CGGGTCCTCGTCGCTGTCCGCCGGCAGGTCTTCGATCGAGACGTACTTCGGCTGAGCGCCGCCGATCTGCAGGGCGATCGCCGCCACCAGCTCCTTGAAGTCGTCCGTGCGCGCCACGAAGTCGGTCTCGCAGTTGACCTCCACGAGCGCGCCGACGCGCTGGTTGTGGTGGATGTAGGACTGGACGAGGCCCTCCGCGGTCTCGCGGTCCGCGCGCTTGGTGGCGGCGGCGAACCCGGCCTCGTTGAGGATCGCCTTCGCCTTGTCGATGTCGCCCTTGGCCTCATCGAGCGCGTTCTTGGAGGCGAGCATGCCGGCGCCGGTCTGTTCGCGCAGCTTCTTAACGTCTTCAGCGGAAATTGCCATGTGAGGTATCGCTCCCGGGGAAATTGGCTGGGTTATTCGGTCTTGCTGTCGTCTTCGGACGCCGTCTTCGCGTCGTCCGCGCCGGCTTCGGCCTCGCCCTCGTTCGCTTTCGCGTCCGCGCCGGCTTCGGCCTCGCCTTCGTCTGCCTTCGCGTCGTCCGCGCTGGCTTCGGCCTTGCCCTCCGCCGCTTCTTCGGCAGGCGCCTCGGCTGCAGGTTCCGTCGCCGCAGTCGCTTCTGGCTTCGCGGCTGGAGGCTCGGCTTCGGCCGCCGGCGTTGCGGCCTCGGGGGCTGGCGCGTCCGCTGCCGCTTCAGGCGTTGGCTCTTCGGCGGCTGGCGCATCGGCTTCGGCGGCTGGCGCATCGGATTCGGCGGCCGGCGTGTCGGATTCGGCGGCTGGCGTGTCGGATTCGGTAGCGGCCGTTTCGGCGGTCGCCGCTTGGGCTTTGGCAGCCTCAGCGGCAACTTTGGCGGCCTCGGCGGCAGCAACTTCGGCGGCCTCGGCAGCGGCGATTTCGGCTGCGGCCGCTTCCTCTTCGGCGGCGATTTCGGCGGGAGACTGCTCGTCCGGCGAGACGACGTAGCCCGTCTCCTTGTAGGCGTCGACTTCGACGTCTTCGGCCTCCAGCGACGCCTGCTCAGCGAATTCGCGCGCCGTCAGGCCTTCCAGCACGGCGTCCGCCATCAGGCTCGTGATCAGCTTGATCGCGCGGATGGCGTCGTCGTTGGAGGGGACCGGGTAGTCGATGACGTCCGGATCGCAGTTCGTGTCGACGAGCGAGACGATAGGCAGGTTGATGCGCAGCGCTTCGGCAACAGCGATCGACTCGTTCGTCGTGTCGACGAGGAAGACCGCCGAGGGTAGCGCGGTCATCTCTTTGATCCCGCCGAAGTAGCGGTTCAGCCGGACGATCTCTTCCTCCAGCTTCAGGCGCTCCTTCTTCGGGTAGTACTCGAACTCGCCGCGGGCCTTGGCGTCTTCCATGCGCACGAGGTGGTCGATGCGGTTCTGAATCGTGTGGAAGTTCGTCAGCGTGCCGCCCAGCCATCGCGTCACCACGAAGGGCATGCCGCAGCGTCGCGCCTCGGTCTCGATCGCTCCCTGGGCCTGGCGCTTGGTGCCGACGAAGAGCAGCGTGCCGCCTTCCGCCACGAGGTCGCGCACGAAGTTGCGGGCGTCTGCCAGCAGATGCACCGTCTGCTGCAGGTCGAGGATGTGGATGCCGTTGCGCTCGGTGAAGATATACTTGCGCATCTTCGGGTTCCAGCGCCTTGTCTGGTGCCCAAAGTGCACGCCTGCCTCCAGCAGGGACTTCATTGTTACGGTTGTGGCCAAGTGGTTACTCCTGTTCCAGCGTCCGAACGACCAGTATACACAGGTGCCTTCACGCCGAACAACCGGCGCGGGGGTTGGTTAGTTCACACACCCTAGGCGTGAAATTACTTAGTCCTAGGCTGTGATAGCGCGCTCTGGCCTGCCATGCTCACCCTTGGAGCGCCCGGCGGCTACCCCTTCCATATCAAAAAAGAGCGCCGGGGCGCGCCGTGGCGGTCAGACCAAGGCAGACAGAAATGGGGAAACGCCCCGACGCGGGGATGAGTATAGCGCCGGGACGCTGTAGAGACTAGAAAGGGCGAGACCTTGTCGCGTCACGCCCCGACGTAGTCGTCATTCGCCTGTCCATGTTAAGGCGAACATGATGACTAGCAGTGCGGCTACGCTAGTGGCCGTCCGCGAGAACATCGTCAACCACAGCGCCACAAACGGAGGCAGAATAAATACCAGCGTCTCTATGGGCACATTCATAGTCATGCGTGCGCCGGGGCGCTGTCTTGGTGCGCGGTCAAGACAATTGAGATGAGGAAGAGGACGTCCGGGCGGGCAAGTATACCAGCGCCGGGGCGCTGTCTTGGTATGCGGACCAAGACGGGGTGCTTCACATAAGGGGGATACGTCCCGGCGCAATCTAATTATACGCTTGCCGGACGACGCCGGCTGGCCAGCCGCACGAGAGACCGAGATCGGCGCGTTTGTCGGTTTCCCTTAGCGCCCGCTATAATAGGGGCGGAAGGCCCTGGGAGGGTCTTCTCTCTTAATCTCAGAGGGAGCCCACGATTGCCCGTATACGAATATCGCTGCTCTAAAGGCCACACTTACGAAAAGACGGAGGGCTTCGACGCTCCGTCGACTCAGAAGTGCATACGGTGCAGCGCCCGCGCCCGGCGTCAGATCAGCATGCCGGCCGTCATCTTCAAGGGCAGCGGCTTCTACAGCACCGATAACCGCGGCTCCCCGCCGTCCAGCGACGGCGCTTCGTCCAGCGACGGTGCCTCGTCCAGCGACGGCGCTTCGTCCAGCACCTCAAGCGACAACGGCAAGTCCGCTGCGAAGAGCGACAGCACCGGCTCCAAAGACAGCGCCTCGAAGACCGAAGCCTCCGTCGACTAGCGCCGTCTCGCTCCCCTGTCCCCCGTCTCTTGTCTCCTGTCCCCTACCATAGCGGCATGAACGTCGTCCTCCAGCGCGTCGCCGGCGCCTCCGTCACAGTCGGCGGCGAGGCGATCGCCTCGATCGGTCCCGGCCTGCTCCTGCTCGTCGGCGTCGCGGACGGTGACGACGAGGCCGAGTCGCGCCGCATCGCTGCCAAGTGCGCGGAGATGCGCATCTTCAGCGACGACGATGGCCGCTTCAACCTCTCGCTGATCGAAACCGGCGGCGAGGCGCTCGTCGTCAGCCAGTTCACGCTCCTGGCCGACGTCCGCCGTGGCCGCCGCCCCAGCTTTGACGCCGCCGCCCGTCCCGAAGCGGCCGAGCCCCTCGTCGCGGCCTTCGCGGAGGAGCTACGCCGCCTCGGCGTCGAGACGCGCACCGGCCGCTTCGGCGCGAAAATGTCTGTTGACCTCGTCAACGACGGGCCGGTGACGATCGTCATCGCCAGCGCGGACCTCGACCGTCCCCGACGCGGCTAGCGCCAACCTTGACGCGCACGTAAAGGTTGGCGCATAATGCGGGTGCGCGTATCCAACACGCGAACGCGACAGTAAGAGGAGGCTCGATATGCCCCGTGGCAAGAAGATCTCGGCCAAACCCAGCGATCCCACCGATGACCTCCAGGAGCCCGGCTTCTCGTCCGTCGAGAAGGCAGTCGAGGACTTCCGCGCCGGCCGCTTCGTGATCGTCGTCGACGATGACGACCGCGAGAACGAGGGCGACCTGATCATCGCTGCCGAGCACGTCAACGAAGAAGCGATCGCCTTCATGCTCAAGTACACCAGCGGCATCATCTGTGTGCCGATGGCCGAAGAGCGGCTGGACACGCTGCGCATCCCGCAGATGGTCGGCGACAACCAGGCCCCATACGGCACCGCCTTCACCGTCTCCGTCGACGCCCGAAAGGGGATAACGACCGGCGTTTCGGCGGCCGACCGCGCACGCACGATTCAGGTGCTCGCCGACCCCAGGTCTGAGCCGGTTGACCTCGTCCCGCCGGGCCACATCTACCCGCTGCGCGCCCGTGGCGGCGGCGTCCTCGTGCGCGCCGGCCACACCGAGGCCTGCGTCGACCTCTGTCGCCTGGCTGAACTGCAGCCCGTCGCCGTCCTCTGCGAGCTGATGAGCGCAGACGGCAAGATGATGCGCCACAAGGCGCTGACGCGCTTCGCAAAGCGGCACAAGATCAGGATCATCAGCATTAACCAGCTCATCCGCCACCGTGTCGCGCGCGAACGCCTCGTCGAGCGCGTGGCCGCCACCTCCCTGCCCACCAAGTGGGGCGAGTTCACGCTCTACGCCTATCGCTCCCAGATCGACGCGGATGAGCATGCGGCGCTCGTCATGGGCGACCTGACGACGTCCGACCCCGTCCTCGTGCGCGTGCACTCTCAGTGCGTCACCGGCGACGTCTTCGGCTCGATGCGCTGCGATTGCGGCGACCAGGTCGACCTCGCCCTCAGCCGGATCGCCGAGGAGGGCCGCGGTGTCCTCCTCTACATGCGGCAGGAAGGGCGCGGCATCGGCTTCCACAACAAGATCCGTGCCTACTCGCTCCAGGAGACGAAGGGCCTCGACACGGTCGAGGCGAACGAAGCGCTTGGTTTCGCCGCCGATCGCCGCGACTACGGCATCGGCATGCAGATTCTGCTCGACCTCGGCCTCTCGAAGGTGCGCCTGCTGACCAACAACCCACAGAAGCGCGCCGGTATCGAGGGCTACGGGCTCGAGGTCGTCGAGCGAGTCTCGATCCAGGCGACGCCGAACAAGCACAACCGCAAATACCTGGAGACTAAGCGCGACAAGCTCGGCCACCTCATCGACATGCCCAGCTAGCCCAAGCCTTACGCATCTCGACCGGAACCGCCCCGCTCGTCCTGAGGCTCTCGAAGGGCGAGCGGGGCAGCCACGCTCCAGCGCCGCGCACGCCTGTGCGGCATCGTTTTGGTAACCTCACGATATGGCCCGCCAACCGAGAAAACGCCTGCGCCCCGGCGACGTCAAGGCTGTCGTCTTCGACGCCTACGGCACCGTCATCGACTTCACGGAGCCCGACTTCATCGCCACAATGGCCGAAATCTGCGCCGACCAGTCGCTCGACGCCGACGCCCACGACCTCTGGCGGCGCTTCCTGCGCGCCTCCTACCTCATGCGCGCCGAGCACCACCGCGATCCGGTCTACCAGCGCTACGACGAGGCCTGGGCTCGCCAGTTCGAGCGCGTCTTCGCCCAGCTCGGTCTGGAGGGCGACGCCTGGCGCGCCTCGCTGCTCTTCAAATCCGCCCTCGCCGACGCGACCGCCTTCGACGAGTCCCGGCCGGCGATCGAGGCCATCGGCCGCCACTACAAGACGGCGCTTCTCTCCAACGCCGACGACGACTTTCTGACGTCGTGCCTCCAGCGCAACGACCTGCGCTTCGAGCACGTTCTCTCGTCGGAGAACGCGCGGGCGATCAAGCCCAATCCAGAGATCTTCCTGAAGATGGCCCGCCGCCTGCGCCTGCCACCCGAGGAGATCCTCTACGTCGGCGACAATCCGATTCCCGATGTCCTCGGCCCGTCGCGCGCCGGCATGCGCGCCGCCTGGGTCAACCGCAACGGCTACCGCAAGCCGCGCGGCATTCCGTTTCCAGACGTCCGCGTCGAGTCGCTCTCTGAACTCGTCGCCATGCTGGTGCCCGACGTTGAGTGAGACACCCGGGCCGCGTTCGCGCGAGCTGTTCGAGCGGGCGCGCCAGCTGATGCCGGGAGGCGTCTCCAGTCCGGTGCGTGCCTTCAAGGCTGTCGGCGGCGATCCGCTGGTTATCGCTTATGGCAGTGGCCCGCACATCTTCGACGTGGATGGCCGCCGTTACATCGACTACGTCGGCGCCTACGGACCGCTGATCCTCGGCCACGCCCCGCCGCGCATCGCCGACGTCGTGGCAGGCGCCGCCAAGCGGGGCACGGCCTACGGCGCGACCAGTGAGCTGGAGATCGAGCTGGCGCGCCTCATCTGCGAGGCTGTGCCGTCGATGGAGCTCGTGCGCTTCGTCAACTCCGGCACGGAGGCCACGATGTCCGCGCTGCGTCTCGCGCGGGCCGCCACCGGGCGCGACGCCATCGTCAAGTTCGAGGGCGGCTACCACGGTCACGCCGACGGGCTTCTCGTCCGCGCCGGATCGGGCGCGATCACTCTCAGCCTGCCAGACAGCGCCGGCGTCCCCAAAGCCTACGCCGCCGAGACACTGCTCGCGCCCTACAACGACATCGCAGCCGTGAAGGCGCTGTTCGAGGCCGAGGGCGAACGCATCGCAGCCGTCATCCTGGAGCCGATCGCCGCCAACATGGGCGTCGTGCCGCCCGCCCCCGGCTTCCTCGAAGGTCTCCGCGAAGTGACCACACAGTACGGCGCTCTCCTTGTCTTCGACGAAGTGATCACCGGATTTCGGCTGCACTACGGCGCGGCGCAAACGCTCCTCAACGTCACCCCGGACCTCACCTGCCTCGGCAAGATCATCGGTGGCGGATTGCCCGTCGCGGCCTATGGCGGCCGGCGGGAGATCATGGAGCAAGTCGCTCCCCTCGGGCCTGTCTACCAGGCCGGCACGCTCTCCGGCAACCCGCTGGCGATGGCCGCCGGCATCGTCACCATGGAGATGCTGAACTCGGAAGTCGTCTACCAGCGCCTCGAGATCACGTCGGTCTACCTCGAGGACACGCTGCGCCGCGCCGCCGAGGCCGCCGAGGTGCCGGTCCGGCTCAACCGCGCCGGCTCGATCATGACGATGTTCTTCACCACCGAAGACGTCACCGACTACGCCACCGCGCTCAAGGCCGACCGCGACCGCTACGCCGCCTACTTTCGCGGCATGCTCAGCCGCGGCGTCTTCCTCGCCCCCTCGCAGTTCGAGGCGATGTTCGTCTCCACCACACACGGTGACGACGAGGTGATCGCCACCGGCGAGGCCGCCGAAGCATCCCTCCGCGACCTCGACTCGGCGTAGTTACGGCCTGCCCCCACACCGCTCGTCCTGAGGCTCTCGAAGGATGAGCGGACCCCCAACGCCTGGCGGCGCAACCTCCCCTGCCGGTTCCCGCTTGCGAGTCTCCAGGCTCGGCGCTATACTAGCCGCGTTTTAACGCCCCACATCAATTGATAAAGTAGGTAAGCATATGAAACTCTCTTGTCTCCAGGACAACCTCACCAAGGGCCTCTCGATCGTCGGCCGCGCCGTCCCCGTGCGCAGCACACTGCCGCAGGCCTCGCACATCAAGCTCGAGACCGATCAGGGCCGCCTGAAGCTCGTCGCCACCGACCTGACGATGGCCGTGACCTGTTGGATCGGCGCCCAGATCGAGGAGGAAGGATCGATCACGATCCCCGCCCGCCTGCTCACCGACTTCGTGGCCTCGCTCCCCAACGAGAAGATCGACCTCAGCGTCTCGGAGCGCGGCCACCAGCTGCACATCACCTGCGCTCGCAACGAGGCGACGATGGCCGGCATGGACGCCGAAGACTTCCCGCCCGTGCCGCCCGTCGACGACGGCCTCAGCATCAACCTCGGGCCCGCCGAGCTGAGCAAGGCGATCACCCAGGTACAGTTCGCCGCCGCCACCGACGACACGCGCCCCGTCCTCACCGGCATCCACACCCTGGCGGAGGAACAGACGCTAACCCTCGCCGCCGCGGACGGCTTCCGCCTCGCCGTCCACAAGCTCGCTCTCACGGAAGAGGTTCCGGAAAAAGTCGAGGTCATCGTGCCGGTCCGCGCTCTGCGCGAGGTCGAGCGCCTGCTCTCGGACCAGACCGACCAGGTCGAGATGTCGATCAACGGCGGGCGCACCCAGGTGCTCTTCAAGATGAACTCGGTCGAGATCGTTGCCACGCTGATCCAGGGGACGTTCCCCAACTACGGCCAGCTGATCCCGTCGTCCTTCACCAGCCGCGCCGAAATCGACATGAAGCAGTTCCTCCAGGAGACGCGCATAGCCGCCATCTTCGCTCGCGACGGCGCCGGCATCGTGAAGCTGCAGATGGAGCCGTCGGGCGAGGGCCAGCCCGGCAAGCTGACGATCTCCGCGCGCGCCGAGGAGATCGGCGAGCACCGCGGCGACATGGACGTCAAGATGGAGGGCGAGGAGGCCAAGATCGCCTTCAACAGCCGTTACCTGCAGGACGTCTTGCAGGTGCTCGAGGTGGACAGCGTCGCCCTCGAAACGACGAGCCCGTCCAGCCCCGGCGTCATCCGCCCCATCGGCGACGACTCCTACGTCCACGTCGTCATGCCGATGTTCGTCCAGTGGTAAGCGCCGCCTGAAAGGAAGCAGCCGATGCCCGAATTCTCCGTCCCCACTCAGCTGCCCGACTGGATCAAAGACCACGTCGCCCTCTACCTCGAAAGTGAAGGCAAGGAAGGGCACATGTGGGACTCCTCCGTCGGCGGCGGCCCCGGCCCCATCGCGACCCTCCTCCTGGCGGTCACCGGCCGCCGTTCCGGCGACGCGCGCACCGTCCCCCTGATATACGGCGAGGTGGACGGCAACTACGTCGTCGTCGCTTCTCGCGGCGGCTCCAAAGACAACCCGGACTGGTACAAGAACCTGGCCGCCAACCCGAACGTCTCGATCCGCGTCGCCACGAACGTCCTCGATGCCGTGGCCCGCACGGCCGAGGGCGAGGAACGAGAGGCCCTCTGGCAGAAGATGTCGGGCATCTTCCCGCCGTACAACACGTACCAGGAGCACACCGACCGCCAGATCCCCGTGGTCGTCATCGAGCCGGTTACGAACTAATCACCTGTCGCCAGTAGCGAAAAGCGGCCCGGCCCTAGCGGTCGCCGACGCCCGCGGCCAGAATTACCGCCAGGCGCAGCAGGATTTCTTCTGCTGTCAAACGCTAACTGGCCGTTTTCCGGCCCTTCACCCTACGTGAGCCGCCCTGTAACGCACACGACACTGAGCCATCTTACCTTTTGGAGCACTTGATACGCATAGCTGGGAAGCCATATGAAGATTCTCATCGTTGACGACGATCCAGATGTTGTTGAAATAGTTACCCTCTGCTTCAACCTGCGCTGGCCCGATGCGCACGTAATTTCCGTCGCGACCGGCGAGGACGCACTGACTCACGTCGAGCAGGACAAGCCAGACCTCGTCCTCCTCGACATCGTCCTGCCAGATATGGACGGGTTCAAGGTCTGCCAGGAGATCCGCGAATTCTCCGACGTGCCAGTAGTCATGCTCAGCGCTCGTGACACGGAAGTGGACAAGGTCCGCGGCCTGGAGATGGGCGCCGATGACTACATCACGAAGCCCTTCAGCCACCTCGAGCTGCTCGCACGCGTCCGCGCCGTGTTGCGCCGCTACCAGAGCCAGCTACCGGCGGTCGGCGAGATGTTCGAATCCGGCGGCCTGCGCATCGATTACGCCAGCCGTACCGTCACCGTTGAAGGCAAGGTCGTGCGCCTGACGCCGACCGAGTACTCGCTGCTCTACCACCTCAGCCGCAACGCCGGCCGCGTTCTACCGCACCAGACGCTGTTGGCGAAGGTCTGGGGCCGCGAATACACCAATGAAGTGGACTACCTGAAGGTGTACGTACGGCGCCTGCGCCAGAAGCTGGAAGGCGACCCGGCGACGATCGGCGAGATCGTCAGCGAGCGGGGCGTCGGCTACAAGTTCGTCGCCGCATAAGGCCACTCGGACTTTACCAACCAAACCAGTTGGTATTCTTCCGCGACGCCATTTCAGGCAGGTTCTCCACAATTTGCAGGGAGATATCCACAATTCCGCCTGCCCAGCTAACGATTTCGCGGTAGTAATTTTCCTTGACAACTACATCAATTCTTCTAGATAATGATTGTGTATTCCAGCGGAGCCGCAACCGCTGAAGTGCGTTAGCGCTCTTCGGGTCTCATCGCCGCACCCCCGCGACCGTACGACTCAAGAGCGCTCTTTCTTGCCCAGAACAGTCCCTCGTCTGTGTAACTCTGCCTGCGGGTCGCTCATCTCCTTATGCAGATACACCCATGCAAGAGCTCACGCAGGACCCAATCCACCAGATCGGCGTTGCCAGACGCTGGGCTCAGGCCGGCATCGTCTGGGCGGTCTTCGCTCTGCTCACGATCTACTACGTGGCGCTTGACCTTTCTCCCTTCGACCTCGCCATCGTTATCATCCCCGCCGCGGCCTTTGCCTTTTTGGCGATCGAGCTGGCTGCCCGCTGGGAGACACGTATGCACCGCCGCTACGTCTATCCGCACGATCTCGGCTACCAGCTGGCGAAGATCCACGACTTCGACCAGGCTTGTGAGACGGGCGTCCAGCTCCTGGGCGAGTGGCTGGGCCTGCGTGCCGCTGTCATCGCCTGGCTGGACGACGACAACGACACCCTGCGGCCCGTCGCCTCGTTCGGCCTGCCTGAGGGCTGGGTGGAGTCCGCCGAGCCCCAGAGCATCTCGAGCGAGACGCTCTGGCCTCTTCAGGAATCGCTCACCCTGCGCCGTCCCGCGGTCGTCGATCAGTGGTTTAGCGCCTTCGCTGGCGACCGCGTCATCTACGTGCCGTTGGTCAGCCGCCAGAACTTCGACGGCGTTCTCGCCATCGTCGCCGGCCGCACTAACGCCAAGGTCAAGGACAACCGCTTGCTGGCCGCCCTGGGCATGGTCATGGGGCTCTCCCTGGACAACTGTCGCCTATATGAAGGCCAGCGACTGCACGCGGAGCACTTCCGCGAGCTGAGCCGCATGAAGAGCGACTTCCTGACGACGGTGTCGCACGAGCTGCGCACGCCGCTCACCAGCATTCGCCTCGGCGCCGAGATGCTTCTCGAGGAAGAGGATATCCGCGACCCCGAGAGCTCGCGCGGCAAGCTGGTGCGTAGCCTTGTCAAGGGTGCCGCGCGTCTCTCCAGCCTCGTCTCCGATCTCGTCGAAGTCTCACGAGACGACGAGTTCCAGCCGCGCCTGGAACTGGACGAGGCGTCGCTAAGCGATATCATCGCCGGCGCCGTGGCGGTCGTGCAGCCGCTTCTCGCCGCCAAGCACCAGACGATCGAGACGCAGCTCTCCGATTCCGGGGCGACGGTGCTCGTGGACCGGCTGCGCTTCGAGCAGGTGCTGATCAACCTGCTATCGAACGCTCAGCGCTACAGCCCTCCCGCCGGCCACATCACGGTCGAAGCAAGGCCGATATCGAACAGCGAAACGCTGATCAGCGTCGCCGACTGCGGGCCCGGCGTTCCGCCTGAGGACGCAGAGGACATTTTCGAGCCCTTTCACCGTGGCGACCGCAACGGCCTCGGCCTCGGCCTGGCGATCGCCAAGTCCATCGTCGAGCTGCACCACGGGCGCATCTGGGTGGAGTCGCGGCCCGAGGGCGGCAGCCGCTTCTGCCTCGTGATCCCCGGCAAGAAGTCCCGCCAGCGTCCCGAAGCCGTGCTGCGCTCGCCCCTCCACGCCGGTCGCGCCTGACGCCACTCTCACGTCCCTACAGGGAGCGCTCTACGCTACGCCTGGGGCGGTGGCGCGGTTCGTGATGGAGGCGAGGGCCGCATCATCCATGGCTGGATTGGCGCCCTCTTTCTTGGTCGACTAATTTAGCCGTGAAACTGGAGGTATCGTATCTGTCGTACGAGACGAGCCGTTTCACGATTTCGCACTCTGATAGCCCCGCTGACCATCATCGTGGCGGCGTGCGCGCTGTTCGCGTGGCTGATAGTTGCCGACGGCGGTGAGCGGGCCGCGGAGGCTACGGCCCCCGGCTTCAACGGCAAGATCGCTTTCGAGCAAAACGGCGACATCCTTACTATCAATCCCGACGGCAGCGGGATCGTTAACCTGACGAATAATCCGCAGCGCGAGACGGCTCCTGCATGGTCGCCAGACGGGCAGAGCATCGCGTTCTCCCGCGGCGGGTTGTGGGTGATGGACGCGGATGGATCTAACCAGACGCAGCTCACGGATAGCGGCACAGACCCTGCCTGGAACCCGGATGGCACGAAGATTGCCTTCTTTGAAGAACTGGGCGTCGCCATTTACGTTCTTGACCTGATGACGACCGAAGTCTCGTTCCTCTTCGACGGGGGTGTTGAGCTAGGGCCAGCGTGGTCGCCAGACGGTACGAAGATTACATATTCAGACTTTAGTGACGCCGGCAATGGCGAGCTCTTCGTCGCTAATTCGGACGGCACCGAACCCCTTCAGCTCACGTTCAACGGCTCGGGTTCCGATGGAGGCTCGTCCTGGTCTCCTGATAGCACCAAGATTGCCTACCGCACTTGTCGAATTTTCCCTTGCGAGATCTTCGCCATTGAGCCTGACGGCTCGAATGACACCAACCTCACAAATTCGAATAACAACGAAGAGGAACTAAGCTGGTCGCCCGACGGCACCCGGATCGTCTACTCCGCTTCCGCCGGACTAGACATTCAGCTGTGGATGATGAACGCGGATGGCAGCAACCAGACTCAGTTCACGCAAGGGCCGTCTGACGCCCGCCAACCCGACTGGCAACCGCTCGCCGAAGACCCCGGGTACGCGGCCTTCGAGCTCGCCACTCCAACGCCTACGCCGAGCGTCCCGTCCGGTCTCCCAAGCGGCGGCGGCAACCCGGACAGTAGACCTGCGAATCTGCTGCTCCTGGTGACGGGCGCGGGCTTGCTCGTCATCTCCTTCGGCACGTGGTACGCCCTCAGGCGCTGGCCGCGGTAAGCGACTCCACCGAGGAAAGCACCCGCCACTCCCACGTCCCAGCGCAGAGCCGCCAATCGTATACTTCGCGTATGCGATTGACGCACCTCCTGCTCACTGATTACCGGAACATAGAGCGCCTGGAGATCGACCTGCCGGGACGGGTCGGCGTCTTCGTCGGGGAGAACGCGCAGGGCAAGAGCAACATCCTCGAGGCGATATACATGCTCGCCACCATTCGTGCCGCCCGCGCCGAGCAGGACGCCCAGGTCATCCGCCGCGCCGCCCTCGACGACGTGCTGCCGGCCGCGCGAGTCGTCGGCCAGGCCGAGACTGCTGAGGGCCCGCTCAAGGTCGAGGTAACGCTGACGAGCCGGCCCGGCCCGAACGGTCCGATCGCCACCAAGACCGTCAAGGTCAACGGCGTCGCGAAGCGCGTCTCCGCCGCCGTCGGCCGCCTCACCGCCGTGCTCTTCACCGCCGACGACCTGCACCTGATCGACGGCTCGCCGTCCACGCGCCGCCGTTTCCTCGACATGGCGCTGGCGCAGGTCGACCCGGTCTACTCGAAGGCGCGCTCGCGGTTCGATCGCCTCCTCACCCAGCGCAACCACCTCCTCAGGCGCATCCGGGAGGGGGCGGCTAACCGCGACGAGCTGCCTTACTGGGACGAGGAGATCGCCCGCGACGGCGCCGTTATCTTCGGCCGTCGCGCCAGGGCGCTCGACGTCATCTCGCGGCTTGCCCAGGAGACGCACGCTAGGCTGGCGCCGGGTGAGCACCTTGCCACTCACTACCGCCCGCGCCTGGAGCCTCTGGCGATCGATCCCGCCGAGGCGGAGGAGGAAGCGATCGCTGAGGCCTACCGCAGTGCTCTCGAAGCCTCTCTTAGCCGCGACATCCCCGCCGGCATGACGCTGCAGGGGCCGCACCGCGACGAAGTCCTCTTCTCGCTCGACAACTTCCCGGCGGCCGGCTTCGCCTCGCGCGCTCAGCAGCGGACGATCGCGCTCTCGCTCAGGCTGGCGGAGGCTCAGTTCCTGCGCGAGCGCCGGGGCGACCCGCCGCTCCTCCTCCTGGATGACATCCTGTCCGAGATGGACGCCTCGCGCCGGGACTCCGTCCTGGCGTCGCTGGGCGAGGTCGACCAGATGTTCGTCACGGGGACGGACTGGGACCGCTTCTCGGGGTCGTTCCTCGACGATGCTAGCCTGTTTGCGGTCGAGGCGGGCTCAGCTCGGCCTCTCGCGGCCGGCGCCCTGGCCCCGCGAACAGACCCGTCCTGAGCCCGGCCGGCACGATCACCCAGAGCGCGCCGGGCGCCACCTCGATCTCACGCGGGCAGTCGCCCACCGGATCACCGTCCAGCTGTATCGGCAGCGGATCCTCCCAGTCGAACTCCAGCCGCTTGACCTGCTGGCACAGGACCTTGTTCGCCTTCTTGTGCGACTTCAACAGCGTCCGCGCCGTGTGCATCGCAATGTCCAGGCTGCCGGAGCCCTCGTAGATGCAGACGTCGAGGAGGCCGTCATCGACGACCGCATTGGGCGTGATCTTGGTCAGGCCGGCGTAGAGGCGGGTGTTCCCCGCGAACGCCATCAGCACGTCCATGCGCCGCTCCACTCCGTCCAGCCGCACCGTCACCGGACGCGAGCGCCAGCGCAGCGCCTCACGCAGGGCGGCGACGCCGTAGGCCGCCGCGCCGACATGCCGCTTCATGTCCAGCGATACGGTGCGCGTAATCTGCGCATCGACGCCGATCCCGGCGAAGAGCATGAAGTAGCGGTCGCCTGCTTTACCCAGGTCGATCAGTCGCCGCTCGCCGGTCGCCATCAGCCGCACGGCCTCTACCAGCTTGCGGCTGATGCCCGCCTCGCGCGCCCAGATGTTGCTCGTGCCGGCCGGCAGCGTGCCCAGCGCCGTTTCCGTGCCCGCCAGGCCGTTCGCCACTTCGTTCAGCGTGCCGTCGCCGCCAAGGGCCAGCACCAGCGGTACCTTCTCGGCCGCTGCGCGCGCCGCGATCCTCGTCGCGTGGCCCGTTTCCGTCGTCTGCTCCCAGCGGAACCGCCAGCCCGCTTCCCGCAGCCACTCCTCCGCCTCCCGGCGCAGTTTCAGCGCCGGCACGTTGTGCGCGGCGGGGTTGATGATGAGGACTGCCTCTTTCCGTTCGAAGCCGCTGGACGGGATCGGCACTGCCATGCCGGTATCCTAATCGCCGTACCGGATGACGACAAGTACGGCGCGACGTATCATGGGCGCTGCCCGTAGGTAACGCCCAGTGAGCGTCTGCCCGGGCCTGGAAAGGAAATCTGTGCATGGACAGCAATGCAATGGGGATCAAGCGACTCGATCACGTCGCCTGGGTGGTGAACAAGCTCGATGACGCGCTTCCGCTCCTCACGGACCTGATGGGAATGACCGTCGAGGGACGGTTCGAGAACCCCGAGGTGGGCTTTCGCGGCGTCGGCCTGCGCGTGCCCGGCGGGACGGGCCACTTTGAGCTGCTAGAGCCGTATGACGAGAACAGCTACCTGCACAAGTTCATCGCGGAAAAGGGGCCCGGGCTGCACCACGTGACCTTCGAGGTTGAAGACGCCCACGCCGCGGCGAAGGCGATGAAGGACTTCGGAATCGAACCCTTTGGCGGCGTCAACGAGTCCCATGGCTGGGTCGAGGCGTTCATCCACCCCAAGGACTCCGGCGGCGTGCTGTTCCAGTTCTACCACGAGGACCCAGACCACCGCGCCCAGCACGAGGAAGGCCACGACCACACGCACAGCCACGAGATGGAACCCATCGACTAGCGAACGGCGCACGGATGTTGTAGAATACTACAACATGACCGAACAGGACGACCTCCTCACCGTTCGCCAGGTAGCACGGGCCTGCCGGCGCTCGGAGGAAACGGTCCGTCGCTGGATCTGGAGCGGCAAGCTCCCGTCGCGCAAGCTCGGCAACCAGCACTTCATAGACCCCGCCGACGTTGAGGCGTTAAAGGCCGAGGCGGCTGGGGTGGCCGAAACAGCCGTGGCCTACCGGCCCGCGAAAGAGGATAGAACCGTGAACTACGACAAAGACAAGGCGCTGAACTGGTTGAGCGAGACCGTGGCGCTGGGTAAGAAGTTCAGCGCCAGGTACGGTCCCGTTAACGTTGCCGAACTGATCCGCGAAAGTCGCGAAGGGCTGCGGTGAGCGGGCCGGTCTGCGTTGATGCCAGCCTCTTCCTCAGCATCGTCTTCGATGACCCGCATCAAGCGACCGCATCGCGCCTCTGGGAGGAGTGGCTCTCCGCGGGGACGCAGCTGGTGGCGCCACCTCTCTTCTATGCCGAGATCACCTCGGTCATTCGCCTGTCTAGCCATCGCGGCGAGCTGTCGCCGCTCGCCGCGCACGAGATTCTCACCGCCGGCCTCAGCAGCCCTGTCGAAATCTGGCAGGATTCGCGAGCGCTACAGCCTCGTGCCCTTGATCTTGCCGCGCGCTTTGGCCAGCCGCGGGCTTACGACGCTCAGTACCTCGCTGTCGCCGAACTCCTGGGCTGCGAACTCTGGACGGTAGACCGGCGTCTGGTGAACTCCGTGTCCTCCCACTTGTCGTGGGTGCATCACGTTGGTGAAGCGGCATGACGCTCGTTCAGCCGTCTGAGGGCGAGGTCAAGGTCAACGGCCTGCGTCTGCACTACTTCGAGTGGCAGGGCGCCGGCACGCGCCCGCTCGTCCTCATGCACGGCCTGCGGGACTACGCCTACTACTGGCAAGACTGCGCGAACCGCCTGCTCGAGGAGTTCCACATCTTCGCGCCCGATCTCCGCGGCCACGGCGAGAGCGAAGCAGCGCCCGGCGGCTACCTCGTCTGGGCGTTGGCGTCGGACCTGGCCCGCTTCGTCGACAAGATCGGCCTCCAGCGCTTCGATCTCGTCGGCCTCTCCCTCGGCTCGCGTGTATCGATGGCCTACGCTAGAGAGAACTCGCTGCGCCTGAAACACCTGGCTCTCGTGGACATGGGCCCACAGATGGCCCGCGTCGGCGCCGTCGGCCTGAAGAAGGACATGACGTCGAAGGCCGACCGGCCGCCGAGCTCGTTCTCGCTCGACGAGGCGCAGGCCTTCTACGCCGGGCAGTGGCCCACGCTGGACGATGCCTCCATTGAGCGTCTGATCCAGAACTCGCTCGTCCAGGGCGACGACGGCTCCTACGCCAACCGCTACGACCGCCGCCTCGCGGACGTCACCACCAAAGCGGCGATCCCGGAGATCGACTTCCTCTGGGACTCGCTCACGCACGTCCGTTGCCCCGCCCTCGTCGCCCGCGGCGAAAACAGCCCGATCCTCGACGACGAGATCTCGTCTCGCATGGTGCGCTCGCTCCCGGACGGCCGGCTGTACGTCTTCGGGGACACCGGCCACTCGCTGCCACGCCTGGCGCCGGAGCTATTCGCAGGCCTCATCCGCTCGTTCCTGAACGACGCGCCACTTCCTGAGTAGCCCGATTGACATCTCGCCGCTCTCTGTCACCATGTTCGTGCGAACGCTAACCGAAAGCAGGTAGCCCCATGGCCAGTCCACAACTCCAGAACATCATCCAGATGATCAAGGCGCGACCGTCGCGCGAAGGCGTCCCGATAGAAGAGACGCGTGCCGAATTTGAGCAGCTCGCCGCGGCCTTCCCGGTCGCCGACGACGTTAAGCGCGAGAAGGCCGGCCCCGACGGCGTGCCTGGCGAGTGGTTCACACCGCCCGGCGTTTCCGGTGACATAACGGTCTACTGGCTGCACGGCGGTGGCTACTACATGGGCTCTGTGAACACGCACGCCCGCATGGTCAGCTTGATCGCCGCGGCTGCCGACGCGCGCGCCTTCGCTGTCGACTATCGGCTCGCCCCCGAGAATCCGTTCCCGGCCGGCCTCGACGACGCCGTATCAGGCTACCGCTGGCTCCTGGAGCAGGGCGCCGACCCGGCACGGCTCGTCATCGGTGGCGACTCCGCCGGCGGCGGACTGGCCCTCGCTACGCTCCAGCGCCTGCGCGAGGCCGGCGACCCGTTGCCTGCCGCAACCGTGCTCCTTTCGCCGTGGACCGATCTAGAGTCCACCGGCGAATCGATCAAGACGCGCCGAGCGGCCGATCCGATGATCGACCCGAGCGGCGCGCTGGAGACGGCCCGCGGCTACCTACCTGACGGGGACCTGCGCGACCCGCTCGTCTCGCCGCTGCACGCAGACTTCACGGGCCTGCCGCGGATGCTGATCCAGGTCGGTGACGCCGAGATCCTGCTCGACGACTCGACTCGTGTGTACGAACGCGCTGAGGCCGCGGGCGTGGACGTTACGCTTGAAGTGAACGACGAGATGATCCACGTCTTCCAGTTCTTCGCGCCGCTGCTGCCCGAGGCCGTCGCCGCGATCGAGCGCCTCGGCGAGTTCGCGAAGTCCCACGCCGGCGCCCCCGCCGCCGCCCGCTAACGGACGTCGAAACAGAGGTCGCCGGCGCGGGCGTTTCTTGTCTGGCCTCCGCGCCGCCTCTAAACTGAAGACAATGCTTCGCCTCGCGTTGTTTTCCTTCGCCGCAATCGTTTTATCGCTCGCCGTGATCGCCTGCGGCGGCGATGACGACGCTACGCCCACGACCTCGCCCTCCATCACTGTCGGCGCGTCGTCTCCTGCCGCCGGCACCACCGCTCCCGCCGACGATGGCAAGACCGAAGGCCCGTCCGCCTCGCCTGCCGCCGTTACGGTCGCACCGACCGCGCCCGGCGACATCCCGACTGCGCCGCCTGTTGCCAGCGAAGGCACGCCGGCCGTCGCCCCGGATGACGAAGGCCTATTCATTGGCCAGTTTCAAGGTCAGCCGATCGACACGGAAGCATGTACGTACAACCCGACGACCGCGCTCGTCACCTGCCCCGGGCGCGGTCTCTACGCCATCGACCCCACTCTCGTCGGGCAGGACATTTCGTGCGATATCTGGATCGTCAGCGGTGTGGAAGAGGTGATCCAGTGCACGGTCATAGGGCCAGATGACATTAGGGACACCACGAATTACGAGATCATGGAGTGACGCATGAAGGTTCACGAGTACCAGGCCAAGGAGATCCTCTCCCGCTACGGCGTGCCCGTGCCGAAGGGCAAGGTCGCCGCGACCGCCGATGAGGCCGCCGCTATCGCCGAGGAGCTAGGAGGGCCGGTCGTCGTCAAGGCCCAGATCCACGCCGGCGGACGCGGCAAGGGCGGCGGCATCAAGCTAGCGTCCGACGCCAAAGAAGCGCGCGCCGCCGCCGGTGAGATCCTCGGCATGCAGCTCGTCACCCACCAGACCGGCCCCGAAGGCCAGCTCGTCAAGCGCGTCCTCATCGAGGAGCGGATCGAAATCGACCGCGAGCTGTACCTCGGCATCGTCATCGACAACTCCGTCGGTCTGCCGCTCGTCATGGCCTCGGCCGAGGGTGGCGTCGAGATCGAGGAGGTCGCGGCAAAGGACCCGGACGCGATCAAGAAGTCGCCCGTCGACCCGACGATCGGCCTCCAGCCGTTCCAGGGCCGCGGGCTGGCGATGGCGATCGGCCTTGGCGGTGAACTGATGCGGCCCGCGGGCAACCTCATCGCTGGACTCTACCGCGCCTTCGCCGAAAACGACTGCTCGCTTGCCGAGGTCAACCCGCTCGTCGTGACGAAGGACGGCCGCTTGCTGGCAGCCGACGCCAAGTTCAGCTTTGACGACAACGCACTCTACCGCCACAAGGATATCGCCGAGCTGCGCGACATCGACGAAGAGGACCCGCTGGAGATCGCCGCCCAGGAGTCCGGCATCGGCACCTACATCAAGCTCACCGGCAACATCGGCTGCGTCGTCAACGGCGCCGGCCTCGCCATGGCCACGATGGACGCCATCAAGCTCGCCGGCGGCGACCCCGCGAACTTCCTCGACATCGGCACCGTCAACGACCCGCAGCGCGTCATCGCCTCCTTCCGCATCCTAAGAGAAGACCCGGACGTGAAGGCCATCCTGATCAACATCTTCGGCGGCATGGCCCGCGTCGACGTCATCGCCCAGGGCATCATCGACGCCCACAACCAGATGGACGTCGGCGTGCCCGTGGTCGCCCGCCTCGTCGGCACCAACGTCGAAGAGGGCGAACGCCTCCTCGCCGCGTCCAGCCTCAGCCTCATTCGCGCCGACGACCTGGGCGAAGCAGCCCGCGCCGCCGTGGAGGCCGCCGGCTAGCGTTCGGGAACCATTCGGGCCCCCACAGCGTCTAGACATCGAGGCTCCGAACATGAGAACGCTGGCCACCGCAACGCTCCCGGTCCCCATCGTCCTCGCCCTGCTATTCGCGCCGCTGCAGACGCTGAGCGGCACGGCCTACGCCTGCTCCTGCATCCAGACGACGGTAGAAGAGCGCGTCCAGGCCGCCGACGTGGTCGCCATCGGCACGGTGGTCTCGGTGTTCGAGGACCCGACGGACAACCCCGGCGGTGGAATGACGCTCCGCGATATGGACGGCGTGGTGTCCGTAAGCGCCTACTACAAGGGCTCTGGCCCGTCCGAAATCGCCGTCGACGACCCGCCGAGCACCTGCGGCGTCATATCCGAAAGAGACATCGGCCAAGAAATCGTCCTGTTCCTCTGGATCGACGCCGGCGAGTACCTGACGCACCTGTGCTCCGGATCGCACTTCATCCACGGCAACCAAGACTTGCGTGCGGAAGCGATCGCCGAGATCGAGGCTGTGACCGGCCCCGGTGTCCCGCCAGACGACGTGACGCCCCAGGACGAAGCCACCGAAGGGAACGCCTCGACCCCTTGGGCGATCATCCTGCCGCTGGCCTTCGCCATCCCTCTCGCCGTGCTCATCGTCCCCGCCTTCCTCCGCCGTCGCGGCGGCCACTAGCGGCTCCAGCGGCGCTTTCCCTCGCTAAAGCGCCGCCGTATCATACGCCTCGTGACGCTACCCACCGCCCAGCACGCAGTCGTAGACCTCCAGCACGCCCACCGCGAACTTCTCCGCGTCGTCGACGCACTTTCGCCCGAAGAATGGGACCGCGGCCTCCCGTACGGCGACTGGACGATCAAAGACCTCATCGCCCACCTCGTTGGCGACCTGTCGCCGTCCGGGGCCGGGCTGATCTACGCCGGCGTCCTCAACGAGCAGTTCATCGCCGATACGTCTCGCTTCTTCGACGTCCGCGGCCGCAACCAGGCAGTCGTCGATGAGCGCCGTCGGTGGACACACGAAGACCTGCGTCAGGTGCTCTTCGAGGCACACGACGCGCGTATCGCCATGACGCTGCGCCTCGACGAGCGGCACGAGGAGATACTGACCTTCGCCGTGCCGATGGGCCCAGAGTACGACCTCAAGGTCGAAGACTGGCTCTGGTTCGGCTACCACGACCGCCAGCACACCGACGACATCAGCCGCGCCCTGGCCGTCGATTGGACGCCGCGCAGCCTGGACTTCCTGCCGGAGATCGAGGAGAAGCTGCGCTGGTTCGTCCGCTCGCAGGAGGGTTTCTTGCGCGCCGTCTACTCCGTCGCTACCGACGCCTGGGGCGACCCGGCTCACGGCGAGGCCGAAGGCTGGTCACACAAGAGCGTCCTCGCCCACGTCGCCTCGAACGAAGAGCGGCTGCAGATCCGCTTCCGCTCGGTGGCCGGCGAGGCTGCGCAGGCGGAGATCGACGCCGTGAACGACGTCGACGCCTGGAATCGAGAGAAGGTGAGCGCCCTGACCGACGCCACGCCCGCGCAGCTCGTCGACCTGTTCCTCAAGGGCCGCAACGAGACGATCGAGGTCCTCGCCGCCTACCAACGCTCCGCCCTCGATGGCAACGTGACCGTCGCCGGCGGCGAAAGCGTCCCCCTGCTCGACTTCATCGACCGTGTCAGCAACCACATCTCGTGGCACGCCGCCCAGCTCGTGCCCGCCAGCAGTCGCGCGCGACTGGGCGGAGACAGGTGACAGAAGGAGACCCATGAGCATCCTCGTAGGAAAGCAGACCCGCCTCCTCGTCCAGGGCATCACCGGCAAGGAGGGCAGTTTCCAGACGCGCCGCTGCATCGAATATGGCACTGACGTCGTCGCCGGCGTCACACCGGGCCGCGGCGGTGAGGAAGCAGAGGGCGTACCCGTCTTCGACACGGTCTCCGAGGCGGTAGCGAAGACAGACGCCAACGTCTCCCTGATCTTCGTCCCGGCGCCCTTCGCCGCGGACGCCATCCTCGAAGCCGCCTACGCCGAAGTGCCGGTGATCATCTGCATCACCGAAGGCGTGCCGACCATGGACATGGTGCGCATCCGGCGCTTCCTGCGCGGCTCCGGCCTCATCGTCATCGGGCCCAACTGCCCCGGCGTCATCACGCCGGGTGAGGCCCGCGTCGGCATCATGCCGGGTCACGTCTTCTCGCCCGGCCGCGTCGGCGTCATCTCGCGCTCGGGCACCCTCGTCTACGAGGCCGTCGACCAGCTGACCTCGCGCGGCATCGGCCAGAGCACCTGTGTCGGCGTCGGCGGCGACCCTGTCATCGGCACGACGCAGGTCGATGCACTGCGTATGTTTAACGACGATCCCGGCACCGACGCCGTCGTCCTCATCGGCGAGATCGGCGGCCTGGCCGAACAGCAGTCCGCCGACTTCATAGCCTCGGCGATGAAGAAGCCGGTCGTCGCCTTCATCGCCGGCGCCACGGCGCCACCCGGCCGCCGCATGGGCCACGCCGGCGCCATCATCGTCGGCGCGGCCGGCACCGCCGAAGCCAAGAAAGACGCCCTGCGCGCCGCCGGCGCGGCGATCGTCGACTCGCCCGCGGAGATCGGCGCCGTCCTCGAAGGCGTCCTCAAGGACAAGAGCCTCGCCTCTTAGTCTCGGGCCATTAGCGCACTTCCCGCTTGCGAAACGCGGAGCGGGGCACATACACTGTTAGCGGAACTAACACCTGTGTCCTACAAGATCCTCGAGACCTGTATCGGCTGCACCGCCTGCGTGAAGCGCTGTCCCACCGACGCCATCACCGGCGAGCGCAACGGTATGCACATCATCGACCCGGTGCTGTGCATCGACTGCGGCGCCTGCAGCGTCGTCTGCCCCGTTGAGTGCATCGCCGACGAGTCCGGTGACATCGGCAAGGGCTTCCCGCGACGGGAGTGGCCGAAGGCGATCGTCATCGACGACAACTGCATCGGCTCCGGCTGCGAGCTCTGCATCAACGTCTGCCCCTTCGACGCTCTGGTGCTCGACGTCTCCGGCGAGCGCGTCGGCGACTTCTTCGGCGTGGCGCGAGTGATCGAGAAGAAGTGCACCGGCTGCCGCCTCTGCGAGCAGGCCTGCGGTTGGTCCGCCGTCTACATCGACCCCCCGCGCGAGGCCCTCAAGAAGCGCATCTTCGAGCCCATCGAGCTCAAAGAAGTCACCGCCTCGGGCAACTAGCGCCCCCTGATTTCGCCGCTGATATACTGAGCCCGTCCCACCGCGCGGAGGGGTCGCATAGTGGCCTAGTGCGCCCGCCTGCTAAGCGGGTAGGGGGCGAAAGCTCCTTCGTGGGTTCGAATCCCACCCCCTCCGCCACCGAAGCTCACGGCCCCCGCCCTCGTCCGCGGTCGGCGATTCTTCAAACATAACGGCGAAACCCCCGAGACCCCCTTGTCGCCCCCGGTCGCGCGCGATAGATTCACTTCGCACGCCCCCGCAGGATCCGTCACGGCCGCCGCCCACTCACATCGAGGCCGGGCTCCTGCTCAAGATCAGTCGGAGGTCTCCCCCCTGAATCGCAGGGTCAGTTCCCGTCGCATTTTCGGGCTCCTGATCGGAGTCGGCTTCGCCGTGCGTCACGCGTTTGGTGTCCGGGCGCGCAGCACGGACAGCCGCACGGACGCACTCACTGAAGCAGGGACGGACGACCCCAGCGCTGCTGGCCGATCGGGACTCTTGCCCTACATTCCGGCGATCGACGGCTTGCGCGCGCTCGCAGTCACAGCCGTTCTCCTCTACCACGCTCAGATCGGCCTCCTCAGCGGCGGCTTCATCGGCGTCGACATCTTCTTCGTCATCAGCGGCTACCTCATCACCTCGCTGCTGCTGGCCGAGCGCAGTGGCGGCGACGGCCGCGTCAACCTGATCGCCTTCTGGGGCCGGCGCGCTCGCAGGCTCCTGCCCGCCCTCCTCGCACTCATCGGCGGCTCGCTCCTCTACACGGTCATCTTCCTGCCGCAGGAGGTCGCCACGCTGCGCGGCGACGCCATCGCCAGCCTCGGCTACGTGACCAACTGGTACCTCATCTTCGAGGACCAGTCTTACTTCGAGGCGCTGGGCCGCCCGTCGCTGCTGCAACACCTCTGGTCGCTCGCCGTCGAGGAGCAGTTCTACGTCTTCTTCCCCCTGATCTTCGGCGTCGTCCTCGCGCGTTTGAGCGTCCGCTACGCCCTCGCGCTCGTCTGCGCGGCGGCGATCGCCTCCGCGGCGCTCATGATGCTCATCTTCGAGCCCGGCGTCGACCCATCACGCGTCTACTACGGCACCGATACCCGCATCTTCGTCATCCTCGCCGGCGTCGCACTCGCCTATCTCTGGCGTCCCGGAGGGCTGCCCCGCCGCGCCGCCGCGTTTACCGCGCGAACGGCCGACGCCTGGGGCCTCGCCGCCCTGGTCGGGCTCATCGCCGTGGCCTTCGCCGCCACTGACGACGGGGCGTTCCTCTACCGCGGCGGCTTCCTCGCCGTCGCCGTGCTGACTTCGATCCTCATCGCCGCGGCCGTACACCCCCGCTCGACGCTCATCGGGGGCATCCTCGCGCGGCGGCCGCTGGTCTGGCTCGGC
Source organism: Chloroflexota bacterium (assembly GCA_022561635.1). Classification (GTDB taxonomy): domain Bacteria; phylum Chloroflexota; class Dehalococcoidia; order SM23-28-2; family RBG-16-64-32; genus CF-162. The sequence continues at coordinate 3,981 of JADFQV010000023.1, read as the reverse complement.
ACGCGATCGTACAGCGTCTACCTCTGGCACTGGCCCGTCTTCATGCTCACGAGGCCGGGCGTTGACGTCGCCATCGACGGCGTCGAGCTTCTGGCCGTCCGCCTCGCCGTCACCTTCGCCCTCGCGGAGGCGTCGTTCCGGCTGATCGAAACGCCGATCCGCACCGGCGGCCTGACGAAGCTCTGGCGCGCCGTCTCTCGCGGCGCGCGGGCCTCCATTGGCTTCGCTGACTTCCGGCGCCTCGGGGCAACCGGCGCGGCTGTCGGTGTCGCTGTGTTCCTCGCGATCTCCGTCTTGGCGGCCGATCCTCCGCCTCTGCCCTCCTACCTCCAGGCCGGCCAGGTCCAGACGATCTCCTGGTCCCGCGCTGAGCTGCCGGCGGACTCCACGACGCCGGTCCCGGCGCCGACGCCCGCGCCAATCGCACTGACAACGTCCCCGACACCAACGCTGGCCCCATTACCACCCGAGCCTGCTGCCCGCACCGCCACGCCCGCGCCGTCTGAGTCCGCCGGTCCGCGAGTCTTCGCCCTCGGCGACTCCGTGATGCTGGGCGCGGCCCCGTCGCTCAAGGACACGATCGGCAACCTGGAGGTGGATGCCGCCGTCTCCCGCCAGGTGTCTCAGGGGATCGGCATCCTCCAATCGCGAGCCGACAACGGGCTTCTCGGAGATGTCGTCGTCATCCACCTCGGAAACAATGGCTACTTTAGCGAGGGACAGATGGAGGAGATCATGTCGATCCTCTCCTCTGTCGATCGCGTCGTCTTCGTGACGGTGATGGTGCCGCGGGAGTGGGAGGGTCCGAACAACGGCGTCATCCAGTTGGCCGCCGCCTACCCTAACGCCGTCGTCGTCGACTGGTACGCCATCGGCGTTGGCAACCCCAACTTCTTCTGGGAGGACGAGTTCCACCTCCGGTCCCACGGCGCAGACTTCTACGCTGGCCTGCTGGCGCTACAGACGGCGCTGTCCGAGTAAGCGACTGGTCTTGTCGGCGTGCATCATAGTAACCACACCTATTTGACGGTCACACCCGCCGCAGAGCGAACGTCTTAGCCGGCGGACTGGACGAATGAGGATATTACCTCGACGAACGAATCCGCGTCAGTCTGGTGGGGGATATGGCCGGCGCCCTCGAACGTGTGCTGCCGGGCACTCGGGATCATTTCCGCGACGCGAGTAAAGATGGGTGGGAAGAAAGGCGGGCTCGCGGAACCTACGGTGAGCAAGGCCGGTCGCGTGAATGAATCTCGCCGGTAGTATATCCGGGGGGTGGGGCGGCAACAACGACAAGCTACGCCGGCCTGCTGGCGCTGCAGACTGCGCTGTCCGGGTAGGCGAGCCTGTGTCTGACCCCGGCGAGACGGCCTAGGGCGCGTAGACATCGGCGTCCGGGAACGCCGCGATGTACGCGAACCAGAACGTGTAGCGGCCTGGCAGAAGCTCCAGAGTCGCCCCCTGCAGCGGCCCGCTGACCGCTTCACCGCTCAGGTTCCAGAGAGAGCCTGTCTGCGCGTCGCGGTACTTGCCGTCGCTGTACGAGAACGACAGTGTTCCGTCTCCGGCGTTCGCGAGGTACGCAGCGGCGGTTGGGCCGTCTTCCGTCGAGAAGACCACGATCTCCTCGCCGCCAAGCGTGTCGTTCACCGCCGCGTCGCCCAGCGCGCGCGCTGAATAGGCCCGGCTCTCGCCGCCGACGGTCAGGCCCAGCACCTCGTCGCCGGGCGCCAACCTGCCGTCCAGCGCAGCCGCCGACACCGGGAAGGGGAAGCGCTCATCGTTCACCTGGTCGCGATAGCCAGCGAACGGGTCCCGGTCGTACGACCGGGCAAACCCGGTCTCGCGGCTCAGGACCAGCGTCTCCGGGTGCTCCTCCAGCCACTGCGCCCACGTTGCCGTCGTCGACGGCAGCGTAGTCAGGCGCGCGCCGGTAAGCGTGCCCACGATCGCCTCCCCCGCCACCTGCCACCAGTACGAGCGGGTCTCGCGGTCGAACATCACGAGGTCAGACTCGTACAGCGCGCTGCTATTGCCGAACGTCAGCTCACGGCCGTCCAGCCGCCTGTCGTAGACGATCGCGCTGCGGCAGAGCGGGCAGTACGAGATGAGGACAGGTACGCCGTCCAGCTCGTCGTTCACGATCTCGTGCAGGTTGAGGATCTTGACCGGAAACGCCCAGGCGCTGCCGCTGGCCCCGGTGTAGCCGATGACCAGGTCGTTGTCCTCAAGCCAGTCGCCGCCGGAGGCGTCCTCATACCTCGGCTCGTCGATCGGTGGAATGGCGTCGACGAGGGAAAGCAGCAGCTCCTCGCCGATCTCCGAGAGCGGCACCGAACCGCCGTCGAACGTGTCGAAGTGCACGTCCGCCAGCGGCACGCTGTGGCGCGTCAGGTCGATGCCGGCAACCGTCTCCCGATCCGCTGCTCCGCCCGGGTCGTTCGGCGCGACGTCTCCGCCCCCACAGGCCGCCGCAATCAACGCTCCCGCAGCCGCGGCGATCAGTATCTTGACTCGCATCTACTCCCATCTACGATTCGCGTACGTCGCCGGGTTGTTCGAGGCGGCCGACGGGGCCCGCGATCCAGAGTCACAGCACGCCCTCGTCAGCCTCAGGCAAAAGAATGGCGCCCCCGGAAGGACTCGAACCTCCAACCAACTGCTTAGAAGGCAGTTGCTCTATCCCTTGAGCTACGGGGGCGCGTTTTGTATCTGCTTAGAGCAGATAACTGTAATTAACTTGACGCACAGCGCTCACAGAGCAGATAATTATAACGACCGGATCGTCACGATGACCTGCTGAGAGCGAGGCGCTATGCGCGAAGTTCATACCAAGGATGTTAGCACCTACAGCGGAGGTGATCTCGCCGCCAATATCGACAGCTTCAGGCGGCACCTGGCTGCGGAGAACCTGAGTCCGCGAACGTTGAAGGCGTATACAGAAGCTGCCAGGCTACTCGATGGCTTTCTGGCAGATAGAGGAATGCCCCGAAATGTAGCAAACATTCGGCGAGAGCACGTCGAGGCTTTCGTCGCCGAGCAACTCGAACGTCTGAAGCCGGCGACCGCCAACAACCGACACCGCTCGCTTCGGGCGCTTTTTAAGTGGCTCGAAGAAGAGGGCGAGCTGCCGAGCGGCAACCCCATGATGAAGATGAAGCCGCCAAGGGTGCCCGAGCAACCGCCGGACATCCTGCGCGAGGACGAGTTGAAGGCTTTGCTCAAGACCTGCGAGGGCAAGGACTTCGAAGCGCGCCGCGATCACGCGATCCTCCGCGTCTTCATTGACACCGGCGCGCGCGTCGGTGAGGTGGCAGGCATACGCTGGAATCCCGACGATGACGAGAACAACGACCTCGACCTTGACCAGGGCCTACTTCGGGTCCTCGGCAAGGGGGCCAGGTGGCGGCTCGTTCACCTCGGCGCGAAGTGTGTCAGGGCGCTTGACCGCTACGTCAGGCTGCGGGGTCGGCATCCGCATGCGGATGCGAGGTGGCTTTGGCTGGGTCAGAAAGGCCGGATGACCGACAGCGGCATACGCCAGGTGGTACGACGCCGGGGACATCAGGCAGGATTCGCAAAGCAACTTCACCCTCATATATTGAGGCACAGCTTCGCGCACGCGTGGCTGCACGCCGGTGGCGGCGAGACGGACCTGATGCGTGTAGCTGGCTGGCGCTCGCGCCAGATGTTGGAACGCTACGGCGCATCGGCGGCGCAGGAGCGGTCGCTGAGCGCAGCCAAGCGGCTGGCGCTGGGCGACCGGGTATGAGTGAAGAGAGGGGCTATGCTCGTCTATCGACATCGAAAAGCGCCTTTCAGCCCATCCTGTGCAGCCAGTGTCACTATCGCTTCGGGTTTGTCTACGATGAGGCCCGCTCTCCCGGACGCGGGCCGGCCAGAACTCCCGACGCGGATCTCCAGCCACGGAAGATCTACTTGTGGCGTGGCTGGCGCAGCAAGCCCGTCAATGGGGTCGTC
>JADFQV010000022.1 GCA_022561635.1 Chloroflexota bacterium | reverse complement strand
CTCTGGTTCTGCTTCTGTATCTGCTTCTGTATCTGGGGGCGTTACGCCGTCGTTTCCGGAACGTTTCATAGGCGTTTCGTTCTTGTGGGCACGGTATTCCCTAACCCGACCTGTGCTGCTATCTGACTCATACTGCCAAAGGTTCCAGTCGCGCATTCGTAGCTCATCGCCATCGCGGTCAATCAAACCCGCTTCGATCAACCTTTCGAGATCAATGTTGGCCTTTTCCGCCGAAGTTCGCATGCCGAACGCCAGGTCCTCCGGTGCGGGCAGAGTGCCTCTCTCGCCGTTTTCACTGGCCAGACACAGCAAGTTCACCCATGTCCGGAACAACCGGGCGGGGAGACGCTGCACTTTCGGGTTGTTGAGCACGTCGTGGTAGAGCCGGAACCACGGCATTTTAGCTTTCCCTCGCCGGTCGCTTGCGGGCTTCGGCGGCAGCGTGGCGATCACTCGTCGATCTCGTCACTCTGGAGCTCGGCCACGAAGCGCTTTATTTCGGAGGCGGGAATCCTCACACACCGATCGACGTGGATCGCTCGTAGCCGCCCTGACCCTATGAGTTGGTAGATTTTGCTTCTGCCTAAGCCGAGGGCCTCTGCGCACTCCGGGATTCGTAGAAGGGTTTTGTTGATCACTGATGGCCTCCTTCGTTCTTGGTCTTGAGGCCACAATCAGCGATCGGGTGAGTCGGAACTAGGGGACTGGAGGGTATCTCACTAAGTCCCGCATTTCGGGGACGCCGGGCACCAAGGTTTAGCCCTCATGCTTGGTGCCGTGTTTCGGTCGGGGACCAGGCTTCCTCGGTGGAAGTTCGACTTTCAGAGCTTCCGCCAGCTTCCGCACGGCATCTCGAACCGTCGATTCATCATTGACGGGCTCACTTTCGATGAGCCGCTCTCCTTCAACAATCTCCGACCAGGTCTGCTGTTCCACGAGACGTTGGTAGAGCCAACGGACGTGCGCGCCCAACCTGGGTCGTCTGCGAGGGCGCGAACTCAGTCCGTGGTGCGCTTGGTAGCGCTCGTCAATCTGATCGAGTTGCCACCCTATCCGAAGCCGTGCGGACCCTTCAATGTCTTCACGCTTGTCTTCGGCGGGGTCGTACGTGATCTTAAGCGAGACGATGCCAGCGTCGGGCGGCTGATCTAGGAGTGAGTTGAGTTCGGGTAGAGACGACCCCAATACAAGGTCAACGAAGTCAGCAACATCTCGTCTTTCAGCGGGCACTTGTGCCGGCTTGAAGAAGGGGCCCCACTCGGACCTCCCGAACCGTCGTGGCGGGATGAGCAGGAACCCAGGAAGCCAACCAGCGCGAACACTCAGAGCCTCAAGGGCATTCGAGATTTCTACCTCGTACTTGATTCCAAGCCGCCAGCTACGATCGACTCGTTCCCAGTCCAACGGTTTCATTGACCCACCGAAACTGGCGGGGTTCTGTGCCTCTACAAAGTGGTGTAGCAGGCCGGGGCTGGCCTTCCCTTGGAGTCGCCTGTCCAGGGCCTTGATCGCACGAGCATATCGATGACGTGCGTCGATTACGGTTCGCTTGAGTTCATCGTCCTTTAGCAGAAGAAGCGCGAACTTCCAGGCTGCCGAGTTGCGGTCGGCGACAGAGAACACAGTGCCGCCTTTGTCCGCTGGCGTCCGTCCCATGACTGGTATTATATCAGAACCGTGCTATCATACTACTGGTATGGTACTGGGCAAACCCGTATACACGTTGGACGAAGTCGCAGACCTGCTCGGCGTCAGCCGGGCATCAGTCAACAGGGCAGTCCGGGCAGGAAAGCTCCGTGTGGCGCGACTCGGACATCGCACAGTTCGCGTGACTGACGAGGCGCTGCGTGACTATCTGAGGGCGCACGAGGAAACGGGCCCGCGGAAGAAAGAGGACGAAAACGATGGGTAAGAAGCGTGGTAACGCTGAGGGCAGCGTCTACAAGCGTCGCGACAATCGTTGGGCAGCCACGATTCATCTCGGATACGAGAACGGAAAGCGGAAGAGACGAACGTTCTACTCTAATACGAGGCAGGGCGCTGTGAAGAAACTGGCCGCTGCTCAACGGGCCGTTGATGGAGGGCTTCCTCTCCCGTCCGATACTGCCACGGTTTCCACGTTTCTCCGGCACTGGCTCAATGAGTCTGCACGCCCATCGGTCAGGCCACGAACCTTCCAGTCGTACCAGATGATCGTCGAGCTTCATCTGGTGCCCGCCCTAGGCCGGGCTCGCCTCACTCGCCTGGCACCCGACGCACTCGAAACCTACATGAACGGCAAGCTGGAGGACGGCCTGAAGCCTCTCACGATCCGCAATCACTTGGCTGTCCTGCGTCGCGCTCTCAATCAGGCGCTGCGGTGGGGGCTGGTTCAGCGTAATGTCGCCTCACTCGTGACGCCGCCACGAGACAGGAAGCAGGAGGTTCAGCCTCTTAGTCCAGACGAGGCCCGAGCCCTTCTCGACGCGGTCAAAGGCGACCGACTGGAGGCTCTGTTTGGCGTCGCTTTGGGGTTGGGTCTTCGCCAGGGTGAAGTCCTTGCCCTTGCGTGGGACGACGTTGACTTGGAAGACGGAACACTGTCCGTCCGACACACACTTCAACGGTACGATGGTGCGTATCACCTGGATGAGCCGAAGACATCGAGATCACGACGCACGATCGCGCTCCCACGACCCCTGATCGAGGCCCTGCGCGCCCACAAAACCCAACAGGTCGAGGAGCGGCTACGAGCCGGGCAAGCCTGGGATGGTAATCAGTGGCATCTGATCTTCACGACGATGGTCGGCAAGCCACTCTCCGGTGCAGTCGTCACACATCGCTTCCAAGAGATCCTTGCGGCTGCCGGTCTTCCTCGACAGAAGTTCCATGATCTCAGGCACGCCGCTGCATCGTTCATGTTGGTGCAGGGCGTCGCTATGAGGGTTGTCATGGAGGTGTTGGGCCACAGCTCCATTGCAGTCACAGCTAACACCTACAGCCACGTAATGCCGGCTCTCCAGCGAGACGCCACCGACAGCGTCGGAAAGCTTCTCTGGGCCACTTCTTAAAGCTGGTGGCTGTCAGCGTGGCTGTCAACCGTCGCTGTCGCCGAGGTATTTCACCTCGACGAAGGCGTGATCCGTATCTAGGGTAGCCAAGATTCCTCGTAGCTCAGTTGGGCAGAGCAGCGGTGTACGAAACCGCCTGTTCGAGCGGCAACGCGCGGCGGGAGGCCTAGATCTCGACGTGCTCGACTTGCGGCATCGTCGTCCGCAACAGCTTTCGCGCAACCACCTGGACGCGGTCAGCGTCGCCGGTGGTGTAGAAGCGAAAGCGTGGGGCAGCGTTGCTGGCGAGCGCGTCGCGCTCCTCGAGGAGCTGGCGGACCCGGCGCGCGACGGGCCGTGACGGGTCGTACACGCGCACGCCCGGGCCGAGCATGTTCTTGATGCGGTGCCGCAAGAAGGGGTAGTGCGTGCAGCCGAGACCGACGACGTCGGCGCGGCTCGCCTTCACCGGCGCCAGGTGCCGCTCCAGGAGCGCCGTCGTGGCGCGGGTACGGATCTCGCCCGCCTCGACCAGGTTCTCCAGGCCGTCGCAGCCGACGTTCACGACCTCTTTGTCGGGCGCGAACTCCCGGATCAGCCCCGCCAGATACTCGCTGGATGACGTCGCGGGAGTAGAGAGCACGGCGATCGTTCCGGTGCGCGTCCGGCTGGAGAGCGTCTTGACGACGGGCACCACGCCAACGAACGGCGTCTCCGGGAACGCCTCGCGCAGGTGAGCGAGGGCGTGGACGGTGGCGGTGTTGCAGGCGACGACGACGAGCTTGGCGTCGCGGTCCAGGAGAAAGTGCGTGATGCGAGAAGCGAGGTCGCACAGCTCCGCCGTCGACTTCTCGCCGTAGGGGACGTGGCCGCTGTCGGCCAGGAAGTCCATGCTCTCGTCCGGCAGCAGCTTGCGGATCGTCCGCCAGATCGAGAGGCCGCCGACGCCAGAGTCGAGCAACCCTATCGGCCTGTTGTCCATCGCTTCCTCCGCTAATCGTCGTCGCTCGGTCATAGGATAAACGCCGCCGGGCTCGAATGGGATACCGCCGGGCGTTTTGACCGTAGTGGTGGTGAACGGGATAATCGCACCAGCATGCCGTGGACACGTGGACTAATTATGCTCGGCGCATCGGCGATCGCCGTCCTGGTGATCGCTTGCGGTGGCGACGCCGAGAACTCTGGTACGGCTACACCAGCGCCGGCCACCTCCCCGCCGACGGTGGAGGCGACGGCGACCAACGATTGCCCCGAGCCCACAGACGAAGCACCGGAGGCCACAGTGAAAACCTACGACAGCTTGCCTGAGATGACGATCGACCCCGAGAAGTCCTACACGGCCGTGATTCACACCGAGCGCGGCGATTTCACGATGACGCTGAGGCCGGACCTGGCGCCGCAGCACGTCAACTCGTTCGTCTTCCTCTCCCGCGACGGCTACTTTGACGGCGTTACCTTCCACCGTGTGATCCCGGGCTTCGTGGCGCAGGCCGGCGATCCCTCGGGGACGGGCAGCGGCAGCCCCGGTTATACGCTTCCGGCCGAGTTCACCACCGAGGTGCCGTACACGGAAGGCGTTGTCGGCGCTGCGCGGACGACGATCCCGACAGCGCCGGCAGCCAGTGGTTCGTTACCCTGGACAACGCGTCGAGCCTGAACGGCCAGTACACGGTGTTCGCTGAGGTTACCGACGGCATGGACGTGGTGAAGTGCATCACGGCGCGTGACCCGTCGACGAACCCGGGCGCCCCTGGCGACAAGATCATCAGCATCGAAATCACCGAAGCCTAGCGCAGGACGTCGCGCCGCCGGCGGCTGACGATCGCCTGGATCTCCGCGTTCGACAACCCGAAGCGGTGCAGCGTGTGCCGCACGAACTGTATTCCCAGCTCGAACTCCGCGTGAACGATCTGCGACACCCCGAGATCCCGCAGGCGGTGCCGCCCCTCCTCAAACGCACCGTGCGCGACGATGTCGATGCGCGGGTTGAGCTCTCGCGAAGTGACGACGATCCCTTCTACCATGCTCGGATCGCCCGTCGTCACGACCAGCACGCGCGCTCTCTCCAGCGACGCCTGCTCCAGCACCACGGGCAGCGAAGCGTTGCCGACGATGTGCGGTACGTCCTGCGCCGCCAGCGCCCTCAGAGCCCCGGGGTCATCGTCGATGATGACGTAGCGAAAGTTACGCGCCCGCAGCATGTGCGCCACTTCCTGGCCGGCCTCTGTGTAGCCGACGATCACCGCGTGGTTGGCCAGGCGCAGGTCCTCCGGAACGTGAACCTCCATCCGCGTCGTGGTCATCCTGCCCAGAACCGGCAGACGCTGAATCGCCCTGAAGATGGGGTCCTGGGCGGCGAAGAGCAGCGGGCTCACTGCGATGCTGATGAGGACGCTGGTCAACAGCGCCTCGTTCAGCTCGGGGCCGATGACGTCCTCACTCACGGCCTGGGTCAATAGGACGAACGAAAACTCACCCATGTTGGCCAGGGCTAGAGACGCCGCGACGATCGCGCGCGGCGGGAACCCCAGGAGCGCCGAGGCTGCGGACACGGTCACGATCTTGCCGATCACTGCAACGGCGGCGATCCCAAGGACGATCTCTGGCTCAGACAGCAGGCTGCCCGGATCAACCAGCATCCCGATCGACACGAAGAAGACGACCGCGAACACTTCCCGCAGCGGGAAGACTTCGGCGATCGTGCGGTTCGCATAGTCCGATTCCGAGACGACAAGACCCGCCAGGAACGCCCCGAACGCCAGCGACAGCCCGGCCTCGAACGACAGGGTCGCCGTTCCCAGCGCGAGGGCGATCACAGTCAGCAAGAAGAGTTCTCGTGATCGCGACCGGGCGACCCGCGAGAGCACCCGCGGCACAGCGAAGCTGCCAACGATCCACACCCCTGCCAGGACTGCGGTCACCGTCAGGGCCGCGATCAGGATCTCCTCGGCCAGGTTCTCGCTGTCGCCACCGACCATTGGCACGGCGACGATGAAGGCGACCACGATCAGGTCCTGTACGAGGGCCACGGCGATGGCGATGCGCCCGGCGGGGCCGGAGATCAGCCCTCGATCCTCAAGCAGGCGGAAGGCGACCATCGTGCTGGAGATCGAGACGATCATGCCAGCGACGATCGCTTCGCTCGTGCTCAGTCCCAGCGTCAGGCCCGCCAGAGTCCCGGCGCCGAGGATGACCAGCGTGCCCATGACGCCGCCCAGGAAGGCGATGCCGCGTGCCTCGACGAGCCCCCGCAGAGAGAAGCGCACGCCGAGCGTGAACATGAGAAGCGCCACGCCAAGGTTCGCCACGGTCTGGACGTTGGCGACGTCCGCGCTGGGGCCGGGCGTGTTGGGGCCGATGACGACGCCAGCGGCGAGATAGCCGAGTACAGTCGGCAGCCTTAGCAGGCGAGCGATTCCGCCTCCAATAAGGGCGGCGCCGACGACAGCGGCCAGGCTACCAACGAGGCCTAGATCCTCCATTTAGACACTCGCGGTCATGCTATACGTGGTGAGTAGGAGGGGTGAGTCGGCGCAATCGTAGCATAGAGGCTGGGGCGCGCTACTCGGCCTTGCGCAGGTCGCCCGAGACGCTGGAATCGCCGCGCCCGCTCGACGGGCTCGTGTGGCGGACCCCGTCCACCTGGCGCTCCGCGTGATAAGACGAGCGCACCAGCGGCCCGGACTCGACGTGTTTGAAGCCCAGCGCCAGCGCCTTTTCGCGAAGGTCGTCGAACTCAGACGGTGCGTAGTAGCGCTCGATCGGCAGGTGCTTGGCGCTCGGCCGTAGGTACTGGCCGACGGTCAGGACCTCGACGCCGCAGCGGGCGAGGTCGGCGAAGACCTGCAGAAGCTCGTCCCTGGTCTCGCCGAGTCCGACCATCACTCCGGACTTCGTGACCGTTCCGGGGTCCAGTTCCTTCGCTCGCCGCAGCAGGCCGAGCGAGCGTTCGTACCGTCCCTTCGGCCGCACGCGCCGGTAGAGGCGGGGCACGGTCTCCGTGTTGTGGTTGAGGATCTCCGGCTCGGCGTCGCAGACGGTCGCCAACGCGTCGTCGTCGCCCAGGAAGTCCGGGATCAGCACTTCCACACTCGTCTCCGGCGAAAGACGCCTGATCCAGCGGATCGTCTCTGCGAAGATGCCGGCGCCGCCGTCCGGCTGATCGTCGCGGTTGACGGAGGTGACGACGGCGTGGGCGATGCCCATCTCTCGCACCGCGTTGGCGACGCGCATCGGCTCCAGGTTGTCGAGCGCTCCCGGCCGGCCCGACTTGACGGCGCAGAAGCCACAGGCGCGCGTGCAGGTGTCGCCGAGGATCATGAACGTGGCGGTGCCGGCGTCCCAGCACTCACCGATGTTTGGACAGTGCGCTTCCTCGCAGACGGTGTGCAGGCCGCCGCGGCGCATCAGCTTCTTCAACCGCACGTACTCGTCGCCGCCGGGGAAGCGGACCTTGAGCCACGGCGGCTTTCTTCCCTCGGCCAGCCAGTCCACTGTCGTGTCGTCGCGGGCGCTGTTCACGGGGCCATTGTAGAGCAGTCGGCCTAGATGTTCGGCCCCTGGCGAGATCGCGTACGTGGGAAAGCTTGCCGTTATCTCGTCGCTGCCGCTAACATTGGCGACATTCCCATGCCTCACGTACTACTGTTCGGCGACGAGACAGCCTTGGCCGGCTATGCGTCCGCGCTCGAGGCCCAGGCCCTGTCAATATCGCAGCGCCTGCCGGGCGAAAGCGACCCGCTGCCCGAGAACGTCGACGCCGTCGTGCTCCACCTGCCTTCGCTCACCGAGGATACGCGCGCTCGCCAGCTGATCGAAACGGCAGAGGCGGAGGACGGCGCAGGCCTCGTGCTGATCGTGGGACCGAATCACGTCGCGGCGTTCGACCCACTGCGCGATGCCGACGAGTTCCTGCTCGAGGGAGCGTCCGCCGACGAGCTAACGGCGCGCGTGCGCCGTGTGCTCTGGCGGTTGCAGCGGCACGACTCCAGCAACGTTCTCAGGTGCGGCGAGCTGGTGATGGACTTCGCGAACTACACCGTGCACATCGCCGGCCGGCCGGTGGAGCTGACGTTCAAGGAGTACGAGCTGCTCCGCTTCCTCGCCGTCAACCGCCACCGCGTCTTCAGCCGCGAGGCGCTTCTGAACAACGTCTGGGGCTACGACTTCTACGGTGGCGCCAGGACCGTCGACGTGCACATCCGCCGCCTGCGCTCCAAGATCGAGGACCGCCACACGACGTTCATCGAAACCGTGCGCAACGTCGGCTACCGCTTCCGCGGCCCCGCCTAGCCTCACGCTTCTGCTCAGCGGAACGATTTCGCCACTGTGTTCGAAGTAGGACTGCGATCATTCCGTGTTGCGCGCATGCCCCGGGCCGTCGCCGTTTTCTGACCGTAACATCGCGTTCATGGGTGCGTAACACGTCCGTAACATCGCGGCGCCGGGCCGATGCTACCTTGAGCGGCAAGTATTCCAACAGGGAGGCGATAATCATGCCAGAAGACCTTATCAATCACGGCGATACAGCCTGGGTGCTCGCCGCGGCCGCATTGGTGTTGTTCATGACGCCAGGCCTGGCCTTCTTCTACGGAGGCTTCGTCCGCAACAAGAACGTCCTGGGCACGATCATGCAGTCCTTCATCGTCATGGGGGTTGTGGGCGTGCTCTGGATATTGGTCGGCTACACGCTCGCTTTTGGCCCCACCGAAGGCGGCATCATCGGCAACTTCGACTTCATCGGGCTGAAGGACGTCGTGATGCAACCGTTAGACCCGGACGCGAGTCCGAACAGCACGATTCCTCACGAGGCGTTCGTCGCCTTCCAGATGATGTTCGCCATTATCACGCCGGCGCTGATCACAGGCGCCTTCGCGGAGCGTGCCAAGTTCAGCACGTTCCTCCTCTTCATGGCTGCCTGGTCGATCTTCGTCTACGCCCCGGTTGCCCACTGGATCTTCGGCACCGGCTTCCTGTCTGCCTTCAGCGACATCGACGTCCTCGGCGTGTTCGGGGACATCAACGCGCTCGACTTCGCAGGTGGGACGGCGATTCACGTCAACGCCGGCGCAGCCGCGCTGGCGGCGGCGATCATGTATGGCAAGCGCAAGGGATATGGCGTAGAGGCCATGGAGCCTCACAACGTCACGTACATTGTCCTTGGCGCAGCTATCCTCTGGTTTGGCTGGTTCGGCTTCAACGCCGGAAGCGCCCTTGCGGCAAACGAGCTAGCCGCAAACGCCCTCCTCGTCACGGGCGCAGCGGCTTCCGCTGCCTCCCTCTCCTGGCTCTTCGTCAGCTGGGCGCTTACCGGTAAAGCGAGCGCCATTGGCGCTGCCGCTGGAGCCGTCGCCGGGCTCGTCGCCATCACGCCGGCGTCGGGGTTCGTTGAGCCCGCCGAGTCGATCATCATCGGCGCCCTGGCTGGCGTCTTCTGCTACGGCGCGGTCAGGCTGCGCGTCAAGTCGGGCCTCGACGACTCACTGGACGTCGTCGCCGTTCACGGTGTGGGCGGCCTCTGGGGCGGCATCGCGACTGGCCTCTTCGCCAGCGCCACGGTCGGTGGCGTTGACGGGCTCTTCCGCGGTAACGCGGACCAGATGGTGGACCAACTCACCGCCATCGCTGTCGTCGCGGTTTACTCCTTTACCGTTACCATGATCATCCTGAAGGTCCTTGACCTGAGCATCGGTATTCGTGTATCTGAGGAAGATGAGCAGCAGGGCCTGGACGCCACCCAGCACGGCGAGCGCGGTTACGTTCTAGAGGGCTCCGGAGCGCCGGTATACGCGGCGCCAGCGTCCCCGCCACCACCGCCGCCATCACCACCACCGCCGCCCGCCGAAGCGTCGGGCAGCGAGGCCTAGCAGAAGGAGCTGTCAGATATGCAGAAGATTGAAGCGATAATCCGGCCGGAGAAGCTGGACGACGTCAAGAACGCACTGTCCGACTCCGGCTTCCACGGGATGAACATCGTCCACGTCACCGGGCGCGGCGTTCAGCGCGGCATCGTTCACCAGGGCCGCGGTGGCGAAAGCTACACGGTGGACATGCTGCCGAAGGTCAAGGTCGAAGTCGTCGTGTCTGACCAGAAGGTGGACGCAGTGGTCAAGATCATTTGCGAGGCGGCAGCGACCGGCAACATCGGCGACGGCAAGATCTTCATCATGCCTGTGAGCGACGCCATCCGCGTGCGCACCGGCGAACGCGGAGACGACGCCGTATAAGCAAGAACTGACGCCGGCCGGGGGCGCGGGGCCAGGAGCCTCCGCCCCCGGGCGGCCCATGTCGCGCGTAACACAGGCTTAACGCCCACGGATCGCGTCTGGGCGGCCTCTCTGCCTATAATTTGGGTTAGCCCAGCCTAAGGAGGAAACCTTGACCGAACAAGACGCCCAGCGAGTCAGCAAGATGATCAAAGACAACAACATCCAGATCATCGACCTGAAGTTCAACGACCTGCTAGGCCTGTGGCAGCACTTTTCGATCCTCCCGCGACAGCTGACCGATTACAGCGACCTCGAGACGTCGATCTGGGTCGACGGCATCGGCTTCGACGGATCGAGCATTCGCGGCTTCCAGATGATCCAGGAGTCGGACATGATCCTGATCCCGGATCCCTCGACAGCCCGCATCGATCCGGCCATGGAAGCGCCCACGCTGTCCTTGATCTGTGACATCAAGGACCCGCTGAGCAAGGAGCCGTACACTCGCGATCCCAGGTTCGTCGCCCGCAAGGCGGAAGAGTACGTTAAGTCGAGCAGCATCACTGACGCCGACACCATCTTTATCGGCCCGGAGCTGGAGTTCTTCATCTTCGACGACATCCGCTTCGGCCAGAACGAACACTCCGGCTTCTACTACGTCGACAGCGTCGAGGGCGAGTGGAACACCGGTCGCGAGGAAAACCCGAACCTGGGCTATAAGCCGCGCTTCAAAGAAGGCTACTTCCCGGTCCCGCCGCACGATTCGCTGCAGGACATCCGCACCGAAATGATCCTTGAGATGGAGAAGGTCGGGATCACGATCGAAGTGCACCACCACGAAGTGGCCACGGCCGGCCAGTGCGAAATCGACATGCGGTTCGACACCTTGCTGACGATGGCGGATCAGGTTCTCTGGTACAAGTACATCGTCAAGAACGTCGCGCGCCGCCACAACAAGGTCGCCACGTTCATGCCCAAGCCGCTCTTCGACGACAACGGCTCCGGCATGCACACACACCAGTCGCTCTGGAAGGACGGCAAGCCGCTCTTCTACGACAAGGACGGCTACGCGGGCACGAGCCAGCTTTGCCGCTGGTACATCGGCGGACTTCTCAAGCACGGCCGTTCACTGATGGCGTTCTGCGCGCCGACGACGAACTCCTACAAGCGCCTGGTCCCCGGCTACGAGGCGCCCGTGAACCTCGTCTACTCTGCGCGCAACCGTTCCGCGGCCGCCCGCATTCCGATGTACACCGAGCAGCCGCATGCCAAGCGCATCGAGTTCCGCCCACCAGACACGGCCGCGAACCCCTACCTGGCCTTCTCCGCCATGCTCATGGCTGGCCTCGACGGCATAAAGAACAAGATCGACCCCGGTGACCCAGTCGACCGCAACACCTACGAGCTATCCGCTGAGGAGGCGGCCAACATCCCGACGGTGCCCAGCTCTCTTGGCGAGGCCTTGGAGGCGCTGGAGCAGGACCACCAGTACCTGCTTGAGGGTGACGTCTTCACGCAGGACGTCATCGACGTCTGGATCGATTACAAGCGCACCGCCGAGATCGACCCGATCCGACTGCGCCCGCATCCGTGGGAGTTCCACCTCTACTTCGACGTCTAGACCGACCAGAACACAGGGCGGGCCTCGGCCCGGCCACGCGAACGGAGGGGGTCCCGCCGGGGCTCCCTCTACTATCCTTACGAGGGTTTGGCCATCTTTGCGAGGGTGCTGGCAGGAGGAGGAGACCGATGAACGACGCAGAATCAATCGAATTCGTAATGCAGACCGCGCGCGAGCACGACGTCAAGTTCATACGGCTCTGGTTCACTGACATCCTGGGCTCGCTCAAGAGCATGGCTATCACCATCGAAGGGCTTGCCGAGGCGCTCGAGGAGGGCGTCGGTTTCGACGGCTCTTCGATCGAGGGGTTCGCGCGCATCGACGAGTCGGACATGATCGCCATGCCAGACCCGTCCACGTTCGCGATTCTGCCGTGGCGGCCGAGCGAGAACCGCGTCGCGCGCCTCTTCTGCGACGTGCTGACGACAGACGGCCAGCCGTTCGAAGGCGATCCACGCAACATCCTGCGCCGCAACGTGAAGCGCGCGTCCGACCTCGGGTACACGTTCTACGTCGGCCCGGAGCTGGAGTATTTCTACTTCGCCGACGCTGAGACGCCGACGCCGCTGGACGCCGGCGGCTACTTCGACCTGACGCCGCTCGACGCCGGTACGGACCTTCGGCGCGAGACGGTTCTCACGCTGGAGGAGCTGGGCATCCCCGTCGAGACATCGCACCACGAGGTGGCGCCCTCGCAGCACGAGATCAGCCTGCGCTATACCGACGCGCTGACGATGGCCGATAACACAATGACCTACCGCCTCGCCGTCAAAGAAGTCGCGCTCAAGAACGGCGTCTACGCGACCTTCATGCCCAAGCCGATGAGCGACGAGAACGGCTCCGGCATGCACGTCCACCAGTCACTCTTCAAGGGAGAGAGCAACGCCTTCTTCGACGCCAAAGACTCGTACCAGCTCTCGGCGACGGCGCGAAGCTACATCGCGGGCCTCCTCCATCACGCGCCGGAGATCACGATGGTCACCAACCAGTGGGTGAACTCGTACAAGCGGCTCGTGCCCGGCTTCGAGGCGCCGGTCTATCTCTCGTGGGCGCGACGCAACCGCTCGGACTTGATCCGCGTGCCGGAGTACAAGCGCGGCAAGGAGAGCGCTACCCGCCTCGAGTATCGCGCCGCCGATCCGTCGTGCAACCCGTACCTCGTCTTTTCGGCGATGCTGGCGGCCGGCCTCAAAGGCATCGAGAAGGGCTACACCTGTCCGGAGCCGCTGGAAGAGAACGTCTTCGAGATGGACGAAGAAGCGCGCAGGGAACGCAACATCGACCAACTGCCCGGCAGCCTGCAGCAGGCGATCGAACTGGCCGAGCAGAGCGAGCTATTGCGCGAGTGCCTGGGCGAGCATCTCTTCGAGAGTCTGCTCGTAAACAAGAAGATCGAGTGGACGAACTTCCGCCGCCACGTCACAGACTACGAACTTAAGCGCTACCTGCCGATACTCTAAGGCGCCAGGGTGGCGACCGGCCCGTAGTCCGAGCCCGGCGGCGTAGGGGTTGGGGCTGGCGTGTCGTCCGGTATCATCGTCGGCGAAGGTATCGACGTCGGCACTGGCGTTGGCGTCGTTACCGGCGGCGGGCAGGCCGTGGCCGGGAGGACGGAGAGCGCGGGCACGTGCAGCAGGATGTTTAGAGCATCTTGTATCGTGATCAATCCGTCGCAGTCCGTGTCCGCCGTCAACACGCCGCATTCTGGATTCGTATGGCCGGTGAGTATCCAGAGCACCGTCGTAGCGTCGTTAGCGTTGACCCCACCGTCGCAGTTTGCGTCGCCGCGCAGGGGCCCGTGCGGGGCCGGCGGCGGCGTGGCAGTTGGCGCAGGCGGAGGTGAGGCGCCGCCTCCCGCTGGCTCGAAGTTGGAGGTATCGCTGTAGTAGGTGTTGCTGCCGATCTCCGTGGCGGGGATGCCGGACAGCGTCACGTCTGCCGTTGTCTCGCCGTTGGGCCCCTCGATCCAGAAGTGGTCGTGCGGCCCGGTGGAACAGAAGCCGAGCGTCGACGGACGGGCGAGGCGCTGGCCTGCTGGCACGTAGTCGCCTACCTCGACCACGAACCCCGTCATGTGGTAGTTGCGCGAGCGCCAGCCGCCACCGTGATCTATCAGCACCGATGCGTTGCTCGCCTGCACGACCAGGCCCGGCGCAGACGACAGGACGAAGTATGACGACACCCGGAACACCCAGTCCGGATCACCCTCGCACTTAACGTCCAGGCTGAGCGGCGTATCGGGCGGGAAGAAGTCGAGCGCGTCGTTGGCGTTGTGGAAGCTGGACACCCCCGTCAGCCACGTTTGACCGTGCTGCCAGGGGAGCAGGAAGTTCGGCTGCCCGCTGGCCCCCTCAGACGGCCGTACAAGCAAGAGCGCGGCGATCGCGAGCAGCAGAAGCGCGAAAACGGCTCCCAGAACGAGTCGCCCGGGGTGCGGCGAGGCAAACCTCATGATAATTGGAGCGCGGAAGAGCCTTCCTTGTTACGCAGCTAAGGCACTCCTACGAGATCTTCGCCAGACTCTAACTCCTCGCTCACGAAGATCGTCGCCGTTGCGTCCTCGGCTAGCTCCAGGACCGGCCTCGGGTAGAGACCGATCAGGAAGACGCCCGCTATAAGCACCGTGAGCGCCGTGTACTCTAGCCACGGCGTCGGGAAGCGGGTTTTCTCCTCCGCTTCGCCCACGTACATCTCGCGGATCACGATCAGGTAGTAGTAAAGGGACACGAAGCTGAAGAACGCCGCGACGCCGGCCAGCCACAGCATGTCCTCGTCAGCGGCTGCCTGGAAGAGGATAAACTTCGTGGTGAAGCCGGCGAATAGCGGCATGCCGGCGAGCGAGAAGAGCGCGATCGTCAGGCAGAGCGCTACGTAGGGAGCACGCTGGGCCAGGCCCTTGTAATCCTCGATCTCTTCCTTGCCGGTCCAGTTGTAGTACAGGATGATGCAGGTGAACGCCGCCAGGTTAGTCACGGCGTAGCCGATCAGGTGCAGCACCAGCGCGCTGGCCGTGTCCTGCGAAAGCGCCGCGATGCCCACCAGCAGATACCCCACCTGGCCGATGCTGGAGTACGCGAGCAGCCGCTTCATGTTTCGCTGCTGGATGGCGACCAGGTTGCCGAGCGCCATCGTCGCCACGGCAAGGCCGGCGATGAAGTAGCGCCAGTCGTCGATCAGAGGCAGGAAGGCCACTGCGAACAGCTTGAGGAAGAAGGCGAACCCCGCCGCCTTGGCCAGCGCCGAGATCAGCGCCGTGATCGGGATCGGCGCGCCTTCGTAGGCGTCCGGCGTGTACATGTGGAACGGCACCGCCGCCACCTTGAACCCGAGGCCGCCGATAATCAGCGCCAGGCCCATGTACATGCCCCACTCGATGTCGCTCGTATCGCCGCTGAGCACGTCGCCGATGACGGCGAACTGGGTCGAGCCCGTCGTCCCGTAGATGAGGCCGATGCCGTAGAGGAAGATCGCGGACGAGAACGCGCCCAGCAGCATGTACTTCAGGCCGGCCTCGTTAGAACGCAGGTCGAACTTGGCGTAGGCCGTGAGGGTGTAGAGGCTAAAGCTGAGCAGCTCGAGCGAGATGTAGGCGGTGAGCAGCTCGTGCGCCGCCGCCATGCCGTTGGCGCCGATGACCGCGAGCAGGATCAGCGCGTAGAACTCGCCCGGGTGCAGTAGGCGGTCCTTGACGTAACGCGCGGAGAGGATGCAGATGGTCGCGCCGATGCCGCAAAAGAGGACACGGAACAGCGTTGTGTAGTCGTTGATGTCGGCTAGAGTGCCGAACTCCTTCGTGTCGCCGACCCAGATCAGCGAGAGCCCGCCGGCAGCGGCAGCGCCGATCGCAGCCAGCCAGCCCAGCCGCTCCTTGCCCAGCCCGCCCCAGAAGAGATCGATGAGGATGATGAACGCCGCCCAGCCCGCGAGCAGGAACTCGGGCGCCAGCAGTCCCCATTCGAGCGAAGTGCTCATCCCGCGATCCCCGGAATCATCTCAACCGTGGCGCTGATGCGGTCGATGAACGGCGCCGGCCAGAGGCCCATGAGAAGAATCATCGCGATCAGGAGCACGGCGGCGAACTGTTCGCCGAGGCGCATCTCCTTCAGCCCGGCCCACTTTTCGTTAAGCGGGCCGAAGTAGGCCTTGGCCAGCATGCGCAAGATGTACGTTGCCGTGATCGCCGCCGAGATGACGCCGAGGACGCCGGCCCACCAATAGCCGGCCTCGAAGACGCCGACGAAGATATGGAACTCGGCGACGAACCCGGCCAGGCCCGGCAAGCCGAGCGACGATAAGCCGGCGATCGTAAAGAAGGCCGTGTGGCGCGGCATCGGTTTGGCTATGCCGCCGAACTGCGTCATGTCGCGGATGTGCGCCTGGTCATAGAGCGCGCCGACGCTGGTGAACATGAGAGCCGTCATCGCACCGTGCGCGAACATCTGGAGCACCGCGCCGTTGACGCCGATCTGGTTCATGCTCGCCAGGCCCATGAGCACGAAGCCCATATGGCTCACGCTCGAGTAGCCGACCATGTACTTGAGGTCGGTCTGGGCCAGCGCCGAGATAGATCCGTAGACTGCCCCCGTGACGCCGATCGCCATCAGGACGGGCGCCCAGAACTCCGCGCCCTCCGGGAGCAACGTCATGCCGACGCGCAGAATGCCAAACGCGCCGAGCTTCATCAGCACGCCGGCGTGCAGCATCGAGACGCCCGTTGGCGCCGCGACATGGCCGTCGGGCGACCACGTATGGAGGGGCCACATGCCGGCAAGCACGCCGAAGCCGACCATGAACAGCGGGTAGACTACCTTCTGGAAGTCTTCATCCAGCGCGGCCTCTCGCAGCACCGTCATGTCGTACGTCCCGGCGCCGGCCTCGATGAAGAGCGCCATGATGGCGACCCAGATCAAGACGGAGCCGCCCACGAGCATCAGCGTCAGCTTCATCGCACCGTATTCCTTGGTGCGGGCGAACGTCTTGAACTCGCTGCTGGTGCCCCAGACGGCGATCAGCAAGAACATCGGCAGCACGGCCACTTCGTACCAGAAGAAGAAGAAGAAGAGGTCCTGCGAAATGAACACGCCGTAGACGCCGGCGACGAGCAAGAACAGTAGCACGAAGAAGTCCTTCGTGCGGTTCGCCAGGTTCCAGGAGACGAAGACCGCCGCGAAGATGACGACGCCGTTGAGCAACACCATAGGCGCTCCAATGCCGTCGAGCGCCAGGTAGAACGTGATGCCGTTCTCGCCCAGGAAGCCGATGTTCTCCAGCCAGGCCCACTGCAGCTCGTAGCGCAGGCCGCTGCCGCCATCGAACTCGTAGGCGACGAAGAGGAGCAGGGACAGCCCGAATAGCGCGCCACCAGCCAGCGCCGCCAGGTAGCGCGACAGCTGCGGATACTGAGAAGGAATCACCATGAACAGCGGGCAGACGGCCAGCGGAATGACGATCAGCGCGAGAAGTACGAACTCCATGCGCTACACCAGTGCCACCAGCATGACGACCGACAGGAGGAGAATGCCGGCGACGATCGCCAGCGCGTAGTTCGGGAGGCGGCCGGTCTGCAGGAACTTGGCCTCGAAGCCGGCGAGGTAACCGATGTTGGCGGAGCCGTTGACGCCGGCGTCGTTGACCACGACGCGGTCGAACCAGGCGATAAGCGCGCCCGCCCCGAGCACGATATGGTCGATCGCGAACTGGTAAATCTCATCGATGTAGTAGCGGTTCGCCAGCAGCGTCGAGATCGGCGCGAAGCGGTCGCGGACGCTCGCGGCCAGCTCTGCCTTGTCTCGCCAGAGGAACCAGCCGAATACAACGCCGCCGCCGGCGAGCACAGTCGAAGTGACGGCGACGTCGAGGTGGAACTCGAACCCATGCGCTTCGTGCAGGAAGACGAACTGCCCGAAACCGCCCGCAAAGCCGAGCGCCTCACCGACCTCGTCGAAGACGACGAAGCCGCCGACCGTCGCCAGCAGGCCGAGGATCAGCAGCGGGACGGTGATGAGCAGCCCGTTTTCGTGCGCGCGGTCGTAGACTTCTTGTTCGCGCGGCGCAAAGAGGAAAGTGCGCACGAAGAGGCGCGTCATGTAGAGCCCGGTAATGAAGAGGCTGGAGAGGAGGACCAGGTAGACGACGATGTGCTGCTCTTCCCTGGTGACGGCGAGCACTTCGTCCTTGGCCCAGAAGCCCGATAACGGGATGATCCCGATCATCGCCAGGGTGCCGATGGCGAACATCGCCGCCGTGATCGGCATCTTCGCGGCCAGGCCGCCAAGGCGGTTCATGTCCTGCTCCTCCGTAGCGTGGATCACGGAGCCCGCGCCGAGGAAGAGCAGCGCCTTGAAGAAAGCATGGACGAAGAGGTACAGCATCGCCGCCGTCACGGCGCTCGAGCCGAGCGCGACGAACATGAGGCCGAGCGAGTTCAGCGTCGAATAGGCGATGACGCGCTTGATGTCCGTCGCGGCCAGGCCCATCGTCGCCGAGATCATCACCGTGATCAGCCCGACCACGAGCACGATGTCCAGCGCAATCGGATCGGCCAACTCGAACAACGGCAGCATGCGGGCCACGAGGTAGACGCCGGCGACCACCATCGTCGCGGCGTGGATCAGAGCCGAGACGGGCGTCGGGCCTTCCATCGCGTCGGGCAGCCAGACGTGCAGCGGGAACTGACCCGACTTGCCGAGCGCGCCCATGAACAGGAAGAGGACGGCGGCGGTCAGGTACGTGGTCTCGTATCCGCCTTCCTCCGCGAAGGCGATGATCTCCTGGATGTTGAAGGTGTTGGGCCCCTCGAGCCAGAGCATGATGATGCCGATGAGGAGGCCGACGTCGCCGATTCGTGTCGTGATGAACGCCTTCTTCGCCGCTTCCGCCGCCGAGCGCTTCTCATACCAGAAGCCGATCAGGAGGAACGAGCAGAATCCCACGGCCTCCCACCCGGCGTAGAGCAGAAGCAGGTTGTTCGCCAGCACGAGCGTTAGCATCGACGCCGCGAACAGGCTCATGGCGGTGAAGTACCAGCCGTAGCGCGAGTCGCCCTTCATGTAGGCGATGGAGTACACCTGCACCATCAGCGCGATCAGCGTTACGACCGCCAGCATGACGATCGTGATCGGGTCGACGTAGAAGCCGATCTCGATGTTGAACGTCTCGCCGGCGCCAGCAAGGTCGAAGGAGAGCCACTCCCAGGCCTTCTCGCCGGCCACGTATGTCGTGCCGTCGGCCTGGTCGAGGAGGTCCGCGAGCACCGGGAAGACGAGAATGAACGAGGTGCCGATCGCCGCGATCGCGAGCCAGTCGCCCTTGCGCGGCAAGTACGGCCCGAAGATCAGCAGGATGACGAAAGCGGCGGCCGGGATAGCCGGGATCAGCCAGGCCTGGTCCATACCCATCGTCAGCTCATCCCTACCACTTCAGCAGGTCCGCTTCGTCGACGTTGGATATCTGGCGGTTGCGGAACAGGCGCAGGATGATCGCCAGCGCCAGGCCCACCTCGGCCGCGGCGATGACGATGACGAAGATGCCGAAGATGATCCCCGTGAACGTCTCGGGGTCCAGGTAGACGGCGAACGCGACGAAGTTGATCACCACGGCCTGCAGCATCAGCTCGACGCTCATCAGGATGAGCACGGCGTTGCGGCGCGCCAGCACTCCGTACATGCCGAGCGAAAAGAGGATCGCCGAAAGCACGAGGAAGTTGTCGATCGGGATCATTCTCCCTCCTCCCCTCGTGCCAGAACGATGGCGCCGATGAGGGCGACCATCAACAACAGCGAGGCGATCTCGAAGGGCATCGCCCACGTCGAGAACAGCGCCTCGCCGATCTGCTCGATCGTGACGACCGTCGCCTCATCTGTCTCGCCTCGCCATTCGGTCTGGGTGACGGCCAGGACCGTGGTGCCGAGGAAGACCGTCGCCGCCAGCGCCGCGAACGGCCGCTGCGGGCCGTCGAGGGGCCCCTCGATGTCGCGGACGCGCGTCAGCATCATCGCGAAGAGGATGAGGATCGTGACGGCGCCGCCGTAGACGAGCACCTGGACGATCGCCAGGAACTCCGAGGCCAGCAGCACATAGACGGCGGCGACGCCAAGCAGCGCCAGGATCAGGAAGAGCGCCGAGTGGATGACGTTCCGGGCGGTAACGACGCCAAGGGCGCCGGCGACGGTAATTGCGGCGATGACGTAGAAGAGCGCTTCTTCGTACGTCATACGGGGGTGCGGTTACATTCCAACTGTGGTTTTACCCCTCGCCGCCTTCCTTGCTCGCCTCGGTCTCCTCCGCCTCTTCATCATCCTCAACCTTCGGTGACCAACCGGAGTGCGCCACGCCCATCGGCTCGCGGAACGGATCCTTGAGCTGGCCGGTGCGCGACTGTTTGAGCAGGGCGTCCGCGTCCAGGACCAGGTCCTGGCGGTCGTATGTGGCAAGCTCGACGCCTTCCCAGGTGTTGTTCATCACGATCGCGTCGAAGTTGCAGACCTCGACGCAGATGTCGCAGCGCATGCAGCGCGCGTAATCGAGGTAGAAGTGCTCCACGATCTTCTTGCGCGTGCTCTTGCCCGCTGCCTTCTTCGGGTTGTCCTTCATCGTCACGGTGATGCAGTCGACGGGGCAGGCGCGGGCGCAGACCTGGCAGCCGGTGCAGAAAGGCTCGTCAACATCGAAGTCCCAGAGGAGCACCGGTAATCCGCGCGAGCGGTGCGGCAGCTCCTTCTTCTCCAGCGGATACTGGACGGTGACCGGCTTGCGCAAAGCTGCCTGGAGCGTCGTCTTCAGCGCCTTAAGAATTCCTAGCATTAGAGCACCAATCCCACCTGTTCGGCCGCGCCGGACGTCTGGTAGAGGACGCCTGAGCGGCGGGCGACTCGATAGATTATCGCCCCCATTGCTATCGCGGCTGCGCCGGACAGTATCGTCAGCGTCCAGCTCGGCCAGTCGTAAACCAGCACCAGCCCGTTGATTATGATTTGCAGAAATGCGAAGGGCAACAGGATCTGCCAGCACAGCGCCATCAGCTGGTCGATGCGCAGCCGAGGCACAGATACGCGCATCCACATGAAGAAGAGGATGAAGGCTGATGTCTTGACGACCATCAGGACCACCTGCAGCCACGTCGCATTGTCTGCGCCGAACGGCCAGACCCAGCCGCCCAGGAAGAGCAGCGAGGCCAACGCCGAAATCAGGACGAGGCTCACGAACTCGGCCATCTGGAACATCGACCAGCGGATGCCCGAATACTCCACGGTTGGGCCACCGACGACTTCCGATTCGGCGACTGGAATGTCGAACGGCTGCCGGTAAAGCTCTGCCAGGCCGGCGATAATGAAGATCACGAACGCCAGCGGCTGGTAGGCGATGAACGGCGTGTTGTCCTGAAGTTCCACCAGCGTGTAGAGGCTGAGGCTCTGGCCCAGCATGGCGACCGCCACCGCGGACAGGATGAGCGGGATCTCATAGCTGATCAGCTGTGCGCCCGCGCGGACGCCGCCCAGAAGCGCGTACTTGTTGTCGGAGCCCCAGCCGGCCATCACGAAGCCGACGATGCCGAGGCTGGACACGGCGAGGAAGTAGAAGAGGCCGAGCGCCATGTTGCGCACGAAGATGTCAGCCGTAAAGGGGATGGCCACGGCGGCCATGAAGACGGGCACGACGATGACGAACACGGCCAGCTCGAAGGTCGGACGGTCGGCACTGTCGGGGCGGACGTCCTCTTTCGTCATCAGCTTAATCGTGTCGGCGATGCCCTGGAGCAGGCCGAACGGGCCGACGTGCATCGGCCCCAGCCGCTGCTGTAGCCGGCCGATCACCTTGCGCTCCACCCAGGTCAGCAGGATCACGCCGACCGGTACGAGCACGGCGACGATCGTCATCCGCAGCAGGGCGTCGAGCCAGACGTTGTCCGCGAGGAGGAACACTAGCGGTCGACCTCACAGAGGACGATGTCGATCGAACCGAGGATGATGATTACGTCCGAGAGGTAGTTGCCGATGGACATCGCCCGCAGCGCCGAAAGGTTGCAGAACGAGGCGCCCCGCACCTTGTGGCGGTACGGCTTGTCGGTGCCCGTGCCGACGATGTAAACGCCGTACTCGCCGCGAGGGCCCTCCACGCGCATGTAGACCTCGCCCTCCGGCACGCGCAGGGTACGCTTCATGCCCTCCGCCATGATCGGGCCGCCTGGCAGGCCTGCCAGCGCTTGCTCGACGATGCGCACTGACTGCTTCATCTCTTCAAGCCGGATGATCACCCGGTCGTAGACGTCGCCGTCCTTCCCGGTCGGGATTTCGAACTCGAAGCGGTCGTAGATCGAGTACGGCTCGGCCTTCCGGAGGTCGTACTCGAGGCCCGTGGCTCGGAGCAGCGGCCCGGTGAGGCCCCAATTAATGGCGTCTTTGGTACTGACGCGGCTCAGGCCGCGGCAGCGCGCCAGCACGATCTCGTTATCGACGATCATGCCTTCCAGATCCTTGAGGCCGCTGTTGATGTGACCGAGGACCTGCTTGCAGCGTTCCCGGAAGTTGTCTGGAACATCCCAGGCGAGGCCGCCCGGGCGGAAGTAGTTGTACATCATCCGCTCGCCGGTGATCTCTTCGAAGAAGTCCTGCACGTATTCGCGGTCCCGGAACGCATACATGAACGACGTCCCGAAGATGCCGACGTCGGTGCTGAAGGCACCGATGAACATCAGGTGGCTCATGATGCGGTTCAACTCCACCAGGATCACCCTGATGTACTCCGAGCGCTCCGTCGGCTTAATGCCGGTGAGCTTCTCGACGGCCTCGACGAAACACTGCTCTGTATTGAACTGCGCCAGGTAGTCCGTGCGGTCGTGGTAGCCGATCACCTGGCGGTAGTCGCAGTTCTCGGGCAGCTTTTCGTTGCCGCGGTGCATGTAGCCGATGACGGGATCGACGTCGGTCACGAGCTCGCCGTCGACGGTCAGCACCATGCGAAAGACGCCGTGCGTGGCCGGGTGCTGCGGCCCAACGTTGATGTTGATATCGACCGTTTCGAGGTCGGGCTCGCCCGGGATCGTGTAGTCGGTCGTGGCCATCGCTAGCCCGCCTGCTCCGCCGAGAACTTCTTGAGCGCCTCAGCCACGAACTTCTTCTCGTCTTCGGTGGACATGCCTTTGGCGCGGGCCTCGTTGCGGGCCTTGGTGATGACTTTGGCCTTGGCCTGCGCCAGTTCGACCTTCGACATCTCCTTCTTCGGAGCCGCCGCTGCGGGCGCGCCGCCGGCCGCCTGCTCCGCCGAGAACTTCTTGAGCGCCTCGGCTACGAACTTCTTCTCGTCTTCGGTGGACATGCCTTTGGCGCGGGCTTCGTTGCGGGCCTTGGTGATGACCTTGGCCTTGGCCTGCGCCAGCTCGACCTTCGACATCGGCGCCGGCGCGGCGGCCCCGCCGCCCGCCTGTCCCGACTCGAGGTCGGCGTTGAACTTGTCGATCGCGGCGCGCACGGCGGCCTTCTCGTCTTCCGGTGACAGGCCATCGGCGCGGGCCTTGTCGCGCGCTTCCTTCATCAGCTTCGCCTTGGCCTGAGCGATCTCTACCTTGGACATCGGCGGTGGTGCTTCGCCGCCTGCCGACGCGGCCTGCCGCTTCGCTTCGTCGATCGCTGCCAGGTAATCTTCTTGCCACTCCTCGATGTCGGCCAGCGGGTGGCTCTTGCGGAGGGGGTAGTACCCCAGGCCTTCTTCCGTGAGCAGCGGGCGCAGGTCCGGGTGTCCATCGAAGACGATGCCGTACATCTCTTGCGTCTCGCGCTCAAGCCAGTTGGCGGCGGTCCAGAGGTGGCTCACCGTGGGCACGTGCGGGTCCTCATACGGGCAGCGCACCTTGACGGCCAGCTTGTGCCCGTGCTCGAACGAATAGAGGTGGTACACGGTCTCCAACTCGGTCAGGTAGTCGACGCCGGAGACGCAGCGAAGGAAATCGAAGTGCAAGCGCTCGTGAGTCTTCAGAGTCTCCATCACGCGTGAGAAGTCGTCGCGGCTGATGGTGACGGTTTCGTCGAGCGGTGTCTCCCTGATCGCGAAGCCGACGCCCGGGAGCAGCTCCTGCAGAAGCCTGGCCAGCGGCCCGGGCTCGGGCGGCGGCGCCTCCTGTACGGCCTCTTGAGTCACGACTTCCGGCCGATCTTGCCGCGTTCTTCCATGATCTTCTTCTGCAGCGCCATGAAGGCGTCCATCAGCGCTTCTGGGCGGGGAGGGCAGCCCGGCACGTAGACGTCCACCGGGATAATCTTGTCCACGCCCTGCAGCACGCGGTCATAGCGGGTATAAGGCCCGCCGTTCGTCGCGCACGCTCCCATGCTGATCACCCACTTCGGGCTCGGCATCTGTTCGTACAGCAGCTTGACGGCGGGCGCCATCTTCTTGGTCACGGTGCCGGAGACGATCATCACGTCCGCCTGTCGCGGCGAGGGCCAGGGCACGATGCCGAAGCGGTCCAGGTCGTGGCGCGCCATGAAGGTCGAGATCATCTCGATGGCGCAGCAGGCGAGGCCGAAGGTGAGCGGCCAGAGCGACGACTTGCGTCCCCAGGCGATCAGCCAGTCGGCGGGCATCTGCATGATGCCGGGCAGGATCTGGCGGTACATGGCGTTGCCCTGCGTCGGATCGGCCGGCGTTGGTTCAAGGCTCTTGACATCGTGACGCAGCGTCCCCGAGATGATGTCGGAGCGGCTGAGCTGCGGGTCGTCGCGGACCTCGTAGACTTCGACCTCTGGCTTGTCTGTCATCGCTCTTCTCCTACCGCCAATTGAGGACGCCCTTCTTCCATGCGTAGAGGAGCCCGAAGGCGAGAATGCCGATGAACACGAGCATTTCGTAGAACGCTTGCTCGCCAAGCTCGACGAAAGAGACCGCCCACGGGAAAAGAAACACAGCCTCGATGTCGAAGATCAGGAAGAGGATGGCGAACAGGTAGTAGCGAAAGTGCACCTGGGCACGCGAGCGCCCAATAGGGAGCATGCCGCATTCGTAGGTGACGCCCTTGTGCGGGCTCTTCTGGCGCGGCGAGAGGATCAGGTTGCCGATAAGGGCTGATCCGACGAGTACAAAGCCGAAGATCGTAGCGATAAGGACGGCGATATAGACGTTGAAAACTTCGCTTGTCAAAGAGGCGCCGTCCTCCCACTGCTAGACGTACTTTGTGCTATTCGCCACAATCTAGGCTAGCACTCGCATATGTGAGTGTCGAGTGGCAGATTGGCGTCCGTTTAGGGGCGACTGCCCAGCACTTTCACCATGATCAGCGACGGGTTGTCCGGCCCCCACGGCACAGTTGTCTCTTCGAGCGCCACGAAGCCGAGAGCTTTGTAGAATTCGCGCGTCTTTCGGTACCCTTCATCCGGATTCGACGGGCCCAGCGTCTTGACCTGCAGCAGCGCCACGCCCGCTGCCCGCAGGCCGGCCTCTGCCCTCTCAACCAGTGCCCGCCCGATGCCGAGACGGTGCAGCGATCGCTCGACTGCGAGCACGTGAATCTCGCTTGCCGCAGGAAAGTGGTGTTTCAGCGAGAGAAAGCCGGCTACATCGCCGTCGGCAATCGCCACGTACGAAGGGAGCGTGTCCAGGTCGCCGATGTATGCACGGTTCGACTCCTCGATCCCAAACCACTCGGGAAGGGCACGGAGAATTCGTTCGCAGGCGCGGATATCGGCAGGTTCGAGCCGGCGGATTTTCACGCTTCGGTGGCTATCCTAGCTCTGCCAGGCGCCCGCGCAGGCCCTCAGCGCGCGATTCGGCCGCGGCCAGCTTCTCCTGCTCCTTGGCGACGACATCCGCCGGCGCCCTGGAGCGGAACTTCTCGTTCGCCAGCTTGCCTTCGAGGCGCTTGATCTCGCCCTCGGCCTCGGTCATCTGTTTCGACAGCTTCGCACGCTCGGCATCGGCATCGATCAGGCCGGCCAACGGAACGACCACCAGCGCCTTCGAGAGGACTGCCGAGGCGACGCCTTCCTTCGGCGCTGAAGTCGTGTCTGGCACGAGGTGCAGCGGCCGCACGCGCGCCAGCGCCTCGACGATGGGCCGTGCCTGTTCGAGCGTCTGATCGGTGCCGTTCGAGGCGATGTAGGCTTCGATGAAGCGGCCGGCGTCGACGCCGCGTTCGGCGCGGATGTTGCGGATGGCGCGAACGACGTCCATCACCAGCTCGGTCTGCTCCTCGGCTTCGGCGTCGGCCTCGCCCTCGCCGGTTGGGAACTGGGCGATGATCAGCGCCTCTTCGAGCCCGTCGATGTGGCCCCGCAGGTGCTGCCAGATCGCCTCGGTGACGAACGGCATAATCGGATGGAGAAGGCGCAGGCTCGTCTGCAGGGTGTAGGCGAGGATCGGCAGCGGTGATCTGTCGCCGGATTTGAGGCGGACCTTCGCCATCTCGACGTACCAGTCGGCGTACTCGCTCCAGAAGAAGTCGTACAGCAGCCGCCCGGCCTCGTTCACCTGGAAGTCGGCCAGCAGCCGGTTGACCTCCTTCGAGACGGATAGCGTCCGTGAGACGATCCAGCGGTCTTCCAGCGGCCAGTCGGTGCGCGCCGCCGCCGAGGCCAGCGCCCCGGCGTCCGGAAGCTGGACAGTGGCTTCGCCGGCGCTCTGCAGGAAGTAGCGGGAGGCGTTCCAGATCTTGTTCGCGAAGTTGCGGCCGCCTTCCAGCTTCTCGTCGAAAAGGCGGAAGTCGTTGCCGGGGGCGCCGCCGGTCGCCATCGTGAAGCGCACGGCGTCGGTGCCGTACTTGTCGATGATCTCCAGCGGGTCGACGACGTTGCCGCGGCTCTTCGTCATCTTGTCGCCCTTCTCGTCGCGGATCAGGCCGTGCAGGTAGACGTGGCGGAACGGTACTTCGCCGGTGTTGTAGAGGCCGGTCATGATCATCCGCGCCACCCAGAAGAAGAGGATGTCGTAGCCCGTTTCCAGCACGGACGTCGGATACCAGTAGCGCAGGTCGTCCGTATCTTCCGGCCAGCCGAGTGTGGAGTGCGGCCAAAGGGCGGACGAGAACCACGTGTCGAGCACGTCCGGGTCCTGTTCCAGGTCGTGCGAGCCGCACTTCGGACACTCCGCCGCGTCTTCGATCGAGGAGAACATCTCATCACATCCCGCTGCGGTGCAGTACCAGACGGGGATGCGGTGACCCCACCACAGCTGCCGGCTGATGCACCAGTCGCGGATGTTCTCCATCCAGTGCATGTACACGCCCTCGAAGCGCTTGGGGATAATCTCGATGCGGCCGTCCTTGACGGCTTCGATGGCCGGCTTCGCCAGGGGCGCCGTCTTCACGAACCACTGCTTGCTGACCATCGGCTCGACGATCGTGTCGCAGCGGGAGCAGTGCCCGACCGACGACACGTGATCCTCTTTCTTCTCGAGGAGCCCCATCTTCTCCAGGTCGGCGAGAATCAGCTTGCGTGTCTCGAAGCGGTCGATGCCGTTGTAAGGCCCGGCGTTCTCGTTCATCTTCGCCTCGTCGTCCATGGCGACGATGACGGGCAGGTCGTGGCGGCCGCCGATCTCGAAGTCCATCGCGTCATGTCCCGGCGTCACTTTCACCGCGCCCGTGCCGAACTCCGGCTCGACGGCCTCGTCGCCGATGATCGGTATCGGGCGCTCGACTATGGGGAGGAGCACTGTGCGGCCGATCAGCCCCTTCCAGCGGGCGTCCTCCGGGTTCACCGCCACCGCCGTGTCGCCGACGATCGTCTCCGGGCGCGTCGTGGCCACGTGGACGAACTCGTCGGTCGGGTTGCCGTCGTCGTCCAGGAGCGGGTACTTCACGTACCAGAGGCCGCCCGGCGTCTCGCGGTGATCGACTTCCAGGTCGGAGATGGCCGTCGTGCAGCGCGGGCACCAGTTCGTGATGCGCTCGCCGCGGTAGATCAGGCCGTCGTCGAAGAGGTGCTTGAACGTCGTGCGGACGGCCAGCTGCGGCCCTTCGTCCATGGTGAAGACTTCGCGGTCCCAGTCGCAGGAGACGCCCAGCCGCATGTGCTGCACGACGATGCGGCTGCGCACGCGGCCGACCCACTCCCAGACGCGCTCGACGAACTTCTCGCGGCCCAGGTCGTGACGGCTGACGCCTTCCTTGGCGATCTCGCGCTCGACGACGTTCTGCGTGGCGATGCCGGCGTGGTCGACGCCCGGCACCCAGAGCGCCGAGTCGCCCTTCATGCGGTGCCAGCGGATCAGCAGGTCCTCCATCGTCGCCGTCAGCGCGTGGCCCAGGTGCAGCTCGCCGGTGACGTTCGGCGGCGGCATGATGATGCAGAACGGCGTCTTGTCGGGATCGATGCGGGGCTTGAAGTAGCCCTTGTCCATCCACATCTGATACAGCGGCGCTTCGACCTCTTTCGGGTCGTACGCCTTGGCCATCTCTTTCATCTGTTCGGTGCTCATAGCGGAAAACAAACCGGCGCCCGAAGAAGGCCCGGTACGCGAATTGTAGGATTCGTACCCTGTCGCGGGCAAGGCAAGCACTATCAACACGTGCACAGCGTCAGCTCCTTGACCCGCCGAATCGGCG
>JADFQV010000021.1 GCA_022561635.1 Chloroflexota bacterium | reverse complement strand
CCCGGTGCTCGTGTAGCAGTCGAAGCTGATGCCCATCTTCTCCCAGCACCCGAGGAACTCCTCGTGGTACTGGCTCGCCACCTCCTCCGGCGAGCGGCCCTCTTGCTCGGCCCGCACCGTGATCGGCGTGCCGTGGACGTCGCTTCCGGAGACCATCAGCACGTCGTTCCCGGCGGTCCGGTGATAGCGCGCGAAGATGTCCGCCGGCAGGTACGCGCCGACGAGCTGGCCGATGTGAAGGGAGCCGTTGGCGTAAGGCCAGGCGACCCCGAGAAATATGCGCTCCGCCATGGTAAATGCGAGTGAAATTGTAGCATGGGGCCGTGTTATGCCCCGCTCAGCTCAGGTAGCGCGAGACCCCTTTGTCGGACGCCCATCCCCTTCTTCGATCGACAGTGCGTACACCCGTCGCTTCGCCATCCCCGTCTCCTCCGCCACCTGGGCTGCCGCGTCGCGCGCCGACATGCCTTCGGCCCGCAGCTTCCGCAGCGCCGCCCGCAGCTCCTCCTCCGGCACTTCGCGCCGCTCTCCGCTCCCACCCTCGACGACGACTGTGAACTCGCCGCGAGGCGCAACGAAGTACTCCAGCGCCTCCGCCGCCGTACCCCGGAAGATCTCCTCGTACAGCTTCGTCAGCTCGCGGCACACGGCGATCCGCCGCTCGCCGAGCACGGCCCCCAGGTCGGCCAGCGCCGCCCGCACCCGGTGCGGCGACTCGAAGAACACGATCGCCCCCGGCCCTTCCCCGAGCCGCTGGAACAGCTCTCTCCGGGCCTTCGAGCGGCGCGGCAGAAAGCCGGCGAAGGTGAACTCGCGCGCCGCCAGCCCCGACGCCGCGACAGCCGCCGTGACCGCCGACGCCCCCGGCAGCGGCGACACCTCGTGCCCCGCCTCGATCACCGCGGCTACCAGTTCGTAGCCGGGATCGCTGATCGCCGGCATCCCGGCTTCCGACACGAGCGCCACGTCGCCCTCTCTCAGCGAGCGCAGAAGCTCCGGCGTGCGCCGCTTCATGTTGTGCTCGTTGTAGCTGACGACGCGCGCCGAAACGCCGTGGTGAGAGAGCAGCTTTCGGGCCGTGCGGGTGTCCTCGGCAGCGATCAGGGAGACCTCGCCCAGCACCCGCAGAGCGCGCAGGGTGATGTCCTCGAGGTTGCCGATCGGTGTCGCGACGAGATATAGAGTGCCCACGTTTTTCACTGAACGGGAATGCTCCAAACAGTTCGCAGAATGTGACTCAAATCAATTGACCCGCCCGAATCGCCGTTGATACACTGTCTGAAACCCCTTCGAACGTCCGCTTCCAGCGGGCCTTCATAGCCGAGGCGAGGTAGCATGAGTCTTTCGGGAGGCTTCAAGGAACTACGACCCGCCTACGGGTTCGACGAAGTTGCCATCGCTCCGGGCAGTGTGACCGTCAATCCGGAGCTCACGGACGTCCACTTTAGCATAGGCCAGTTCACGTTCGATTTCCCCGTGCTGGCGGCCGCCCTCGACGCCTCCGTCAACCCGCTCGTCGCCCGCGAAATGGGCAAGCGCGGCGGCCTGGCAGTGATGAACCTCGAGGGCCTGCAGTGTCGCCACGACGACGCGGAGGCAGCCATCCAGGAGGTCGCGGCGGCCAACCAGGATGAGTCCGCGGCCGTCATCCAGCAGCTCACCGCGCCGCCGGTCAAAGAAGAGCTGATCGGCCGCAGGGTCCGCGAGATCAAAGAAGGCGGCGCCACCTGCGCCGTCTCTTGCACGCCGGCCAACACTAAAAAGCTCGCTCCGATCGCCGTCGACGCCGGCTGCGACATCTTCGTCGTCCAGTCCACCGTTACCACCGCCCGCCACTTCTCCCGCAGCGAGCGCGGCCTGATCTTCCAGGAGCTAGTCGCCAACATCCAGGTCCCCGTCGTCGTCGGCAACACCGTTGGCTTCGACGCCACGCGCGAACTGATCGAATGCGGTATCGCCGGCGTCCTCGTCGGCGTCGGTCCCGGCGCCATCTGCACTTCGCGCGAAGTGCTCGGCATCGGCGTCCCCCAGATCACCGCCACGATCGAGTGCGCCGCCGCCCGCGACGACTACTACCGCGAAACTGGCCGCTACATCCCCATCATCACCGACGGCGGCATGCACAACGGTGGCGACGTCTGCAAGGCGCTGGTCGCCGGCGCCGACGCCGTGATGCTCGGCACCGCCTTCGCCCGCGCCGAAGAGGCCCCCGGGAAAGGCTACGCCTGGGGCATGTCCACCGGCCACGCCGCCCTCCCCCGCGGCGTCCGCATCAAGCCCGGCACGGACACCACACTCGACCACCTCCTCTTTGGTCCGACCTCCCGCACCGACGGCTCCGAGAACATCGTCGGCGCCATCCACACCTGCATGGGCATGGTCGGCGCCCAGAACATCTCCGAGCTCCACGACGCCGAGCTCATCGTCGCGCCCTCCATCAAGACCGAGGGCAAGATCTACCAGCAGGCCCAGTAGCCGCTGACGGCGCTCTTCAGTGAGGAGAGCACCGCGAGGAGACGCGCCAGCGCGCCATCAACTCTCCTCCGCCGCTGACCGCTCGCCGGAACACTTGAACAGCGTGCCGAAAGCCATCTCTTCGTACGTGACGTTGGTGAGATGCTTGGCCATCGTCGCCTTCCAGGGCCTGATGACGGCGTAGTCCACCTTTACATCGCCGACGCCGTAGTGGTTCACCCACCACTCGATGACACGAGTTAGCGGCCAGCCAAGAAGTCCCGACGCCTTAGTCGTTCGCATGTCATACACAGTGAAGCGCCCTCCGGGGCGGAGGAGGCTTGCGGTTGCGGCGATCGCCTGCTCCCACTCCGGCACGATGGACAGACAGCACCACGACATTGCGCCATCAACGGGCCCTTTTACGATGCGGTTTGCCTCTTCCGCCCTTCCCTCCACCAGCTCCACGTTTTCCCAGCGCTCTTTTTCCACCCTCCTGGCCGCTTGTTCAAGCATCGCTGGCGTGTAGTCGAGCCCGATCAGCCTGCCGCCCGGACCGATTCGTTCTTCGATGAACGGAAAATTCTTCCCGGTGCCGCAGCCAATGTCCAGAATTGTGTCTCCCTGGCCGATGTTCGTCTCCGCTACCGCCCGCCGCCGCCAGCGATCCAGGGGCGCCCAGAATGACATCATGCGGTCATAATCCGGTGCCAGCCTTGTGTACCGATCCAGCATAGATCGCGGTTCCATCAGTCTTCTCCCGGTGGCATCCCGGTTCTGCTAGGCGACCGGCTCTGGTGTAGGGGGCGACCAGGTCCCGTCGAGGACTTCCCGTCGAGGCCGGTAGAGGCGGAGGGTGTAGGTCCAGCCGTCCATGATGTACAGGTGGTTGGTGAGGTCCTCACCGTCGGCAGCGAGGTTGAGGGTGACCGATCCGTCCTCGTCGGCGACCGCGGTTAAGTTGTTGATCGAGTAAGAGTCGTACGGGTTGGCCTCAAGGAAACCCTCTCGGTTGTAGATCGTCACCGACCAGAACCCGTCCACGGGTACGTCTGTCAGCGTCAAAGTAAATCTCGCCACCGGACGCGGCTCGGCCTCAGTGTAGTAGTAGGCCTCAGTCTCGGGCAGGCCACCCCACCCAACGGCAGTACCGAGCAGGTGACGGACGGGATCGACCTCCTCTTTCCTTCCGAACATCCGGGCAGTACCGCTTACCCCCTTCGCAAGAGCGGCCAGCGCGTCGAACGTCACCTTGCGGCTCCCTTCGTCGTAGTCCGGGTGCTCGTACGGTCGAGCAGATGCGGCATTTACGGACACCGCGTCCTGGATGCCGTTCACCGTTGCAACGTCGTCGGCGTCACCCGGATCGACCAGCGTGCGCATCACCAACCCCACGAACGGCGTGTCGAACTCCTCGACCGTCAGGTCGTAGGTACCGGCCTTGTGAAACGTGCGATTGATGTAGTGGTCCTCGTTGATGACCATCAACGTCATGTAACGGCCGCCTGCATCGGGCAGTGTCACAGTGGCGCCCTCGCTGATATCGACTAGCACCGAGCTGTACAACGTATCGCGATTCATCCGGATCACGGTCTGGGCATCGATTGGCGTCGGTACGCGATTATGCATCCACCGGTTCACGCCGCCCGTCTGCGCCAACACTCCGGCGAACATTCTGGCCGTCTCCGCCCTCACAAAGTTGTCCACGTTCACAGTTACCGACACGTCTCCTCCTCTCATCGAATCAAATCGTCGCTCACGAAGCGTCCCTTCGCGATCATCGTTCGTCGGACGGCTCCTTGTTCACCAGCATGGCGCCACGTGGCTCCTTGACCCTGGTTGTTGGGTCGCCGGTGATCAGGCGCACGCGGCGGTCGGCGAAGAAGAAGTTCCGGAACCACGAGAGACTGACGAAGAGCTTCGTCTGGAAGCCGACGAGGAAGCTGAGATGCAGGACAGACCATGACAGCCAGCCGATGAACCCTCCATAGTTGAACCGGCCCACGGAGACGACGGCCTTGCCCCTGCCGATCGTAGCCATAGAGCCCTTGTCCTTGTAGCCGAACGCGGGGCGCTCTTTCGGGTCGACGCCCTTGAGGTCGCTGCGGATGATCTGCGCGACGAACCTGCCGGCCTGAATCGCGCCCTGCGCCACGCCGGGCACAGGCTCGCCCGTCTTCGCGTCTACGGCGTGGGCCGCGTCGCCGATCACGAACACCTCGGGGTGACCGGCGATCGACATGTCCGGGCCAACGACTACGCGCCCCGCTCGATCCAGCTCGACGCCCAGCTCGGCGGCGACCGGCTGGCCCTGCACGCCGGCGGCCCAGAATACGTTCTCGGCCGGCATCCGGCGCTCACCGATGACGACACCAGAGGCATCAACCGAAGTTACGCGCGAATTGAGCCAGACCTCGACACCGATCTTCTCGAGATCGCGGAGAA
Organism: Chloroflexota bacterium; assembly: GCA_022561635.1. Lineage (GTDB taxonomy): Bacteria > Chloroflexota > Dehalococcoidia > SM23-28-2 > RBG-16-64-32 > CF-162. The sequence continues at coordinate 23,518 of JADFQV010000021.1, read as the reverse complement.
CTCGCTCTCCCATCGCCTCTGGCCAGGTGCGGAGAAGTCGGTCTGCCGACTGCACCAGGATCACGCGCGCCGTCTTCGTATCGACGAAGCGGAAGTCCTTTGGCAACGAGCGGGAGGCCGTCTCCATGATCGCACCGGCAAGCTCGACACCGGTCGGGCCGCCGCCGACGACGACGAACGTCAGCTTGGCCCGGCGCGACGCATCGTCCGCTTCCCATTCGGCCTCCTCGAAGGCGATGAGCAGGCGCCGGCGGATCTCGATCGCATCGTCCAGCGTCTTCATGCCCGGCGCGAACTGCTTGAACTCGTCGTGTCCGAAGTAAGACTGAGTTGCCCCCGTTGCCAGCACGAGGTAGTCATAGCCGACCGCCGCCCGCTGGGTCCCGACCGTTTTGTCGGCTAGATCAACGCCAGTGACCTCGACCAGGGCGACCTGAGCGTTCTTCTGTTTTCGCAGCGCCCGACGAAGAGGGAAAGCGATGTTGGACGGAGCAAGTTCGGCGGTGGCCACCTGATAGAGCAGTGGCTGGAACAGATGGTAGTTGCGCCGGTCGACCAGCGTGACGTCGACTGGGGCGTCCTTGAGGCGACGCACTACCTCCTGGCCTCCGAAGCCGCCGCCGACAACGATCACGCGAGGCCGTTCGCCAGTCTGCGGCGTAGGCATTCTTGTCTCCTCTCAACCCCGACCAGATGTCTTCGCCCCAGACGCGGGCCGCCGCCGGCAAGCCCTCGACCAGGGAAGTGAAGTATATCGCAGATAGATCTCGCACCAGCGCCGGTACCAGTCAGCGGCGGGCGGCGCCGGACCCGAATTGACAGTCGCCAGGCCCCGACGCACAATCGGAACGCGCGGCAGGCGATCTTAGCCGCCGCCAACTGAAGGGAGATCAGATGTCGTCCAAGGTCTACGTAATAGGTGTGGGAATGACGAAGTTCGAGAAGCCCGGCTCGCGGGCCTGGGACTATCCGGACATGGCGAAAGAGGCAGGCACGAACGCCCTGGAAGACGCTGGCATCCCCTACGACCAGATCGATCAAGCCGTCGTCGGCTACGTCTATGGTGAGTCGACCTCCGGTCAGCGTGCTGTTTATCAGCTGGGGCTCACGGGCATCCCCGTCTACAACGTCAACAACAACTGCTCGACCGGGTCGACGGCGCTATTCCTCGGCCGGCAGCTGATCGCCGGTGGAATCTCCGAATGCGTGTTGGCGCTGGGCTTCGAGAAGATGGAGAAGGGCTCGCTCGGCGTGAAGTACACGGACCGCGTAAACCCCATGGACAAGCACGTCGACGCGATGGTCAAGCTCAGGGGCTTCGAGACCTCACCGGTCGCCCCACAGATCTTCGGCAACGCTGCTCGTGAGCACATGGAGCGTTACGGCTCCACACCGGAGCAGTTCGCCAAGATCGGCCTCAAGAACCACCGCCACTCCGTAAACAACCCGTACTCGCAGTTCCAGGACGAGTACACGCTGGAGGAGATTCTGGCCGCGCCGATGGTCCACGCACCGCTCACAAGGCTTCAGTGCTGCCCGACGTCGGACGGCGCCGGAGCAGCCGTGCTGGCGAGCGAGGAGTTCGTGCACAAGCACTCGTTGGAGGACAAGGCGGTGGAGATACTCGGCCAGTCGATGGTCACCGATACGCCCGAAACCTTCGAGCAGAAAAGCTCCATCATGCTCATCGGCAGCGAGATGACGCGAAGGGCCGCCCAGGACGTCTACGAAGAGACGGGCCTCGGGCCGGAGGACGTCGACGTCATCGAGCTACACGACTGCTTCTCGGCAAACGAGATGATCACCTACGAGGCGCTTGGCCTGGCCGACGAAGGTAAAGGCGGCAAGCTGATCGACGAAGGCGCCGTGACCTACGGTGGTGACTGGGTCGTCAACCCCTCGGGTGGGCTCATCTCCAAGGGTCATCCCCTGGGCGCCACGGGCCTGGCGCAGTGTTCGGAACTCTCCTGGCAGCTCAGAGGCGACGCCGATGCCCGCCAGGTGCCCAACGCGAAGGTGGCTTTGCAGCACAACATCGGGCTCGGTGGCGCCGTCGTCGTGACGATGTACCGAAAAGGCTTCACGGCCTAGAGAAGCCGAGGACCAGGTAAGGGCGACAGGAGATGACATGGGCGACCAAATGAAGGATAAGACCGTTGTCGTCACGGGCGGTAACAACGGAATCGGCCTCGAGACTGCCGTCGGATTGAGCAAGCTCGGAGCGCACGTCGTCATCACCGCTCGCAACCAGGCGAAGGGCGAGGCCGCGCTGGCCGACATCAAGGACCGCTCGCAGAGCGACAGCGTCCAGCTCATGTTGGCGGACTTTGCCTCGCTCTCATCGATCCGAGACTTCGCCGCAAACTTCAAGAAAGACCATGACCGCCTGGATGTCCTCGTAAACAACGCCGGTGGCGTCAACACCAGCCGCTCCGAGACGCAGGACGGCTTCGAGACCACCTTCGGCGTCAACCACCTCGGCTACTTTCTCGTCACGAACCTCCTGCTCGACATGCTCAAGGCCAGCGCGCCAGCCCGCGTCGTCAGCGTCAGTTCCAGGGCGCACGAGCGGCGCAAGGGGATGAACTTCGACGATCTCAACTCCAAGCAAAGCTACAGCGGGATGGGTGTCTACGGTGACTCCAAGCTGGCGAACGTCCTCTTCACCTACGAGCTCGCGAGACGGCTCAAAGGCTCCGGCGTCACCGCGAACTGCCTCCACCCCGGCGTCGTGCGCTCCGGATTCGGCCAGAACAACGGTGGCTTCATTTCGTTCGCCTTCAAGTCGTTCTACACCCTTTTGACGCCGGTCACCAAGTCCAACGCTCAGGGCGCGAAGACCTCCATCTACCTCGCCTCCTCACCCGAGGTCGAGGGCGTGACCGGCAAGTACTTTGCGGATAGCAAGGAAACACCATCCAGCCCAGCGTCGCACGATGAAGAAGCCGCCAAACGGCTGTGGGAGATCAGCGAGCAGATGACCGGTCTCGCCGCGGCGCCCGCCTAGTACGTCGGCGCTACGGCAAGTACGACAGTGGGTCCACGACGAAGCCCCCGATGATGACCTCGAAATGCAGGTGGTTGCCGTTGCACCAGCCGCTGCAGCCCACGGAGCCGATAACCTCGCCCTGGCTCACGTACTGCCCCAGCACCACATAGCGCTCCAGGAGGTGCGCGTACAACGTCTGCGATCCGTCCGAGTACTGGACGATGATGTAACTCCCATAGCCGTTGTTGCTGTACGTCGAGAGAACGACTTGCCCGGACGTCGCTGCGGTCACAGCCGTCCCGACGCTGGCGCCGATATCGATCCCTTTGTGAAAGCTCCCCCATCGCGGTCCGAAGCCGCCCCAGACAGTCCCGGCCACCGGCCAAGCGTAACCGACGCTCGCCGCCGCGGCAGGCGCGAACGCGGTGCCTATTCCGGCCGGTAACGGGCCCTGCGCTGGCGGGGCGAGCGGATCTGAACCCGGAACCGGCGCCGGAAGGTCCGGCGCCGGAAGGTCCGGCTCGGGCGGGGGCGGCGGCGGCGGCGGCGGTACTCCACCGGGCAGGACGAGCACCGCGCCCTCGATGATTTCGTCGGCCGAGTCCAGGTTGTTCGGCGCGAAATCCACGACAACGTCGGCGTCGATGGCGTACGTCGCAGCGATGGCGGTGATAGTGTCACCGAGGCGCACGTCGTACACGATTCCGTTAATTGCAGGCACAAGCACCGTTGCGCCGATGTACAGCAGGTCCGGGTTTGTCGTCAGCTCAGAGTTGTTCCACAGCAGGTACTGTGCCTCGATGCCGTACTGCTCAGCTATAACGGCCAGCGACTCGCCCGGCCGCACTTCGTGCGTCAGGTACGCTACCTGCGTGGACTCGGCGACAGGCGATGGCTCCGGCGCCTCGCTCGACACAGCACCTGTCCTCAGGCGCAGGCTCTGGTCGCTCCAGGGGTCGGGTGGCGTGAGGTACGCCAGGTCGGCTGAGCCGTCAGTGTGACGCCCCACCCCCACGATCCCCGCCAGAACGGCGCCGGCGGCGACCGTCAGCAGGGTGATGTGAGATACGGCGCGGCGTCGGTCGGCAAGCCACGGTGCGGCGACCATACCCGACCACCACCACGCGGCTCCCAGTCGGCGAACCATCTGCTCGCCACGGAGCAGCATTATGCGGGCGACCCTCCCAGTCGGGCCTTCCGCTGCCTCCAGGGGCGTCCTCCACCAGCGGCCCAACTCCAAAATTACGGCTATCGGCGCGGATTATAGGCACAGAACGTCCTATCGAACAAACGCTGACATCTGTTGCTGACCCGCTTCAGTGCTCCTGGCTGCACCGCTGCCGCCCGCACGGCCTCCGGCCTGACCGTAGCTCCTCTGTTCGTATCGATAGCCGACGGCGCCTCCTGATTTAACGGAACTCTCACCCCGTTTTCAGGATCGCTGACCTCTGCGCAGAAAGAACCGGGAGCCCTTGCGGACTCCCGGCTTGTCTCGCTTGGAACGCAGCGCTAGCTAACGCTGGTCGATTCGCGGGCGTCTGCCGAGTACGCTTCCTGCAGCTCTCGCTCCCAGAAGAACTCGGTCTCGCCGAACGCCGGCCGCAGGTCACTCAGCCAGACCGCGTCGGCGTCGTACTCCGCGAAGAACGGCCGCAGCGCCCAGTCCGGGTTGCGGCCCTGCAGCATCCGCAGCGTCATCAGCTTGCGGCCTCCGACGTCCGTCACACCCAGCACCTGCACCTTGCCCGGATCGGCCGACATGCTCGGCCCGCGCACCGTGCGGCAGATGCCGCTGACGGAACTATAGGCCTCGCGGAAGATCTCCCACGCTCGCACCAGCGGCACGCTGAAGTACTGCTGAGCCCCGGTATCGCGGGCGATGAACATGTAGTAGGGAATGCAGCCCAGGTCAACCTGTCGGCGCCACATCTCGCTCCAGACCTTCGGATCATCGTTGATGTTGCGCATCAGGGGCGACTGCGTCCTGATCTCGGCCCCCGTCTTCTTGATGTTTCGGATAGCGTCCTCGACTGCCTTCGTGCGCAACTCGCGCCCGTGGTTGAAGTGCGCCATGATCGCGAGGTGAATTCCGGCGTCGGACACGTCGCGGAACAGCTGCAGCACGTCGTCCGCGTCCTCGTCCGTCGTGAAACGATACGGCCAGTAGCCCAACGCTTTCGTGCCGATGCGGATCGTCCGCAGGTTCGGCAGCTTCGCCTCCAGCAGGGGCCGGATGTAGCGCTCCAGGTTCTTCGTCCGCATCACCATCGGGTCGCCGCCAGTGAACAGCACGTCGCTGACCTCCGGGTGTGCCTTCAGGTACTCGACGAGCAGCTCGGTCTCCCGCATGGCGAACTTTAGCTCGTCCATGCCAACGAACTGCGGCCAGCGGAAACAGAACGTGCAGTAGGCGTGGCACGTCTGGCCGTTGCTCGGGAAGAAGAGCACCGTCTCGCGGTATTTGTGCTGCATTCCCGTCAGCTTCGTGCCGTTGATCTCCGGCACGTTGTGCTCCATCTGACCGGCCGGGTGCGGATTCAGCTGCAGCCGGATGCGGTTGGCCAGCGCGTCGATCTCGGCCTTCGGCGCGTCGCGCCGGACGAGCGCCGCCATCTCATCGAAATGCCGCGGCTCAAGCATCTCCTTCTGCGGAAAGTTGAGCACGAAGATCGGATCGTTGGGTACATCGTCCCAGTCGATCAGCTCGTCCACGACGTAGCTGTTCGTCTTGAACGGCAGCACCCGCGCGACCACGTCGATCGCGAAGATCTGCTCCTCGCTCAGGTGCTCCTTGACCTGCCGGATGTTCCGGAAGTTGCCCAGCGTGTACGCCTTGTACCGCGGGCCGCCATCCGGCACACCGTATTCGTCTCCGTTGCCCTCGTTGGGGCGGTCGCCATTTCGATTCCTGAACTGCTCGATAAACAGAAGCGCGGCTCGCTCCTTCGTGGCTCGTGCCTCTTCAGTGTCGGCACTGCGGCTTGGCATGGTGACCATGTCACAGCTCCCTTCTAGCAGAGGTCGTCGCACAAAGAGAGACCCGAGGCTTGCCCCGGGCCCATCCGATATGCTCCGGTTGCCTCTCCTGGTGCCTACGGGGTTAGCTGTCGGGTTCGGCTCAAGGAGATTGCCTATCCCGCCGAAGCGGGAATTCACCCCACTGGTTTGGGTCCCCCGTTCCCCACCCTTATCAGGCGGGAATTCGGCCCTTGTCAACGATTCTAGAATACCATATCGGCCCGCTACTCAAGATTGGCGCAAGGGCAGAGAACGTGCGCTAATGTATCGTAAACAGGCGTAAACGGAACTTGTATCGCGCACAGGTTGCTCCTCCTAGGCAGGCGTAGGAACTGTGGCTCTCTTTAACGCGGAGCGGGAGAATATCTCACCAGATTTTAACCCTCACCCGCCGCGAATTGGCCCGCCCCTGGGACCTACAGCCAACCGGCCTCGCGATACCACTCATGCGTTAGCCGCGCCCCCTCTTCGATCTGCACGCCCGGCCGCCAGCCGAGGTCCTCCCGCAGCTCCGTGGAAGAGCAGACCCAGGCGCGCCGGCGCATCTCGCGAACCTTGTCCCGATCAAACACCTGCGCCTGTCCCGTGATCCGGCCGAACAGCTCGCTGCCGAGCCCTGCCGCCTGGTAGCCAATCAGCGGTATGGGCACCATCAGAGCCTGTCGGCCGCTCGCGCTCTCGATCGCCGAGAGCAGGTCGCGCCAGGCGTACACGATGCCGTCCTCCGGGCAGTACGTCCGGCCGCCGGCGTCCGTGTCTGCCGTCGTCGCTGCCACGACCGCGCTCGCGGCGTCGCTCGCATAGATGATCGACAGCCGGTTGCGGCCGCCCCACAACAGCGGCGCGATTCGCAAGCGCACGGCCTTAAAGAACGGCAGCAGCGCCGGGTCCCGCGGTCCGTAGATCACCGGCATGCGGAAGATGACCGAGCGGTCCGCCAGCGCCGAGGCGCGTGTCGCGGTCTCGCCGCCCAACTTCGAGCGTCCGTAAGCGCTCACGGGCTTCGGTTCGGCTTCGGTCGGGCGGGGCTCGCCGCCAGGGCTCGGGCCGTGGGCCGACATGCTAGAGATGTAGACGAAGCGCCGCAGGTCGGGCGCCCGCTCCTCGATCGCCTTGAGGAGGTTCGAAGTGCCCTGCTCGTTGACCGCTCGAAACTCCGCCTCGCTCCGCGCCTTGATCAGCCCGGCCGGGTGCACGACCGCCTCGACGCCCTCGACTGCAGGCCGAAGCGAACCCGGATCCGTCACGTCTCCTATCGCCTCTTCGTGCGGGAAGGTCAGAAACTCCCGGCTGCTGGTGCGGCGCAGGAGTAGCCGTGTCTCGTGACCGGCTGCGGCAAACTGCTCCGCGATATGCGAGCCCAGGAAGCCACTGGCGCCCGTGATCAGTACTTTCAGGAGAGCGTCTTCTCGTATATGCGATACGTCTTGTAGCGGTCTGCGCCGACCTTGTTGATCAGCGAGTTGATCAGGCCGTTGTCCTCCAGCGTCCACGAAAACTCGGCCCACTCGAGCTTCGCGTCGATCGCGCCCAGATACATCTCGTCACAGAGAAGGTATAGAAGGCCCGCGTATTTTCGTGAGCGGAACTCCTTCTTGATCCCGAACAGCAGCAGCCGTCCCGCCGCAGGCCGTCTCACCTTGAGCCGCCACAGGAAGCGGAGCCAGCCAAATGGAAAGAGATTGCCGTTCAGCGGCTTCATCGCCCAGTTGAAGTCAGGTACCCCCAGCGCCACGCCCGCTGGCACGCCGTCGATCTCGATGATCGGCACGATCTTGGGGTCGACGACGAGCTTCAGGTCCTTCGCCATCTGCTCGGCTTCGGCGTCCGTTGCCGGCACGAAGCCCCAATTCTCGCTCCAGGCGTCGTTATAGAGCTCAAGGATCATCCGCACCTCGCGGTCGAAGTCCTTCATGCGGGCCCGGCGAACCGTCACGCCCGGGCGCGCCCGCAGCTCGTTTACCATCCGTCGCGGCGAGCCGTCCGGCACCGGTCGGCTCGCCCAGCGCCAGGCGAAGAGGTCCTTGGCCTTGACATAACCCGCATCCTCAACGAGACGCAAGTAGTACTCGTGCGTGTACGTCATCAGCGGCAGCGGGGAGGAGTCGAAACCCTCGACCAGCAGACCGATCTCACCGTTAACCGAAAAGTTGAACGGGCCGCGGATCTGCTCCATGCCTCGTGCGCGCAACCAATCTTCGGCCGTCGTCAGGAGCGCCCGCACCGTCTCCGGGTCGTCGCCGCACTCCAGGAAGCCGAAAAAGCCGGTGTGCTCGTCGTGGTAGCGATTGTGCTCGTGGTCGATGTGCGCGGAAACGCGCCCGACTACGTCTCCGTCGCGCCGGGCAAGGAACAGCTGAACGTCGGCGTGCTGGAAGAACGGATTCTGCTTCGGTGAGAAGCGGTGTCTTTCGCTGTAGCGCAACGGCGCTATCCAGTACGGGTTGTCCTTGTAGATGCGCCAGGGCAATCGGATGAAGGCGTCGAGATCTCTTTTCGACTCGACCGGCGCCACCTGGACCGTCTTCGGAGGCGCGCTAAGTGATGACACCGAGCTTGCGGCCGACCGTCTCGAATTTCTCGAGCGCCTCGTCGACCATCTCCTCCGTGTGCGTCGCCATGCAGCTGGTCCGAAGGATCGCCTCGCCCATGTTCACCGCCGGGTAGACGGCCGTGTTGGTGTAAACTCCCGCCTCCAGCAGCGCCTTCCCGAACATGATCGTCCGGTACTCGTCGCCGACGTTCACCGGCACGATCGGCGTCTTCGCCTGACCGACGTCGAACCCACGCTCCGTCAGCCCCTCGCGCCAGCGTTGGCCCACCGTTTGAAGGTGGCCGATGATCTCCGGTTCGCGCTCGATCACGTCCAGCGACGCCAGCGCGGCGGCGGTCGAAGCCGGCGGCAGGCTGGCGCTGAACAGCATCGATCGGGAGAAGTGCTTGATCCAGCCGAGCACCGGAAGCGGCCCGGCCACGAACCCTCCGATCGACCCCAGTGCCTTGGAGAACGTCCCCATGATCAGGTCGACGTCATCCTCGAGGCCGAAGTGACTGGCTGTACCGCGGCCGCCCTCTCCCAACACGCCCAACCCGTGCGCGTCGTCCACGAGCAATCGCGCGCGATGCTTCTTGCACACCGCCGACAGCTCCGGCAGGGGAGCGATATCGCCGCCCATGCTGTACACGCCGTCAACGATCACAAGCGGGGCCTTCTTGGTCCGCGAGAGGATCTGGTCCAGGTGATCCGCGTCGTTGTGGCGGAAACGCACCATCTCACCGTCGGCCATCTGGCAGCCGTCGTAGACGCTCGCGTGGACCGCCTTGTCGATGACTGCGACCGACTTCTTGTCTACCAAGGTTGAGATTATTCCCAGGTTCGCCTGGTAGCCGGTCGTGAAGACGACCGCCGCCTCTACGTTCAAGAACGCGGCGATGCGGCCCTCTAGTTCCTCGTGCATTTTCGTGCTGCCGTTGAGGAAGCGCGACCCGGTCATCGACGTGCCGAACTCAAGGACCGCTTCGCGAGCCTTATCGATCACATATGGATGTCGCGTCAGTCCCAGATAGTTGTTGGAGCCGAACATGAGGACCGTTTTGCCGTAGATCTGGGCGATGGGCCCGTCGTTGTTGTCCAGCGGTTGGAAGTACGGGTAGAGGTCCAGCTCGCGTGCCCGTTCGACAAGCGTGAACTCCTGGACCTTCGAGAAGATGTCTCCGTCGTCGGCCCCGTCATAGCGGTCCTTGACGTACTCCTTGATCGAGATGTCGTCGGGAAGCGGGGGCAACGAACCGGCGCTGGGTGTCTTTTGAACACGCTTGGTTTCTCTCATATCGGCGCCTGGCGGGTCGTAAACACTATAAGGGAGCGAATGATGGGGAACAAGGAAAGCCCGTCGGTAGCGAGTGCCTAGCCGTCAAGATGCTTCGTGTAGTGTGATTGCACAGCCATGGGCCGAAATCCCATCCCCGCGTAGATACGCTTCGGCGTGTCCTTAGGGTCTGCGGCGATGATCACGGGCCCGGCGCCCTTCGCGCGGGCGTCGGCGACACAATGGTGGATCAGGGCGCGCGCGATGCCGCGCTTGCGGAACTTCTGCAGCGTGAACAGGTCCTCGACCTGGCCCACACCGTCGATCCCGGCCCACGAGTTGAAGTAGGCGACGGGCTTATCTCTCACGTAAGCCATGAAGTACTGCACCGGCGGCTGCTTCAGGCGCTTCGTCTCGAACATCTGCCGCGCGATCTCGTCGCTCACTTTGCGCTTCTGCCGGGCGATATGCTCGCGCCAGTCCTGGAGCATCAGCTCCCAGTACGCTTCCCAGTCCGCCTCTGTCTCCAGCGGCCGAATGGCGAACTCCTTCGGCGCTGGGCCTAGCAGCTCGCCCTCGAGCAACGAAAGCAGGCCGTCCTCGCGCTCGTAGCCTTCCAGCACCAGCCGTGCCACGAACTCCGGCGGCGTGCGGTAGTCCACCTCAAAGCGCCTGTGCTTCGCTGCCTTGTACTCCCGGTCGACGGCGGCCAGGAACTCTTCGATCTGCGCCGGCGTCGTCGGCCGGGCGTCGGCCACGTGGTTCGCGTCGTAGATGTCGGGCGACTTCTTGTCGCGTAGGAACGTCGCGCCCAGAAGCTCGAAAACCTCGTTGCCCAGCGCAAAGTTACCGGCGTTCGTGGCGAGCGCCCTGTCGGTGAGTGTCACGGTGCCCAATCTTAGCGGAGATCGCAGCGTCCGGACAGACAGCCGGAGCAAGAGAGGGCACTGCTTGCTCCGGCTGCCGCGTGGGATGGGCGGGTGGGGGCGACCGCGCCGCTTCGTCTTCTAGGCGGGGCCAAACTGGGCGGAGAAGCGCAGGCCGTTCCGCATGAAGGGCTCGGACGCGGCCTCCATCGTCAGCAACGAGGCCGCCGGTTTTGCGCTTGCCGCCGGGACGTCCTCCTCCTGGTCAACCTCTCCGCCGGCGTTGGCTGCTTCTGGCTCCTCGCCCGCGTCCGCGTCAGCGGCCGTTGTCAGGGCGACGACTGGCCGGTGGTAGACTCGAATGTTGAACTCCTCGGCCGCGAACGCTCGCACTCGCGCCTGATCGTAACCGGACTCGATCAGCGTCTCGACGAGCTGAGCGGCCTCCTCCTGGCTCTCCATGACGTTGATCTCGCCATGCGCAGCGTTGTCCAGGTCCGCTACCACTACTATCACTTTGCCTGACATTGGCGCCCTCCTGCTCGCGGATATACCGCCGTTTTCTTCTGCGCACAGTGTCGCAAACGGCACTCGCCGCATTCTCACCGTGAAATTATGGTCAACTAAAACGGCTGCGATATGGCTCCGCTCCCGCCTACGGCGACTGGCCGGCTGAGCTAGTCGGCCACGGTGGCGCAGATGGCGTAAGCCTCCGCCCATCAGTTCAATCCGTTGGCACAGCTTCGGCGAGGGTCAGCTTGAGGTGCGCAAAGATGGAAGGCGGCACCACCGTCAACCTGGATGCCCGGTTCCCGGACCCGCCCCTGGCCGATCTGACGATGGGCGACGCAGTCAAAGCAATCCGCCCTTAGCGCGAGTCCCGCTGCCTCCAGGGCATGAGTTGGCTCCCGGGACAGGTGTCAAAGAACCTCAACTACAAAACAGGATCCCAGCACTAGTTCTCCCTGACCCACTGCTTGAGGCAGTGCTGGCATGACACGGCCAACAGTGACCGGCCAAGGGGGGGTAGCGCCCGTCAATGGCGCCGACGAGGTGTCAGTTACAGGCTCCGTCCGCGTCGCACAAGCAGCCAAAGGCTCTCGTCTCATCGGCGCTAACTGCAACGATTTGCAACAGGATGACAGTTAGGGTGCGCAAATCTTGTTCAACAGGACAGCGTGGAGCACTTCTTTCGCAGTGCCGCTCCGGCCGACGCGTCGCAAGACCTAAGTACATTCGTAACAATTCGTCAGTAGATTCCGCCCGAAAGCCGCTGGAGCTGCCTTAGGCTTTGATCATCAGGTAGATCAGCGGCGCCATTACGAGCAGAATGAGGAGAAAGAATTCAGGGATGAGCACGAGTCCCATTATCACGACAGGAAGGGCGATAATGATCGCCCCGATGATCATTATCCAAACTAGAGGCCCGGTTGACTCCTGACCGCTGCTTGATCCCAGGCTGTCCAGGTCCTCCGGCATTGGCGCCAGGAAAATCGGGAACAGTAGCAGCAGCGAGAACAGGATCAGGAAAAACCATGGGCTCACCAGAAAGCCCATCAGGAGCCCGGGAGTCAGTATTACGAGCAGCAGAAAAAAGACTAGCAGTGCGCGCATTTTGTCCTCCGTTTCATTTGTCCTTTGGCTCTTGGCCTAGATTTGAACGATTTCCCAGTAGAGACCCTATTGGCCAGTCAAGAGTCCCCTCTGTTTGAGGGAATTGCCTCCGAAACATAGTGCTGTGGCACCGTTGCGACCCCTCCGCCCAGCCAGCGTCTTCTCCCTGCATTGCGTCAATCGTTGAGGATGCTGATCCCGTCGCCGAGAAGCTTTGCGCCGAAGACGAGGAGCAGGACGAACATGACGGTGTTGTTGTTGGCGATGAGCCACTCCTTCAGGCTGTTCAGGCCGCCTTGCACCCGCTCCCCCATGATGAGATAGACGAGCACCGGAGCCGCCACGGTGAAGCTGGCGATGGCAACGTAGACGGCGAAGGCGCCGATCTCCTCACCGGTGGTGAGCCCGGCGGCACTGATGGTGGCGGCGGCAGCGACGGTGAGGGCGAGATTCTTGGGGTTTACCCCCGAGAGGATCGCAGCGGTCCCGGCCGACTTCCCGGCACCGAAGTCGTCGATCGTGGCCATCCAGGCCGGCACTTCCGCACCCTCACCCTTCTTGGGGCGGGACCGCCAGTTGCGGAGGGCGAGTAGCAGGAGAAGCAGCCCGAGACCCAGTTTCACAACTCCGGAGGCGGTGGACTCGCCTGAGTCGTCCGAGGCGAAATCGCCAGCGATCAACACAATTCCGCCGACCACGGTCAGTCCCAACACCCAGCCAAAGAGGAAAGCAACACTGTTCGTCCTGGCATTCGGTGTGAAGAGGATGAGGATCACGGCAATGATGGCGGTGACGCTAATTGCTACACCCACCGCCAGGGGAAGGATCTCTCCGATCACACTGCCCATCGGGATTCCTCCTTATCGATCGCCAGCCCACGATCGATCGCCAGCCCACGCGACGGCGACGCTGGCACTCCGTGCCTCATGCAAGAGTGTCCTCCGCGACCGCTCTTTGCTTGCATGTCCATGTCTCCTCACTGTTCCTGCCCTCGCCACCGAACCCACGGGCACCGAAAGCAGCAAACTGGCGAGATACAAGCTCACAGTAGCGGCTCCCTCTCACCCGCTGCGGTCTTTGCTCTGTGGTTCCCACGGCCAGCGACCCTCGGTCTCCAACTCAAGCGTCCAGCTCAGGAAGGTCCGGATCAGCACCAGCAGCCCCAGGCCGGCGATACTCTCAAGAGTCCGCTCCAGAGTCACGGAAGCGATGACGTCGGCTGCGACCAGCAGGTCGAGGCCAATCAGCAGGCCGGGGGTCAGCAGGCGCCTGAAAATCGTAAGGATCTTGTGCTCGTCAGATCGAATCCTCTTGATGACGGTACCGACGAGCGCAAAGGCCACCGCGGCGACGATGATCGCAATCGCGGTGAGCTCGATTACCTCAACAATCCGCTCGGCCACCTGGAAGTCGCCGATGTGTGGGTCCACTAGTTTCGTTCCCCTCGGCGATCGTCGAGCCTTGTGCCCGGTGGTCGTGCCTCGAACGACGATGCGGCATCGCGGTCGCGCAACAACACCTCGAGCTCACGGTTGGCGAGAGCCATCCCGGCCGCGTCAAGCGCATGGGCGATCGCGCGCACCGCCTGGTCAACGGCCTCGGTGGCCGAACCGAGGTCTGACTCGTGCCAGACGCGCACCGAGAGTCTGACGGACGCGACTCCGAAGCCCCTGGCGCGGACGCGCGGCGCTGGATCGCTGGCGACCACCTCAACGGCGGCGAGCGCATCCTGGATCACCTTCTCGACGCTCTCGACTGTGTGATGGCCGCCAACCTCGAGGTCGATCTCGGATCGCCGCTTTTGCTCCGTCGTGAAGACGATGATGTCCTCATCGATCATCTTAGTGTTAGGGATGTGCGCTCTCGTGCCGTTGCGAAGCCGAAAGACGGTACTGCGGCCTGAGATCTCTATCACCTCTCCTTCGATGCCTCTTACGCTGATTTCGTCGCCGATGCCGAATCCGGTCGCCGTTGCCAGTGCGACACCCGCCGCGTACTTCTCCAACAGTGGTCTACCGACCAGAAACACAACTACAATTACCAGGACAATAGTGATCGTGAACCAGGCCACATCGGCACCCAGGAAACTAATAGCGATCGCTCCGCCGAGGAACATCACCACCCATCTCACTGCGGTTGCGGCGAATCGGGCGACCTGGAGTGTGTCATTCTCGGGCCGACTCAATCGCTGGCGTGTCACATGGCTGAGAGCCACGGCAAGGGCAACCGTGACGATCATGACAACGATCGCGGCGACGACATCAGTCCACGTGATGCCCGAGGTGTCGATGGCACCATCGATGTCAGGGACGAGCAAGTAACCGGACATTGCGGTCGTAAAGTCCAGATCTGTCATAGCGGCCTCCTACCAAGACCTACCGGCGAGGTGTAGGCTATCGCCTGCGGTATGAGGACGGCCCAGACCACCACGTCGGTGATAGCGTCTGGACAGAACCGCCTGCGCTGAATACTTCGGCAGCCAGCCCGGGATCGGAACGCACTGCCGAAGAATCACTCGTCGTCGCCGTTTTCTTGACCGGCCTCGGGGCGCTGTGCCAGGAAGTAGTCAACGCCGTCTTGAACCGTCGGGTAGATGTGATCGGCACCGATCGCGTCCTCGACTCCGGACCGCTCCATCATCTCGCGCACTGTTTGATGGACGACAGCGAACAGCAGCTCGATTCCCTCGGCGGCCAGTTCAGACGTCAGCTCCTTCAGCATCGCCGCCGCGGTGAGGTCCATATCGGTGATGGCTTCGGCATCGACAAGGATCGCCCTGGCCGGTGGATCGGCGATTACTCGTTGCTCGCCGAGGCGGTCACGGAAATAGGTGGCGTTGGCGAAGAAGAGCTCGGCGTCGAGGCGGAATATGATGAGACCAGGATAGGTCTCGCTCTCCGGATGGCGTTCGATGCTGCGGTATACGTTCTTTTCCGGGTCTCTCCCCAGGACTGGCAGGCTCGGGCGGCTGGCCTTGAAGACCAGGACAAGAAGCGACACAGCGACGGCGATGAGGAGCCCCGCGAGGATGTCGACGGTCAGAACTCCCAGCATGCAGATCATGGCCACTGCGAAGTCTGGCTGGCTGACTTTATACATCTTATACAGCTTCTCGAAGTCGATGAGATGCCACACGGCGTGAATCACGATCGCGCCGAGGACCGCCTCAGGAAGATCGTTGAATAACGCGGTGAGTGCTAACACTGTGATGATGACGAACGCACCGTTGATGAGCGCCGACATCTGGGTCTTCTGGCCGGCCGAGTCCGCGGCCGCGGTCCTCGACAGGCTGCCGTTGACGACGAAGCCCTGGCTCATTCCGGCGCCGATGTTGGACCATCCCAGCGCAATGAGTTCCTGGTTGGAGTCGACCTTATACTTGTGCTTGCTCGCGTAGGAGCTTGCGACCGCGAGCGATTCGGCGTAAGCAACCAGAACGATGCCCAGCGCACCAGGCAGAAGACTCTGGATGTCTGAGAGGCTGATGCCATCGGGGCGGCCGAACGGAGGGAGCCCGGAGGGGATTTCGCCCACTATGTGGACACCCTCGTCTTCGAGATTGAGGGCAGCGGAGACGGCGATGCCAAGGAACACGGTGATCAGTGCTCCTGGAGCTTTCGGTACGAACCGCCCGAGCCCGAACAGAAGGACGAGCGAGCCCACTCCGATAACCGTCGTCTCAAGATGTGCGTCGCCGAGGCTGTTGATCAAATCCCAGGCTTCTTCCCAGAAGTTATCGCCTTCGGCAGTGACCCCGAACAGCTTGTCCGCCTGGCCGATCAGCACGACCATGGCGAGCCCGATGACGAATCCTTCGAGAACGGTCTTGGCCATGAAGGTCGACACCCATCCCATGCGGGCGATGCCAGCCACGACCAGGATTACCCCGACGAGGATGGCCAGAGCTGCCGTGAGAGCGATGAAGTCCTCAGTGTCGTCAACAAGAGGAGCGATGGTGGCGGCGGAGAGGATTGCGACCGTCGAGCTGGGCCCGACAGACAGCTGCCGCGACGTACCGAATATCGCGTAGAGGAAGAGAGGAAGTATGGCAGCGTACAGGCCGGCCTCCGGAGGCACTCCGGCTATCGTGGCGTAGGCCATCGCCTCCGGCACCAACAGCGCCCAGACTGTCAGAGCCGCGAGTGCGTCGGGCATCAGGTTGGCGCGCTGATACTCGGGCAGCCACCCCAAAATGGGCACGTAGCGGTAGGCCAGCGACTTCAGACCGGTCCGCTCGGGCTGCTGCTCAGCCTGTGAGGTCATATCCCTGCCTTCCCCCATTCGAGCGCGCTATGCGAGCTCTGTACCCGTCCCGATCTGGCGGGCGACGTCTTCGGTTCCAAGTCGCCGATCTCTAGCGCATCCCGCGCTCTGCCAGCTCTTTCTTGAAGTCGTCAATCATCGGGATGCCGATCGTCGTCTTCTCCAGCCACTCGGGCAGGCCATGCATGACGCTCGGGTCGGGCTCGGCTCCGCCCTTGCTTGCCATGTACTCTGGGTCGGACGCCAGAAACGGGGCCGGCTCGAACTCGACCATGCGAGTGACGATCTGCTCCCGCGTCACGTTGATGACCGTGAAGTCCTGGGCGATAACCACCGGCCCGTCGTAGCCAGAGCGGATGCCGTCAAGGATCGGCTGTGGTGTGCCGGGCGCGATCATCGAGTGAAAGCCCATGGCAACGCCCGGATTGGTTCGGCTGAACACCTTCGCCGCAGCCTCAGGCGCCGTGTGCTTGGTCCAGGCCACGATCTTCGCCTGGATCTCGGTCCAGCCAAGCTTATCCACGTACATCTGCGGCGGGTTGAACACCTCATGGATCAGGACGTCAACGTTCTGCGAGTTCTCGACGGTGATCGTGCTGGGTTCGCAGTCACCAGCGAAGACCATGCTCAGGCCGCCGTAATCGAGCCGGTAACCGACGGCGCCGTAGATCCCGTGCGGCACCGGGAACGCCGTGATCTTGACACCGTTTTCGTTATAGACCTCCCTGGCTTGATCGGGCTCGAACTGATGCGCCTTCATCTCGAATCCACGCTTGTCCAGGTTCCCGAACTTGGTGCGGTCGTGCCACGCCGCCAGTCGGTAGATGTTCTCAACCAGCGCCTCAATGCCCAGCTCTGGCTTCTCGCCGGCCGGGCCGTAGACGTTCATCGGCTCCAGCCGGCCGTTTGACTGCCCGAAGTCGTAGTAGACGATCAAGTCAGCGATGTGGTCGATGTGATAGTGGGTCATGAAGAACTTCGTCGCTTTGTGGTACGGCACTTTCATGTGGTTGAACGACAGGTTAGTGCCGGCGCCCGTGTCGAAGATGAATACGTCCCCGTTGCCCAGCTCGGCCATAAATCCGGCGCAGCCCTGGCCCCGACGGGCGGGGTAGCCAGTCCCCAGGGCCGTTATGCGAATCTCCTCCACAGCCAGGGGCTCCGATCCTGCGGTGTACAAATGAGGGTAATCCTTGAGCTTGGCCTGCGAATCCTTGACGACGACCCGCTGTGTCGTCAGCGGTTCGATGCCGTACGGCTCTGGTAGTAGTTCACTCATCGATTCTTTTCTCCCCTGTCAGGTGGCTTCTCTGGATTAGTCGGCGTCCTCAGATCTCACCTTCTCCTCGTTGCCGCTGGTCATTGCTTCACTTCGGGATCAAACTGCGAAGGCATTGGCGCGAAGTCGTCATAGTTCGCCACGACGGCCCAGATGACAGCCACGTCCAGAGCTAAGACGGTGATGGCCCACAGCGGCGCGACGAAGATAAGGAAGATTGTAAAAGTTGCGCTGACCATCGCGCCCGCGACCGCGAGAGAGGCACCGAAAGGGCTGCGCGCAAAGAGAAGGACCGCCGTGATTAGCTGGGCAACGCCTATTCCTGCCCAGAACCAACCCCAGGTCTCAATGTCGATGCCGTAGAGCACTTCGTTCAGAACCTTGACGGATTCGCTCTCCGTGATAGCAGCAACCCCGCTGAGCAGGTTGAACATGCCGGCGATTAAGACCAGTATGGCGGCGAACGTGATCCAGCCAGAGTGTTTATCTGTCATTCTCTGTACCCCCGTCTTTCCGGCGCGTTCAAGACTTCAGCCTATTGTGCAGGGGGAGAAGAGCTTAAGCATGGCTGATGCTATGTATTTTCGTACTGAGTTCTCGTGAGAGAGGGCGCGACGCGAGTCAAGCGACCTGGCGCCCCAAGGAACGGGAATCAATGACGGCCCGATGTATCCCTGGGATTCCGGAGTCATAACCGATTTCGAGAGCCAGGAGAAGAAGATCCTGGACCTGTCACGGACGAAGCAGCCGCCGAGGACGACACGAGGGAGCGCCGCGATCTATTCGGCACTGCGGTGAAAATGGCGGCCCCGAACCGGCGAGGGCGCTCGCGGTAAGATCTTGAGAGCAGGCACCTTCAGCGGCAGGCTAGTCTTTACGGCTCGGGCGCCGCCAATTGCTCCACATTTTCGATCCATCCGACTTTCACCGTGACATCTTCGCCCAATGCATCGGCGAGCTCGATTCTCAACGCAGTCGCCGGCGGTGGCGGCTCGGGGCCAAGCAAGTCCAGGTCGACTCTGTCCCCCGACACATCGAGTGCCACCAGCTCAAGAGTTGTCTCGTCTCCAAGCCAGTCGTCGATTTCCTGGCGCACGATTCCCTCGTCAAGGGCAGTGGAGAGAAGAAGCCGAGAATTGTAAATAAGCGGCACCGAGATGACGAGAACCGCGCACGCGGCGATGATGAACCCTAGCTGGATCCGGCCAAACATGCGCCGTAGATGCCGGACAGGCACGAACCCGGTCAGGAAGAACACGACCATCGCGGCGAGGACGATGCCGGCGAGGTTCGTCAGATAGAGGACGAAGGCACCGCCTGCGTCAGCGTATTCTCCGGCTTGCAGCGAGATGCCAACGACACTCAGCGGTGGTACTAGCGCCACCGCTACCGCGACCCCCGGCAGCGCCGACACTTCTTCTTTGTGAACGAGAACGTAAGCGCCGGCGGCTCCGGCCGCAAGCGCTATCCCGAGGTCGAGCACAGACGGCTCAGTCCTGGCCAGAAGCTGCTCAGAGGGGATGAGTGCGAACACACCGCTCGGAACCCAGACCGTGAGCAGCCAGGCGAGCGCGATGCTCCCAGCCGTGGCGGCAGCCACCTGGAGTGCCGAGAGAGTAAGTCGCCGAGGCCAACCCATCACCAGCGCGGCCGCGACGCCAAGGACTGGTGTCATGAGCGGGGCGACGAGCATCGCGCCGATCACCACCGCCGCAGAGTCGCCGAGGAGACCGTACGATGCGATCGTCACAGAGAGCGCGAGCAGCACGGTGAACCGGATCAGGTAAGGGCGGAGCGCCGGTCCCGTGAAGAAGAGCGATCCGAGAACCTCGCGCCTCACGCTCGTTTCGACTTGCGGTAGAAGGCCCCACATCCTCAAGCGCCGTTCGTCCCGCGATTGATCTTTCTCAGCGGTGCGACTTTCGAAGCCCATATTTGCTCCTTTCCGAATGACCCACGGCTCTCCGCCGAGGGCTCTCGACTGCTGCTGCGGCAGTCAATGTCGAGGATATTCTTCCGATCTCGAGAGTTCCTTCCTACGATAGCCGCCAGTCTATAGGCTCCGGCCGATAAACCATCCTGAAACACAGCAAACAGTGCCCCATCACGATTCTCGAAGCCCCGGCAGCTACCTAAGACTATGTACAAAGATCACTAATCCTGGCCTGTCCAGCGAAGGAGTGATCCCCGTAGGCTTCGACTGATCGGAAGAAACGATTCGACTTCAGAAGAGGAGGAGGCCCAGAATGGCGAACGACGTACCACAGCAGGTGATAGTGGCGGCTTACGACCAGGTGGACACCGCGGCGAAGGCTTACGACGTCCTTAAGGAGCTGGAGAGAGAGCGGGCCATCAAGATCGATAACGCCGCCATCTTGGAGAGGGATAACGACTCGAAGCTGAAGGTTCGTGACGTGAAGGACATGACCGGCACACGTGGCGCAGTCCTCGGCGGCCTTCTCGGCGGCGTTGTCGGCGTGATCACAGGGCCGGTCGGGTGGGTAGCGCTCGGTGGCGCGGCTGTTGGCGGCCTCGTCGCCAAGCTCAAGGACGGCGGCTTCGACAACGCCCGCCTTGAGCAGGTGGGCGAGCAGCTCAAGCCCGGCACTTCCGCACTGGTGGCCGTCGTCGATCACATCTGGGTGCGTGAAGTGGAAGCAGCACTCGAGAAAGAAGCGCGCGACGTTATCGCCCTCGAGATCGGCGAGGAGATCGCCGCGCAGCTGGAGTCTGAATAAGGCTGACGGTCGGCCTGCCGTCAGAGGCCACGCTGATCATAGAGGCTCATCGAGTCTTGTCCGGCTTTAGAAGGGAGCACCTGAATGGTAGACGCAATATTCCTCTCCACGTTCTGGGACGTCATTTGGGCGACGTTCATCGTGTTCTTCGTTTTCATGCCACTCATCATGCTGTGGGTCTACGCCTTAAGCGATCTCTTCATGAGGCACGACATAGGAGGGTGGGAGAAGGTCCTGTGGCTTCTCCTGATAATCTTCATACCTATCCTGGGGCCGATAATCTACCTACTCGTCCGGACACAACCAATGGATACTGGATAAAGTCTATGGCTTTATCCATAAACTCCTTGGCCCTGATCCGTACGAAGAAGCAAGGGGCGCCGCACAAGACGCCTGATGATGAGGCCGACGACAACAGGGGCGCTTGCGCCCCGTATATCACCGAGGAGGGTGAAAATATGGCGAAACAACCGCAGAAGCCGCAGAAGCCGCAGAAGCCGGAGAAGCAGTCATAGAAGATGTACCCCAAGCGCCTTAACGGAAGACGCCAAGAAGGAGATCATCAAGAGGCGCGGTGGTGACTCTCGGAGAAGGAACACGTCGCTCGGCTTCCGCGTGCCTTGAAAGAATCTGGCATCGTTCCACGCCACCAAGACCATCTTCGGATTAGCCATTCTCTACCAGCTTACTCAAACTGACCCACCACCTCAAAGGGGGGACTCGACAACGGTGATTTCTCAGGAGGCTGCAAGATCCTGATGTTCTTGACCACGCTTTTCTTCGGTCCGCGCGCAGCCCGGTGCGGCGCAATGCCAACCTGCCTGCAGTTCGAACGCTCGAATGAATGATGAAGGTGCGACGTGCGTAGTTTAATCGCGGGGCTCCTGGTGGTGGTCGGGGCGTTGATGACGGCCCCGGGCGGTGTCGCCGTGTGGCAAGAGAGGGTTTTCCTGGACGAGGACACCTTCGTTTCCACGATCGATGAGGCGTTCGAGCAAGAAGAAGTCCAGGTCGCGATCGCTGAGCAGCTCACCGACGTGATCATGGAGCGGGCCGAGATAGAGGACCGGATCGCCCGCGGCCTTGCCAACCTGGAGGAAGAGCGCGGAGAAGACCTGGCGCTACTCGAAGGCCCCCTGACCGGCCTCGCGCGGGAAGCGGTCTTTCGGGTGTCGTTGCGCCTGGTAGAGGCGCAGCCGCTGGAGGAAGTGCGTGAAACGGCGCTGCGAGGGACGCACCGCCTAATTAGCGCGCTCGTCTTCGACGACCAGGAGGTGTTGTCGATCTCGGGCGACGATCTCGTGCTGGACCTCGGCGTCGTTCTGGAAGAAGTGATCAAGGAGATGGGCGGCGGCGATGGGGATGGGCTCCTCTCACAGATCGATTTTCCTGATGACGCGGGACAGATCGTGATAGCGGAAAACGCGGACGTTGCAACCGTGTTGGACATCGTCGGGGTGCTCGATGACGTTAGTCCGTGGGTCGCCGTCGTGGCCGTTGCCATCTTGGCGCTCGCGGTGCTGATCTCGCCGCACAGGCGCTCGACGGTCATCTTCGTCGGCGTAGCGGTCGCCGTCGTATCGGCGATCGGACTCGTGACGATCGAGTGGCCGCTGAGAGAACTTTCCACCGATGCGATCGCCTCCACGGAAGCAGGCAAGGCCGCCGCGAAGGCGACCTACGACGTTTTCCTACGAAGCTTCCAACGCCAGCAGCTCTTCGTTCTTTTGATCGGTGTCGGCCTGGCCGTCGTCGGTTCGTTGTCACTCGACCGTCGAGTCATCGCCGCGGTTCGATCGAGGTTCGGTGACGCTGCGCCGGAGACCGAGGACCCTGGGCAGGTCGGGTGGGTTACCGAGAACGCCAGGCAACTGCGAATCGGTGGATTGGGGATTGCCGCCATTCTTCTGATCGCCTGGCCGGATCCATCCACTCGCGCTGTCATCACATTGCTCGTTCTGACGGCGGCGTACTTGGCGACACTTACTGCTGCCTCTAGCGACGCCCAATGGGCAGTCTCGGCTCGTTCGCGAGCGTCCGACCTCTGGGACCGCTTCATGCGCGTGCCTGCGGCAGAGGGTGATGGCGCCCCTGCCGGGTCATCTCTTTCGGGCTGGGTCGGCCGCGAAGCGCCGTGGTTCAGGTTAATAGGCATCGTGCTCGGCGCAGCCGTACTGATCTTCCTGCCTTCGCTCTCGTTCGGTACGTTCGTCCTGGTGGTCTCGCTCGAGTTGCTCTACCTCGCTGCGATCGATATGATCGTCAATCGCGCGTCGACCTGAGCGGGCGAAGCTGGTGCCCTGCCAGCCTTTGGCTACACCACACCAGTTCGAGTCTCTCCGGTCATCGCCGCAGCGATGACGCTCGCCCTGCTGCGGTCCCGCCGTCTGGGTGGGGGCCCTTCCCATGACGCTCTGGATGAGCTGAGGGATCGAAGAGCGCGCCGGACCCGAAAGTTGCGCCATCGAACTTTGCGCCGTCAAGCGAGGCTCCGCGAAAGTCCACTATTCCCAGGTGGGCGTCCCGAAGATCAGCGTTAGTAAGGTCCGCGTTCTTGAATCTTGTTCCCCTGGCGCCGACGACCTCAACGGTCAACCGCCGGAGCCAGCCGTCCCGAGCGTCTCCCGACAAGGCTCTCCGGGCGATGAATATCGTCAAGAGAAGGGAAAGGGCCACGAATAGACCCCCTCCGTTGAGCCAGGCTAAGACACCAGCCGCAAAGGACGTAATTACGAACGCGATCAAGCCGAATGAGCCAGCGGCAACTCGAGCCACCACGCCGGCAGCGAATGAAACGATCAGGAGTGTCACCATGAGAGCCATGAAGAAGAAGCCTCCATCGAAATCCCCGAGCGCGAGCGCAGTCCCTGTGATTACGAGCGTCGTGGCGAGGACGATGGCGAACACCAGATGGATCGAGTTGCCCAGGCCCCGGAACAACG
>JADFQV010000083.1 GCA_022561635.1 Chloroflexota bacterium | reverse complement strand
CGCGATGATCTTCGGCGGCCGGCGCGGGATTGGCGGCCTTGTCGTGATGCTGGCGATGATTATCCTGGCGCCGATGGCCGCGGCGGTAATCCGCAGCGCCATCTCCCGCCAGCGCGAGTTCGGCGCGGACGAGACCGGCGCGGCGATCACGCACAATCCGATGGCGCTGGCGAGCGCGCTGCAGAAGCTGCAGGACTCCAGCAAGGTGCGGCCGATGGAGGTCAACCCGGCCGTCTCGCACCTGTTCATCGTCAACCCGCTTGGCAAGATCGACTTCGCCTCGTTCTTCGCCTCGCACCCGCCGACGGAGAAGCGGATCGCGCGCCTCAACGAAATCGCACGGCGCACAGGCAACCTGGGCTAAGCGACTGCTATAATCGGCCCGGCACGCATCGTCAGTTCGAAAGGAGCCCTCGTGAGGATTCTCGTTCTTCCCGCTTCCCTCTTCCTCGTGATCTTGCTCGCGGCCTGCAGCAGCGGCGGCGGCGAGGGCGGCGACCTTGACGTCGTTCTCGATGAGTATTCGGTCGTCACCGACCTCGACGCGCTCCCCGAGGGCCCGATCAAGTTCGACATCAAGAACGACGGCGCAGTCAAGCACGAGCTGCTGATCGTCCGCTCGGACATACCCGGCGCAGAGCTTCCCACGAAGGACGATGGATCCTTCGATGAAGGCGCCGGTGGCGTCGACGTCCAACGTGAGATCGACGACATTGAGGCGGGCGACAAGACGAGTCGCAGCTACGAGCTGGACCCGGGGAACTATGTGCTACTTTGCAACATCGTCGATGGCGAGACTTCGCACTACGCTCTGGGCATGTGGACCCAGCTCACGATCACGCCCGAGGAGTAGTCAGCCAGCCCGCGCCGCGTTAACGGCGCCCTGCATCGCGACGCGGACACGCGCCATCACCTCTGCGGAGGGTTCTCCGTCCGTGAAGTCGCTGTCCGTCGCGTAGGTGACCGCCAGGGGCACGCCTTCCAGGCTGGCAAACAGCGGCCTGAATCCGTACTCAGCAGAGAGCGCGTGCTGGGGCGCGATCCCGGTCTGCAGGCCGACGCAGAACTTTCCCGCCAGGTGCTCCTGCGGCATCAGATCGAAGAAGCACTTGAGCACGCCCGTGTACAGCGCCCGGTATGTGGGTGAGGCGGCGACGACGATGCCGGCGCGGCCGACAGCCTCGATCGCTTCGGCGAGCGCGGACGACTCGGCGCGGACGACGAGCGCATCAGCCGGCAGTACGGCGACGTCGATGAGCTGCGTCCGGCAACCGAGCGACTCGAGTTCCGCCAGCGCGCGCTCGGCCAGGGTTCTGGACTTGGACGGCGCGCGGGGGCTGCCAGAGATGGCGACGGCGAAGAGGTCGTCCGGCATTCGCTAGACGGCGGCGGTTGCTGGCGACGTGGTCGTGCGGCCCTCGAAATGTGGCATCACGTACTTGCCGAAGCGCTCCGCCTCTTCCTTGTGGGGATAGCCGGAGTGGATGAACGTGTCGATGCCGAGGTCGACGTACTCCTGCAGGCAGCGCGCTATGCTCTCGCCGGAGCCAACGAGCGCGGTGCCGACGCCAAGGCGCGCCTTGCCGATGCCGGCCCAGAGGTGATCCGAAAGCCAGTCGTCCTCCGCGGCGGCCACCAGCTTCCGCTGGCGCTTCTCTCCCTCGGAGTCGCCCTTGGCGTGATGGCGGTCGAGCATGTCCTGGAAGTTGTCGGGTATATCGGCGATCAGGGCGTTCGCCGCGTCACGGGCCTCAGCGTCGGTCTCGCGGGCGACGACGTGGATGCGGAGACCGAAGCGCAGCGTGCGGCCGATGCCGGCGGCGCGGCTCTTCATGGCTTCGATGCGATCCCGCACCATGTCGGGCGTCTCACCCCAGAGCAGGTAGATGTCCGAATCCTCGGCTCCCACCTTCTGGGCCGCTTCCGAGGCGCCGCCGAAGTAAAACGGCGGGTGCGGCTTCTGGTAGGGCCGCGGGTAGACGTTGCCACCTTCGATCTTGAAGTACTTCC
>JADFQV010000020.1 GCA_022561635.1 Chloroflexota bacterium | reverse complement strand
ACCATACGAAGCAGAACAGGGCAGGGCATTTCAGGATGAGGCCGGACTCAACGACCGGGATTAGATACGGAATCGACTAGATCAGGATAAATCAGGACGGTTCAGGACTGCCGGTGGCGGTTTTGGAGACCGTTGCTCTGCCAGCTGAGCTACGCCCCTACCTACGGGCCAGCATAGCAGCGCGTTCAGGCGCGCTGGACGCGGAGGACGCGCGCGACCTAGACTCAGCCTCAGCGAACGCTCGACCGAAGGAGAAGCCCATGCCCGCCATATTCGTCCACGGGGTGCCCGACACCCACCACGTCTGGGACGCCCTCCGTCCCCACCTCTCCCGCGACGACGTCACCGCGGTCGACCTGCCCGGCTTCAGCTCGCCCGTTCCGGACGGCTTCAACGCCACCAAGGAAGAGTACGTCGACTGGCTAATCGCCGAAGTCGAGAAGGCGGGCGAACCGGTCGACATCGTCGGCCACGACTGGGGCGCGTTGCTCACCACGCGTCTCGTCTCGCTGCGGCCAGACCTCGTCCGCACCTGGTCAGTCGGCGCTGGCGCTATCGATGAAGGGATCGTGTGGCACGACATGGCGCGCTCCTGGCAGACGCCAGGAGTCGGCGAGCAGGTGATGCAGGCGATGAGCGGCCCTGCGCTCGAAGCGGGCATGACCGCCGCTGGCGTGCCGGCCGAGCACGCGAGCCTCACGGCAAGCAACGTCGACGACACGATGAAGGACTGCATCCTCAAGCTCTACCGCTCGGCCACGGGAGTCTTCAAGGACTGGCAGCCGGAGAGCGAGAACATAGCCCGCCCTGGCCTCATGATCTGGGGCGGAAAGGACCCGTATATGCCGATCGAATTCGCGCACAAGATGGCGGAGCGCACCGGTGCGCGCATGCTCGTCTTCGAAGACTCCGGGCACTGGTGGCCGCTGGAGAAGCCGGCCGAAGCGGCGTCCGCGCTCGAAGAGTTCTGGGCCAGCGTCTGACGCACCTAGCGGCGCGACCTCGCGCTTGCAAGGGCCTCGCAGAGTCGAATATCAGTGAACGAGCGCGCAACCCCGTAATGACACAGCTTCTCGTACTGTTTGCCGGGTAGATGAAGAAGGACGAGGACCGCGTCGTTTTACGGCGCGGTATGATCGAACACGACTGGAGGAAGAGCCGCCGGGCGCCACATCCCATCGAGGCCGCCCACCCACCGTCGCCGCGGCCAACCCGCGCTGGCCTTTCGCGGTGGATGCCGCTGATAGTCGCCGGGACGCTCGCCGCTGCCGCCATCGGCCTGCTCCTTGCGCTTTCCTTTCGCTCGTTCGACGCGCAGGGCAGCAGCATGGAGCCGGAGCTATCGGCCGGTGACAGTCTCATCGTGGCGCGCGTCGCTTACGAGGAGGTCGACTTCGGGCTCCTCAACTGGCTGCCGCTGTACGACTCCTCCGACCTGCGCTGGGGCTCGCCCGGACGCGGCGACGTCATCGTCTTCGACTCTCCAGTGCGCGATCAGCAGCTCGTGAAGCGCGTCATCGGCCTGCCGGGCGACACAGTCCGGATCAAGGCGGGCCTCGTATACATCAACGATGAGGAGCTGGACGAACCGTACGCGCAGGAACCGACAGAGTGCCTCCAGACCTGCGGCGACGTGCTCGTTCAGGACGGACACTACTTCGTGCTCGGCGACAACCGAGCCGAGAGCGTCGATTCGCGCCAGGGCTGGACCGTCGCCCGAGGCGATGTCGTTGGCCGGGTCCTCTTCTCCTACTAGCGACAACTCTCGCCAGCTCAGGACGTTCTCATAGCGTGATCCGCCTACCGATCATCCTGGCCGCCGCCATCGCATTGACACTCTTCGCCTGTGGCGACGACGGCGATCCCGGCCCCCCGGCCAGCCCATCGCCTGCGGCCACTGCGTCTGCCACCCAGACCGCTACGCCGGCAAGCACACCGACTCCCTCATCCACCTTCTGGCTCCTCCACTTTCCCATCGACCCGCAGACCACACTCGGCGAGGTCATCGGCGAAATCGGGTCTCGCACGGTCTCCTTCGGCGACGCCGGGCCGACCGCACACGATTACGCGCTCAACGACCAGCCCTCGGACGACCCCGCGGTCGCCAACCGCTCGGGCTGGAACTGCCGCACGCACTTCGAGTACGAGGGTATCGCCGCCGTCGACTTCTATATCCCTGAAGGAACGACGATCCACTCGACGACCGGCGGAACCGCGCGCCTCTACGCCGTCTCGACCCAGAACGACTTCGACCGCTACGGCGTGAACCGCGAGCCGTACCTGGGGGACCCCGACCGCGCCAGCGCACCGCTCGATCCGTTCCCTGGACCGACCGCCGGGCTCGCCGTCTACGTCGTCGTAGAAGGTGAGGGCTTCCAAACCGAGTACGGCCACCTCACCCTGGCGCTGAGCGCCGAGATCGTTTCCGCCAACGGCTTCTTAGAGGGCTTCTCAGCCGACAGTGACTGGGCCGCGCTCTTCGGCGACGTGTCTCTGCCACGGCCCGCGACGCTGATCGCCGAATGGCCGGTGCGCCGGGGAGACGTCATCGGCTACAGCGGCGACGCCGGCTACAGCGAAGCGCCGCACCTGCACTACACGATCCGGCTCGAGGGCGGCCAACTACTCTGCCCCACGGACGAGTCCGGGTTCACCGACGGCGGCTGGCTCTTTCGCTAGCCGTTCACCAGGTTGGCGACGGTCTCCAGCATCTGCGGCGGACCGCTGAGCAGCATCGTCGTCAGGCAGGTGTCCTTCCACTTCGGCAGCTCGTCCTTGATCTTGCCGGGCGGACCGATCAGCGCCACGTCCTCAACGAGTTCCAGCGGGATCGAGGCCGTGGCTTCGTTCTTCTTGCCCTGCAGGTAGAGCTCCTGCACGTTCGCCGCGACGCCCTCGTATCCCAGCCGCACGAACACGTCGTAGTGGAAGTTCGCGCCCTTCGCGCCCATGCCGCCCATGTACAGCGAGAGCATCGGCCGCACGAAGTTCGCCGCCGCCTCGACGTCTTCCGACACGATAACCGGCACCATCGAGGCCACCTCGAAGCCCTCCTCGCGAGAACCGTTCTTGGCGAAGCCAACGCCCAGGGCGTCACGATAGAACTTGTCCATCTTCGGCGAGAAGAACAGCGGCAGCCAGCCGTCGGCGATCTCCGCCGCCAGCGCGACGTTCTTCGGCCCCTCTGCCGCCAGGTAGATCGGAATGTCCGGGCGGAACGGGTGCAGCGTGCTGCGCAACGCTTTGCCCAGGCCCGCGCCGCCCTGATTCGGTAGCTGGTACTGATTGCCCTCGAACGTCACACGCTCCTCGCGCGCGAAGATCTTGCGCATGATCGAGACGTACTCGCGGGTGCGCTCCAGCGGCTTCGTGTACGGCTGGCCGTACCAGCCTTCCACGACCTGCGGGCCGGACGCGCCGATGCCCAGGATGAAGCGGCCCTCCGAGAGATGGTCGAGCGTCATCGCCGCCATCGCCAGCGCTGCCGGCGTCCGCGCGGAGATCTGCGCGATCGAAGTACCGAGCTTGATCTTCTTCGTCCTGGCGCCCCACCAGGCCAGCGGTGTCAGGCAGTCGGACCCGTAGGCCTCGGCCGTCCACATCGAGTCAAACCCCATGTCTTCAGCCAGCGCGACCGTCTGCTCCATGCCTGCGGGCGGCCCGCTGCTCCAGTATCCGGTCGCCAGTCCAAGTTTCATCTGCTTCGCCATGGGCCTTCCTTCTTTCCTCTTCGCTTGCACCCCGCAGTATATGTGAGCAGTCGCCCATAGCGCCTCCGCTGCGATAAGCTTGTGCGCGATCATGCCGAGAGACGCAGGACCGCAGCGATGAAGACGGCGGCCTTCGCGCAGCCGGGCGTCATGGAGCTTCGTGACGCGCCCGAGCCCGAGCCGGGCCCGGGGCAGGTCGTCGTGGCGGTCAGCCTCTGCGGCATCTGCGGCTCCGACCTGCACGAGTACGCTGCCGAGGGGCCGTCGATGCGCGCCGCCGGCGTCTTCCAGCCGGTCATGGGCCACGAGTTCACCGGCGCCATTGCAGCGCTGGGCGAAGGCGTGGAAGGCTTGCGCGAGGGCGACATCGTCGTCGTCCACCCCGGTGCCACCTGCGGGACGTGCTGGCACTGCACTCACGGCGCCGCCAACGTCTGCGCGCAACAGATCGGTACCGGCTACATGGTTCCGGGCGCCTACGCCGAACGCTGCCTCGTCCAGGCGAGCCAGTGTCTGGCGATCCCCGGCGAGGAATGGCTGGAGAGGGCCGCCCTCACGGAGCCGTTCGCCGTCGCCCTGCGCGCCGTAAACCGGGGCCAGATGAAGCCGGGGGAAACCGTCTTCATCGCCGGTGGTGGCCCCATCGGACTGCTTTCCTTGATCGCCGCCAGGCGCAAGGGAGCCGGCACGATCATCGTCTCCGAGCCCGCCGCCTCCCGGCGCGAACTCGCCCTTCAGCTGGGCGCGGACCACGTCATCGACACGGCGCAGCCCGCCTCGCTCAAGGTCCGCGAGTTGACCAAAGGCATGGGCGCAGACCTCTCGATCGAGGCCGTGGGCATCCCGCCGACGATGGACGACGCGCTGGCCGCGACCCGTAGGGCCGGCCGCATCGTCATCGCCGGCTCGTTCGATCTGCCGTACACGATCGGGCTGCTCAACCTGATCGTCCAGGAGCAGTCGATCGTCGCCACCTTCGGCTACGTCGACGAGTTCGCCGAGGCGCGCGACCTCATCTGCTCAGGTGAAGTCGACGTCTCGCCGCTCATCTCCCGCACCGTCGCCCTGGACGACCTGCCAACCACGTTCGCGGACATGACGCGCAGCCGCAACGACTATCAGAAGGTGCTCGTACGCCCTTAGGCGCCGGCAACCACTAGCCGGCGAGCGGTTCGATCGCCAGCTGCTCGAGGCTGGCTAAGCGACTGCGGAAGACCACGACCCGAGGCGGGGGCGTCCGCTCTTCACGGCTCGCTCGCGGCGCGTGGATCTTCAGGCGTCCGGCTTCGGCCTGAAGCTCCTTCAGCTTGTATCCGACCATCTCTTCCGTCACGTATGAGAGCATCATTCCTCCCTTCCCAGGGTCTAGCTACCTTCCGTCATCTATTCCAACGACGCTGCGCCGCTAATCGGTGCGCTGACGACGGGCGAACTTCTCGTATCGAATCGCCGTGCTACAATCGGCCCGCCTGCTGACAGGCACGATCCGAATCTCGCAGGAGGGCGCCAAATGGTCACGCAACAAGTATTCGGCAACGTCAGGCCGGAAGACGACTACACCCATCCTCTCGGCCCCGAAGAGAACTTCAACGAGAGCATGTACTTCAACTTCTTCGACAACCGCCTGCGTCGTGGCGGCTTCCTGCGCATCGGCAACCGCGCCAACGAAGGCTACGCCGAGGTCACGCTCTCACTCTTCGAGCCCGACGGCACCGTCCTCTTCAACTACAAGCGCCCCGAAATCACGAATAACGACGCCCTCGACGCCGGCGGCATGCGCTTTGAGACGCTCGAGCCTCTGGTTCGCCACCGCACTACGTACGACGGCTCCGCCGTCTTCCTGGCCAAGCCAGAGGAGATGTCGGACCCCGGCCAGGCCTTCCGCGAAAACCCGCACAAGAAGGTGCTGATCGACCTCGCGCACGAAGGCGTCGCGCCGGTCTTCGGCTCACGAGGCAGCGACGCGCCGCACGAGAACGAAGAGGAAGGCTTCGGCCGCGCGCACTATGAGCAGCACATGCGCGTCACGGGCAGCCTGACGATCGACGGCGAGACGTCCGAGATCGACGGCTACGGCCTGAGGGATCACTCCTGGGGCCCGCGCTACTGGCAGAACATCCTCTCCTACCGCTGGCTCAACTGCTCCTTCGGGCCCGCGCTCAACATCATGGTCTCCGAGATCAACCGCACGAAGACCGACCGCACCGAGTGGGGCGTCATCATCCGCGACGGCGTCGTCTCACGCATCACCGGCGTCAGCATCGAGACGCAGTTCGACGCCGACTCCCATCGTCTCAGAGGGATGCGAGCGGACGTCACGCTGGAGGACGGCGAGGAGATCGCGGTCGAGGGCAAGGTCGTCGGCTTCATCCCGCTGCGCAACCGCCGCCAGGGCCACGTCACCCACATCGGCGAGGCGATGACCGAGTACACCTGCCTGGGCCACACCGGCCTCGGCATCGCCGAATACCTCGACCAGATCCAGTAGACCTTGCCGCGCAAGACCGCAACTCCGGACGAAGTCGCCGCCAAGCTGACGGCGTTCCTCAAGCGCTCCCACAACGCCAAGTCCGTTCGCGTCGACGACGTTCGCCTCCTCACCGGCGGCGCTTCCCGCCAGACGTGGTCGTTCGACGCCACGATCGAGCACGCCGACGGCCGGAACGAGACGCTGGCGCTAATCGCCCGCGCGGACCAGCGCCAGACCGTCGGTCTGATGACTCGCGAGATCGAATACCGTCTCCTCGAAGCCGCTCACGCCGAGGGCGTCCCCGTGCCGCGCGTCCACCTTATGGGCGACGATTCGCTCGGCGCGCCGTTCTTCCTGATGGAGCGCATCGACGGCGAAACGATAGCCCGCCGCATCCTCCGCGACGACGAGTACGAAGGCGCGCGCCAGAAGATGACAGCGCAGCTGGGCGAGATCCTGGCGGCGGTGCACCGCGTCCCGATCGACCGGCACGGCCTCGCCGGCGACCTGATGGGGCCGCTTGCCGGCAAGTCGCCAGCCGATAGCGAGCTTCAACGCATCGAAGGAACGTTTCGCTCGATCACCCCCGAGCCGCACCCCGCCTTCGAGCTGGCGATCCGCTGGCTCAAGGCACGACTGCCGGCGTCCGGCGAGCTCGCGCTCGTACACGGCGACTTCCGGCTGGGCAACCTCATCATCGGCCCGGAAGGCGTGCGCTCGGTCCTGGACTGGGAGCTGGGCCACGTGGGCGACCCGATGGAGGATCTGGCCTGGCTCTGCGTGCGCTCCTGGCGTTTCGGCAACGACCAGCTCCCAGTCGCCGGCGTCGGCCAGCGGGAAGATCTCTTTCGCGCCTACGAGGCCGCTGGCGGGCGGAAGATCGACCCGGCGGCCGTCCACTGGTGGGAGGTCTTCGGCAACCTGCGCTGGGGCGTCTTCTGCATCATGCAGGCGCGCGCCTACCTCGACGGCCTCTCGCAGTCCGTCGAGCTGGCCACCATCGGCCGCCGCACAGCCGAAACCGAGTGGGAGCTGCTCAACCTGATGGAGAACGGCTGATGCAAGACCGCCCCACCTACGACGAACTCCTCGCCGCCGTCGAGCACTTCCTCGACACCGAAATCGTGCCCAACGTGCCCGGCTCGCGCGGCTTTCACGCGCGCGTCGCGGCCAACGCCATCCGCATCATCCGCCGCGAACTGAGCAACGAAGAAGACCAGCTCGCCGCCGAATGGTCCGGTCTGGACGCCGTCCTCGGCCCGGCCGAACGCCCTGCCGGCCGCAAGCAGCTGCGCACGGCACTGCTCGAGCGGAACGAGGCGCTCTGCACGCTGATCCGCAGCGGAGACGCGGATGACGGCGAAGCGGCACGCAAAGTGCTCGAGCACGTGCAGCGCACCGTCCGGGACAAGCTGACCGTGAGCGATCCGGCGCTGCTCGAGCGCTCGTAGACTGGGCACGCTCGACCGTTAGGGCAAGGTCACATACGCTTTGTCGGACGCGCCCTGCGCACCCACTCAAGGAGGAATTAGATGACAGATCGACGTTCGCCGGCCTGGCGCCTACTCATTCTCATCATCGGCGCCATCGCCTTGTTGGGCCTCGTGGCCGCGGCCGCCTGCACCAGCGGCGACGATGACGGAGGCGACGACAGCGACGATAGTGACGAGCCGGCCGCCACAATGGACGACTTCGACGGCGATGGCGGCGGTGAGGGCGACGACGACTCGCTAGCGGAGCTAGCCGCCTTCGGCGGCGACTACGACTCGTACACCGGGAAAGTCACGTACGACATTACCGACTTCAGCACTGGCGACAGCGCCGGCCTCACTGGTGTCACCAGCATGACCATCTACCAGAAGAACGGCTCGTCCCGCCTCGACATCTCTAACCCCGATGACGACATCATCTTCATCAGCACGCCGGACGCATCCTACCTCTGCTCAGGCGGGAGCGATTGCCTCAAGTACGCGGCCGACGACGAGAACGCCGGCGCCGCCGTGTCCGTCTTCTCCGGGCTATTCAGCGCCGATTCGATCAATCGAAGCATCGATGATATCCCGGCCGGTTTGGACTTCGATGTCACGAGCGAGACGATCGCCGGACTCGACGCGACCTGCTTCAAGGCCACAGGCGACCTGGACCCCGGCCAGGCCGGCGACGAAAGCAGTGAGTTCTGCTTCTCGGACGGCGGCCTGCTGCTCCGCCTTGCTTTCGAGGGTGCCGACCAATCAAGCATCTTCGAAGCCACGTCGGCGAGCGAAGATGTCCTCGACTCAGACTTCGATCCGCCGTATCCAGTGATCGACCTGGGCGACCTGGGCGACATCTTTCAGCCGTAAAGGAAGAGCAATACGCGAGTAAGGGATCTATGCGGGTCGGATGGCGCGTTTTCTTGCCGCGCCGGAAGCGGAATCGTTAAGATAGTTGGTGCTGCCGAGGTGGTGGAATAGGTAGACACGCCGTCTTGAGGGGGCGGTGCCCGAAAGGGCGTAGGGGTTCAAATCCCCTCCTCGGCACCAAATGACGTTTGGCGACGTAGCCAAGTGGTTAAGGCAGGGGTTTGCAAAACCCTGATCGCGGGTTCGAATCCCGCCGTCGCCTCCACGAATCAGAGACAGGGCCGGCCTCCAGGGGCCGGCCCTGCTGCGCTCCACGGGCGATTGGCAGCCGGAAGACGGGGGCCCAGAAAGCCGCGCGCCACTCTCAACCTTGGGAGCGGGATCAGGACCAGCACCAACGCCCTTGGGCTACGAAGAGCAGCCACGCGGCTGAGGCGCTTGCGCAAGCAGGCGGCTAGAATCGGTATTGAGCCGGGGTGGTGGAAGGGTATACACGGCGAACTTAAAATTCGCTGCCCGCAAGGGCATGTGGGTTCGAATCCCACCCCCGGCACCAAGAATTCGTATCTGGGATTGGTCTGACTGCAAGACGAGTCGGTCAGGACACTTCTGAATTGACAGCAGTTCGTAGCGCTAGCGCTACGCCAGAACTGCGTCCAACGAGTCCGCAGCCTGCCGCTGCATGGTCGGAGAGACGTGCGAGTAGAGGTCCAGGGTGATGGCTACCGTGGCGTGACCCAGCATTTGATTGCGCGGCAAGGAGCGCCGGCCTCCACTAGGGGTATATGGAGGGGCCGTCATGATGCGACGTCCTCCAACTTTGACGGCAGCGGCGACGCGACTGCCGCTCACCTCGTTGCCAAGCGTAGAACGTCCCAGCGCCGACGACGGTTAGAGCGCCGCTCAACGCCAGGATGAGCAACTCTAGCGGAAAGCTGTACGCCCCCGGTTCGCCGCCGGTTTCGGGGAGGACTGCCGGAGTGGCCGTTGGCGAAACAACGCCGGGCGAATCTGTCGGCGGGCCGGGCACCGGGGTCGGCGTGTCCGTCGCTGCCGCGATGACTACAACTACCCCACGCATCTCTATCGGGTGCACGGCGCAGTAGTAATCATGGGACCCAGCCACATCAAAAGTCTGCGAGAACGTCTCACCGGCCGTCAGGAGGCCGGAGTCGAAGCCGCCAGCGCAGTTAATGAACGTCGGGACGATGCACTCGGTCACCGTGTGAGTGTTCTGCACGAAGTTCCAGGTTACGGTGTCTCCGACGGTGACCGTCGTCGTGCAGACCCCGTTTTCAAATGCCGGAGCGCAGAAGTAGTCGCTGCCGACCTCAACCTGCTCGGTCTCTGCGCCCGCAGGCTGGGCTGCTAGCCAGGCAAGGCCGAGGGCCGTAAAAAGAGCGGCAGCCGAAATAGCAGCTTTACGCATGGGAAGCTTCCAGATCTGATATGCGAGCATACGACAGCGCGGAGGCTGAGGTTTCAATTTCAATGTACAAGCACCCGGCGCGGCCTTCTTCAGGAGCAGCCACCACCCCGCCCGCACCGATACCGGCGGCGGGTTAAAGTAGCGCCTACAGTAATCCTCTACACAACTCATTCAGCAACGGGACGTACTTTGCTATGTCCAGGGTGTTGACGATTCCGTTAAGCGTAGGGTCCAGCATTTGAGCGTACGGCAGCGGGCCTCCGCTCGGCTGCGCCGCCTTTTGCTCCCACTGCTTGGCGCGCGGACGATGGCGGCCCCGTTATGTCGTAGAATGGCTGCGCTATGGAGCCGCGTATCCACTACGCCCAGAGCGAAGACGGAGTGAGCATCGCGTACTGGACGCTGGGAAACGGCGAGCCGTTCGTGTATTCGCCCGTCATGCCTTTCAGCCACATCCAGCTAGAGTGGGGAATACCGGAGTGCCGGCGCTGGTACGAGCGGCTGGCCTCCGGCAGGCAGCTTGTGCGATTCGACGGCCGCGGCAGCGGGCTTTCCGATCGCGATGCCAGCGACTTCACGCTCGACGCCCAACTGCGAGACCTGTCGGGGGGGGCGGGGCCAGTCAAAATAACGTTCCTCAGTCCGAGGGCTGGCGTGCCCCTCTCGTGCTCGCACTTTGGACAGGTCCACGTCGATCGCTAGATTGGGTCGGCGGAAGGCGATCTAGCGCGAACTACATCGACTTCAGCATGTTCACGGTCTCAGCCGCGGATTTGACGGCGTGCGCGAACGAATCGAGAGGCGTGATTTCGACTTCCGCCGTGCCCCAGACCGGCAGCTGCTGCAGTAGATCACCCAGCTCCTCGTTCGACGCAGCGTCGACGACGAAGGCAGCGCCTCGCCGGCCGGTCAAGACACCGCCGCGGATCTTTCCGCTGTCATCCCAGTCCTTGAGAGCCTGCAACGAGGGCGCGACTATCGTCTCCAGCATCACCACTCCCTCAGCGGGCGGAGGCGTGTCGCCGGTGTCCACAGTCTCCATTATCACGAGATAGCGCATTTCGGGTCTCCTCCTTACAAGTGCGTTGCCCCTCCCTTATAAGGCCCCCGCGCCACGGCGTCTAGACTACGATGTTGACGAGCTTGCCCGGCACGTAGATCACCTTGCGAGGCTCCTTGCCCCCGAGGTGCTTCCTCACCCGCTCGCTGGCCAGCGCCAACTCCTTCGCCGCCTCCTCACCGATGTCCGCCGGCGCGGCGATACGGTCGCGCAGCTTGCCGTTGACCTGCACCACGAGCGTTACTTCGTCCTCGCTTGTGTGCTCGTCGTCCCACTCGGGCCACGATTGCCGGTGCACGCTGTACGTCCCGCCCGTGCGCGACCACAGCTCCTCCGCCAGGTGCGGCGTCAGCGGCGCCATCAGTAGGATCATCTTCTCGATCGCCTCGCTCCAGGCCCCGCGATCCACCGGGCCGCTTTCGCGCGCTCGGCTCAGCCCGTTCACCATCTCCATCAGCGCCGCGATCGCGGTGTTCCAGCGGAACCCCTCAATGTCCTTCGTCACGCGCCTCACCGTCTGGTGCGTCAGCCGCCGCAGCGCCTTCGTCGCCGAGTTGTCGGCGTCACCGTAAGCCGGCTCGCGGATGACGACGTTCCAGGCGCGGTTCAGCCAGCGCGCGACGCCGCTGATCCCTTCCAGGTTCATCGGTCCGCCTTCCTCCCAGGGCCCGATGAACATCAGGTAGCAGCGGAAGGCGTCCGCACCGTAGCGCTCCACCTGCTCGTCTGGCGCGATGACGTTGCCCCGCGACTTCGACATGCGCTGGCCGTCTGGGCCGAGGATCTGGCCCTGGTTGAACAGTCGCTTGAACGGCTCGTCACCCTGCACGACGCCGAGGTCGCGCATGACCTTCCAGAAGAAGCGCGCGTAAAGCAGATGCATGACCGAGTGTTCGGCACCGCCGGTGTACTGGTCCACGGGCAGCCAGAGGTTGGCCAGCTCCGGGTCGACCGGGCCGGCGTCATAGTCCGGGCTGAGGTAGCGCACGAAGTACCAGTTCGAGTCCATGAACGTATCCATGGTGTCGGTCTCGCGCTTGGCGGGGCCGCCACACTTGGGGCAGTCGACGTTGACGAAAGCCTCGTCCTTGGCCAGCGGTGACTCGCCCGTCGGGGCGAATTCAGCCTCGTCCGGGAGCACGACGGGCAGGTCGCTCTCCGGCACGGCCACGGGCCCGTCAGTCGGGCAGTGGATGATCGGGATCGGCGTACCCCAGTAGCGCTGCCGCGAGATCAGCCAGTCGCGCAACCGGTAGGTTACCTGTCGCTCGCCCCAACCCTGCTCCTCGGCGTAAGCGATGACGGCCTCTTTGCCCTCTTCGTTCGGCAGACCATCGAAGCGGCCGGAGTTCACCATCACGCCCGGCTCCGTGTGAGCTGCTTCGAAGGGCGTCCCGTCCCAGTCCGGCGGCGCGATCACGACCGGACAGTCGAGGCCCATCTTCCTGGCGAAGGCGAAGTCTCGTTCGTCGTGCGCGGGCACGCCCATGACGGCACCGGTGCCGTACCAGAGCAGCACGTAGTCGGCGATCCAGATCGGCACACGCTCGCCGCTGAAGCGATTGACGCAGTAGGCGCCGGTGAAGACACCTGTCTTCTCGCGCTCGACGTTGAGGCGCTCGATCTCCGTCTGGTGCCGCGCCTGCTCGATGTAGGCTTCGATTTCCACTTTCTGATCGGGCGTCGTGATCTGCGGCACCAGCGGGTGCTCCGGCGCCAGCACCATCGACGTTACGCCGAAGATCGTGTCGGGCCGCGTCGTGAAGACACGAATCTCCTTCTCGTCTACGCCCGGAACGTCCAGCCCGAAGCTCGCCTCCAACCCCTCGGAGCGACCGATCCAGTTCGTCTGCATCGCCACAACCGGGGCCGGCCAGTCCATGCCGCTAAAGTCCAGAAGCTCGTCGGCGTAGTCACGGATGCGGAAGAACCACTGCTCCAGGTCGCGCTGGATGACGGCCGTGCCGCAGCGTTCGCACCCGCCGTTCACCACCTGCTCGTTGGCCAGCACCGTCTGGCAGCTAGGACACCAGTTCGCCGGCGCCGTCTTGCGGTAGGCCAGGCCACGCTCGAACATCTTGACGAAGAACCACTGGTTCCAGCGGTAGAACTCCGGGTCGGCGGAGATCGCCTCGTGCGAGAAGTCGAACATCGCGCCCATGCGACGCAGCTGGCCGCGCATCCGGTCGATGTTGTCGTAGGTCCACTTGCGAGGATGGATGCCGTGCTTGATCGCGGCGTTCTCGGCGGGCAGGCCAAAGGCGTCGAAGCCGATCGGGAAAAACACGTGCTTACCGCGCATCTGCCGATAGCGCGCCGCGGCGTCCGAAGGCGACATCGCGTACCAGTGGCCGACGTGCAGGTCACCCGATGTGTAGGGCAGCATCGTCAGGAAGTAGAACTTCTCGCCGGGCGCCTTCAGGTCAACGCGGTACAGCCCGTCGCTGTCCCAGCGGCCCTGCCATTTCTTCTCCACGGCCGCCGGGTCGTAGCGTTCGGTCTTAGGTTCCGCCGTCTGTCCCATCTCAGTCCTCATCCTTGATCCGCTCGTCACCGTCCTCATCGTCCGGCGCCAGAGCGCGGCGCAGCCCGTCTTCCCTGGGCGAGACGGCCCGCTCGACGCGTCTTGTGAGCGGCTGTGCCTCGAGTACGAGGAAAAGGAGCACAGCGCCGGCGATCGCCACGATGTAGAGCTGCACGCCGATCGCCATGCCCATCGCCGCCACCGCCCAGATCGTCGCCGCCGTAGTGATCCCGCGCACCGAGTAGCCTTCGCGGAAGATCAGGCCGGCGCCGATGAAACCGATACCGGTCACGATCTGCGCTGCCACGCGGTCGTTGCCACCGAGCAGCTGCGAGATCTCGGTAAACAGCGTCGCGCCGATCGCCACGAGCGCCAGCGTGCGGATGCCGGCCGGGTAACCCCGCAGCTCACGCTCCAGGCCGACGAAGCCACCGACGGCCGCGGCCAGCACGAGGCGGGCCACTATCTCCAGTTCGTCGGTCGTCGATAAGTCCATGTCACTTCCTAATCAAAATGGCTCTCCGTCCACAGGGACGAAGAGCCAATCTCCGCGGTACCACCCTGGTTCCCTCCGCCGCCGGCGAAGAGCACTCGGGGGCGCGATAACGGGCGCCGTGGCCGCCGCCCGCTTCCGCGGGCAGAGCTCAGAAGCGAGTTCGGGCCCTGTTTGCCGGCTCGCAGCGTTCGTCCGCGTTCTGCGGAACCGCCGGCTCTCTGCGTTCGGGCCGTACTAGTCTTCGTCGCAGCCTTTGCCAGGATTCGGAATGGTGGAGCTGAGGGGGCTCGAACCCCTGACCTCCTCAATGCCATTGAGGCGCTCTCCCAGCTGAGCTACAGCCCCAACCGTTCGGCCATCGTATCAGAACGCCCGTGCGGCGGCAATCAGAGCTTCTCGGCGTTGACACCGGTCGCGCGCGCTTAGCATGATGCCTTGCGAAACAGTCATACGAAGGAGAACGCCCATGATGCCGCTTGAGGGAATCCGCGTCCTCGACATGTCCGGTCTCGCGCCGGGCCCCTACTGCACCATGCTCCTCGGCGATCTCGGTGCGGACGTGATCGTCGTCGAGGCGACACCCGGCGCGGGCCGCCGCATGGACATGGGCGCAAGCGAGCGCGCACGGGCGTATGACCCGCTGCGCCGCAACAAGCGGTCGATCGGCCTCAACCTGAAGGAGGCGTCCGCCCAGGAGGCGTTCCTCAAGCTAGCCGAGGGCGCCGACGTCGTCATCGAAGGCTACCGGCCCGGCGTCGTCAAGCGGCTCGGCGTCGACTACGAGGCAGTATCGAAGCGCAACCCGCGCATCGTCTACTGTTCGCTGAGCGGCTACGGCCAGACCGGCCCTTACTCGAACCTCGTCGGACACGACATCAACTACATCTCGCTCGGCGGCGCTCTCGGGGCGATCGGTTGGCCGGAGCAGCCGCCCGCGATCCCGCTCAACCTGATCGCCGATTTCGCTGGTGGCGGCCTCTACGCGGCGTTCGCGATCGTCACCGCAATCGTCGCCCGCGCGAAGACGGGCCGTGGCCAGTACGTCGACATGGCGATGAGCGACGGAGTAACCTCGCTGCTCGCGATGGCAACCGGCCAGTTCTTCAGCGCCGGGCACGTCCCCCAGCGCGGCGCTGACTTCCTTAACGGCGCTATCCCCGCCTATCACGTCTACGAATGCTCGGACGGGAAGTGGCTAAGCATCGGCAGCCTGGAGCCCTGGTTCTGGTCGGAGACCTGTCAGGCGCTGGGCTGCGACGAGTTCATCCCGCACCAGAACAACCGCGAGAAGTTCCCGGAAATCTTCGAGTGGTTCCGGGCGAAGTTCAAGGAGAAGACCCGAGACGAGTGGTTCGAGGAGCTTCGACAGCGCGACATCTGCGTCGGGCCAGTCCTGGCGATGGACGAGGTGTTCGAGGATCCCCACGTCATCGCCCGCGAAATGGTCATTGAAGTCGAGCACCCGCAGTTCGGCCCCGTGAAGCAAGTCGGCATCGCCCCCAAGTTCTCCGACACGCCCGGCGCCGTCCGCACGACCGGCCCGGCCCGCGGCGAGCACACCGACGAAGTGCTCACTGAGGCCGGCCTCGGCGCGGACGAGATCGCCTCGCTGCGCGAAGCCGGCGCGGCGGGCTAGCGAGCCCCGGTGGATAACGACAGTCATTCCAGTACGCACCGGCTAGAGGCGTTCAGTGATGGCGTCATGGCCATCGCGATCACGCTGCTGATCATCGAGATCGGTGTGCCCCACGTTACCGGCGACGAGTCGCTTGGCAACAGATCGCCGATCTCTGGCCCTCCTACGGCGCTTACATCCTCAGTTTCCTCATAATCGGTATCTACTGGGCGAACCACCACTCGTTCCTCGAGCTTTTCAGGCGGACGGACCACACGTTCCTGATGCTAAACGTCATATTCCTCATGGCGATCGCCTTCTTGCCATTCCCAACCGCCGTGCTTGGCGAGTACCTGAAGGAGGGCGCACAGCGCGCCGACGCCGTAACCTTCTACTCCCTCGGCCTGCTGCTGCCGGCCACCACCTGGTGCCTGCTGTGGCTCTACGGCCGTTGGCGGGGGCTCTTGGTCGAGGGGCTGGAACCGTCCTACGTTCGCTTGGCTACAATCCAGTTTCTCGTATCGGTCGCCCTCTACGGGGCGGCGGTCGCTGTCTCATTCGTCGAGCCCTGGGCCGCCCTGGCCGTC
Organism: Chloroflexota bacterium; assembly: GCA_022561635.1. GTDB lineage: Bacteria > Chloroflexota > Dehalococcoidia > SM23-28-2 > RBG-16-64-32 > CF-162. Next base: position 13,150 of record JADFQV010000020.1, on the reverse strand, counting down.
TGCGTTGACTTGACACTTCTCTACCTGCTACCGCCGCGCCGGCCCGTGTTTACCGCGGGGGCCGGCAAGCCCTGAGCGGCACGCCTCGTTGACCCACAGTCACCCCGACAGTAACCTGATACGGTATTCCCCACGGAAACACTAATATGACGACGCAAGAGAAGACCTCGCTCGAAGTCTCCCGGCGAGACGTGCTCGGTAAGAAGGTGAGCCGCCTCCGCCGTGAAGGCATGACGCCTGCGAACATCTACGGCAACCACATCGACTCCGTCGCCATACAGCTCCCGACAGAGCAGTTCCGCCAGTACCTGCGCGGGCACGCCCGCAACGAGATGATCCACCTGCAAGTCGACGGTGAGGAACGCCCAACGTTCATCCGCGCCATTCAGCGGAACCCCGTCACCGACCAGATCCTGCACATCGACTTCCTTCAGGTCTCGCTCGACCACAAGGTGCGCCTGGAGGTGGCTGTCCACGTCACGGGCGTCGCACCTGCCGTGGACGCGCACGGCGGAATCATCACCCACGCCCTGACGAGCGTCCAGGTGGAGGCGCTGCCGACGAACATACCGGAATCTCTCACCGCCGACATCAGCGTCCTCACGGAGCTTGGCCAGTCACTCCACGTGTCCGATCTCCTCGCACCGGAAGGCGTCGACATTCTCACCGACTCCGAAACCGTCGTTGCCCGCATCGACATCCCCGCCGCCGAGCGCGCCGAGGAGGATGAAGCCGAAGAGGGCGAAGAGCGCGAAGAGGGCGAGGGCGAAGAGGGCGAGGGCGAAAAGACCGAAGGCGAAGACGAAGAGAGCGAAGGCGGGCGCGGCGGCAGGAGATAGCCCGCGACGCAGATTCAGCTACTGGGGAGGCTTCACGCCTCCCTTTTCTTACTCCGGGACCGAGAACCGCCGTCCAATGAGATCAGGCATGCCGCGCAGCAGCTCTGCGCTACCCAGAGAACGCCTGCCGGCGCGCTGCGCCTCCAGCACCGCGAGCGCACCGTGGCCGGTCTGCACCGCAAAGGCCGCGCTCTCCGCCCCTGCAGGCAGGCCGTCCGGCGCCGCCACGACCGTGCCCGGCGGCTCACCTGACTCCACTTCAAGCGGCCAGACGCGCCAGAAGCGCACCGCCGCACCGTCGAGAGACGAATGGGCGCCCGGCCACGGATTGTACGCGCGCACCTTCCGCCAGATTTCGGTCGCCGTCTGGGTCCAGTCGATCAGGCCGTCCGCCTTGCGCAGCCGCCGGCAGACCGTCGCCCGGGACTCATCCTGTGGCTGCGGGTCGATCTCGCCGGCCAGCCAGCGCGGCAGCGTGTCAGCCAACAGATCAGCACCCTTTTCGGCAAGCACCTCCGTCAACGAGCCACTCGTATCCGTATCTGAGACGGCCCGCACCGTCTGCGACAGGATCGCGCCCGAGTCGAGGCCCTCGTCCATCAGCATTATCGTCACACCCGTCTCCTCGTCCCCGGCCACGATCGCCGCCGCGACGGGTGAGGCGCCGCGCCAGCGTGGCAGAAGAGACGGGTGCACGTTGAGGACGCCCTTTGGCGGGATCGCCAGCACCTGAGGCACGATCAACTGGCCGTAGGCAACGCCGACGATCAGCTCAGGAGCGATCGCGCGTATCTGATCGATGACGGCGCCATCCTTGAGCGAGGCCGGCTGGTAGACCGGCAGCCCCAGCTCTTCAGCCGCAGCCTTCACCACAGGCGCTGTGCTCATGCGGCCGCGCCCGGCCGGCCTGTCCGGCTGGGTGAAGACCGCCGAGACCTCGTACCCGGCAGCGACGACGCGCTGAAGCGCAGGGACAGCGAAGGCGGGCGTGCCGATGAAAACGATAGCCACGTCGCGGGAGATTCTAGCATGCGCCGTTTCGGAACGGCGAGCGTCCTGATACGTTATAAGACTGATATGACCACGACACCGATGTCCCGAGCGGTCCCTTTTTGGGCGGCTTTCGGCACTCTAACGCTCCTCGCGGCCGCCTGCGGCGGCGATGGCGACGCCAGTGGTCCCAATGACAGCGGAGTCGTCATCGTAGCCACCTCCAACGTCACGGCCACGCCGCTTCCCAGCCGCACGAAGGAGCCCACGCCAACGCCGTCTCCAACACCGCTAGTAATCTGCTCGCCTAACCCGGATCCCGCACCACCCGCCGTGCTCCAGGTCGAGGCTCCGGCGGCCGGGGAAAAAATGACGATCCCGGTGCACGTCCGCGGCTGGAGCGCCAACATCGGCGAAGAGGGCAAGGTTGTCTTCGTCGCCATCGTCGATCAGGAGCAGAACGTGCTTCAGATCAACAAGGTGCCGCCACAGCCGCGCGACTTCCGCCTGCCCCCGGTCGGGTTGACAGTCACCGATTTCACGCGGCCGTTCGCGATCGACATCCTGCTGGACGACGTTGCCGAAGGAACACCGTACTGTATCTGGGTTTATCAGGAAGTCGACGGGGCGGGAAAGGCACGCGGCGTCGTCCAGGTCCCGATCACAATCGAACCGAACTAGCCGCCCAGGTCGGGCATCAGCGAAGCCGTCCACTCGTGCACGTTCGCAAATCGTGAGGCCGGCGTGAACAGGACGCCGGGCTCGATGCCGTCGACCCTGGACGATACGAAGTAGGTGTAGACAGGGTAGTAGAGGGGCACGCTCGGAATATCCTGTACAAACAGCTCCTGGAACTGCACGTAGAGATCGCGGCGGGCCTCCAGGGCGGTCGTCTGGCGGGCCGCCTCCATGATCGCATCCGCCTCATCGCTGGTGTAAGCCGCCAGGTTGCGGCCGTCGCCAATCGCCTGCGAGCTGTGCCACGCCGGATACGGGTCGGGGTCGGCGCCGGGATCCCAGCCGAAGACCGCCGCCTGGTACTCGCGGGGAATCAGAAAGTCCGTCACGAGACTGCTCGACGGCTCGCGCACGACTACCGCCTCGATCCCCACCTCCAGTAGATACTCCGCGATAGCGTCGGCGATCGCGCCGCGCAGCGGGTCTTGGTCCGTCAGCAGCGAGAAGCGCAGCTCGACGTTATTTCGCCGCCGCACCGTCTCGCCCGGCGGCAGCTCCCAGCCGCCCGCGTCCAGCAGGTTGCGCGCCAGCTCGACTTCGAGTTGCGGCGCGTTCACGTCGGCGTGTGCCCAGGTGCCAGGCGCGATCGGTGTATCCGCTGAAAGACCACGGCCGCCAAGCAGCTCCGCGATGATCGCCTCTGCGTCGACGGCGTGGGCGATCGCCTCGCGGACGAAGTGGTCGTTGAGCGGCGTCTCGTGGTTGTTCAGATAGAGGCTCGTGTAGGCGCTGCGACTGAACGGGTAACTCTCCGCGCCCTCGACATCTTCGAGCGTGAGGAAGTCCTGCGGGTCGATCGTAAGGTCCACGAGCAAGCCGTCGATCTCGGCGCCAACGATGCCCGCAGCTGCCGATGAGACTGTGGGAAAGAACCGTATCTCGATCTCCTCGATCCCCGGCACTCCCAGATAGTAATCCTCGTTCGCTACGAGCAGAGCGTGCACGGCGTCCATCCGCGTTAGCCGGTAGGGTCCGGTGCCGACGGGGGCGAAGTTGAACGGATCGTCGAGCATGTTCGGCGCGGTCACGGCCTCAAGGATGTGCTTGGGTAAAATGCCAGTGGTCGCAAACGATAGAAACGGCGCGAACGGCTCCGGCAGTTCACAAGTGACTGTCTGAGCGTCGCCCGCAGCGCAGTCGATCGACTGCCAGAGCTGTGCCTGATCCGGGTCGCCCTGCAGAAGGGGGTCGCCGAGCATGTCGTAGGTAAAGACAACGTCGTCCGCGGTGAACTCGATCCCGGTGTGCCAGCTGACACCCGGCCGCAAGTGGAACGTATAGGTTTTGCCGTCTGAAGAGACATCCCAACTCTCCGCCAGCGCCGGTTCGGGCGTGCCGTCTACACTCAGCCGGGTGAGCCCGGAGAACACGAGCGCGGCGATGTCGCGGTCGACCTCGTTCTGGTAGACGAACAGCGGATTCACCTTTGAGTTCGCGCCGACGACGCCTTCGACGTAGCGCACAGGCGGTTCCCTGCCTGAGCCGCCAAGCGGATCGAGAAAGGCGAAGATGAGGACGATCAGGAGCGCGACTGCGCCCACGGCGCCGGCAACAAGCGGCCAGAGGCGACGGTGGTGGGCAAAGGGCGCCTCCGGAAGCCTGGAACTCATCATCAGAGGGAACGGAAAGGCAGTGGTTAGCGGATGTAAACGGCGAGCGCCGAGATCATGATCCAGAGCGTGCTCATGGCGATCGTTAGCTGGAAAAGGTTCTTCTCAAGGCCACGGCGCGTGCGGACGAACGACCCGCTCTGCAAGCCACCGACGCCCTCGCCCTTAACCTGCAGGAGGATAATAGAAACGAGTGCTATCGACACAAGCATCGCCGCGATTGAGAGCCAGTCTTCGAGTGTCATTTATCTATCCAGCGCGCTGACCAGGTCTTCTTCCTGCTCCGCCGGTAGCGGCGCCACCTGATCCCGGTCGTAGTAGATGCGCATTACGGCCTGCGCCAGCTTCGTGGAGTCGTGATGATAGCGGTTCTCCTCGCTGACCACGTCGGCCGCCATCAATCGTATCCGATTGTTCAGTTCACCGTCCAGCCATACCGGATGCGAGCGAGACGCTTTCGGAATGTCGTCTGCCAGGTTGTCGTTGACCAGGACCGAACTGATGACGTTCTTGCCCAACTTCTCCTCAAGCGTCAATAGATGTGCAGCGACGTTGAAGCCGTCGGTCTCACCGTACTGTGTGGCGACGTTGCAGATGTAAGCCTTGGGCGCGGATGAGGCGATCACACTGCGGCGGATGCCCTCCACGAGCAGGTTGGGCAGAACGCTGGTGTACAGGCTGCCCGGGCCGAGGAGGATCAAGTCCGCCTCGAGGATCGCCCGCACCGCCTCCGGGTGGGCCGGCGCGTTCTCCGGCAGGAGGTATATCTCGCTTATGCGGTCCGGCGGTCCGTCACCGTTGGTCGTCGAAGGCCCGATCTGCGATTCGCCCTCGATCGTGCGCATGTCCTCTGTGCGCGCACACAGCGTTACGTTCGCCAGCGTCGAGGGGATGATCTGGCCACGCACGGCAAGCACCCGGCTCGTCTGCCGGATCGCATCCTCAAAGCTGCCGACGACGCCCGACATCGCCACGATGAACAGGTTCCCGAACGAGTGGCCCGCCAGGCCGGACCCCTCCGAGAAGCGGTACTGGAAGAGGCGGGTGACCAGGGGCTCGGCGTCCGCCAGGGCAGCGATGCAGTTGCGCACGTCGCCCGGTGGCAGCACCCCCAGCTCCCGGCGCAGAACGCCGGAGGAGCCACCGTCGTCAGCGACGGTGACGATCGCGGTCAGGTTCCTGGTGTACTCCTTGAGGCCGCGCAGGAGTGTGGCCAGGCCCGTGCCTCCGCCAATCGCCACGATCTTCGGCCCGCGGCTCAGGAAACGCTGCGTGTAGATCGTGTTCACGAGGCTCTCCGTGCGCGTCCGGTTCGGCACCAGCACAGAGATTAGTGAGTCGTTGAGCTTCCAGATCGAGAAGACGATGAGCCCCATCGCCGTCATCATGAACGCCACGCCACGGATGTAGCGCGGGATGAACTGAGCGGTGACGTAGTACATGAAGTCCGGCAGCGTGAAGCCGGTCAGATACGCTTCGCGCACGATGTAGCTCAGCCCGAACGTCATCATCGCCACGCCGATGATAGTCAGCGCCAGCCAACGCTTGATGTGCATGCCCGGGTAGAACCACTTCAGGAAGTCGAACTGGAAGAAGCGGCGCACCGCAGATGCGATATGTGTCATAGTTCAATACTACTAACGTAAGAGAACGCCGTAAGACTACGGCTTTTCAGCCAATTTTTCCTTTAAAAGCTCGGTTATCACGTCTGGACTGGCCCGGCCTCGCGTCTCGCGCATCACCTGGCCCACCAGAAACTTTATCGCTTCTTCCTTGCCACCGCGATAGTCTTCCACCGCCTTGGCGTTGTCGGCGATCACTTTCTCCACGCTCGTCACCACCTCATCCGAAGAGGTGATCTGCTCAAGGCCCTTCTCTTTAACGATCTCGCCCGGCGCCTTGCCCAAGGCAAACATCTCCTCGAAGACGGCCTTCGCGGTCTTGCCGGAGATCGTCCCCGCTTCCTGCAGATCGATCAATGCGGCGAGGCTCTCGGGTGTGACTCTGGCGTTCTGAATCTCGGCATTCTCAGCGTTGAGCAGGCGGGCAAAGTCGCCCGTTATCCAGTTCGACACCGTCTTCGCGCGTTCCGCCGAACCGCCCGCCGTCGCCGCCTCGAAGAAGTCCGCGCGCGCGGTCGACTCGGCCAGCACCCGGGCGTCGTATGCGGTCAAGCCGTACTGCTCCTGGAACCGTGCTCGCTTGGCGTCAGGCAGTTCGGGCAGGCGCGCCCGCATCTCCTCAACCCACTCGCGGCTGATGAGGAGCGGCGGCAGGTCCGGCTCCGGGAAGTAGCGGTAGTCCTCCGCAAACTCTTTCGTGCGTTGCGGCACCGCCTCGCCGATGTCTTCGCGCCAGCCACGCGTCTCCTGGGCGACGGTGCCTCCTGAGTCGAGTACCTCGGCCTGGCGCTTCTCCTCGAACTTGATCGCGTCGAAGGCGTGCTTGAACGAGTTGATGTTCTTCAGTTCCACCTTCTGGCCGAACTCCGCACCCGGCTCCCGGATGCTCACGTTCGGCTCGCAGCGCATGTTCCCTTCATCCATGTTCGCCTGGCTGGCGCCGATGTAGCGCAGGATCCGGCGCAGCGCTTGCAGGTAGGCTCGCGCCTCCTCCGCCGAGCGTATGTCCGGCTCGGAGACGACCTCCATCAGAGGCACACCGGAGCGGTTCACGTCGACGAGGCTGTACTGCTCGCCCGTGGAGGGGTCCTTGGCGTGCTGCAGGCGCGCTGTGTCCTCCTCGAGGTGCACGCGCGTGATGCCGATGCGCTTCGTTTGGCCATCGACTTCGATGTCCAGCCAGCCGTTCGTGCAGATCGGCATGTCGTATTCGGAGATCTGGTAGCCCTTCATCAGGTCCGGGTAGTGGTAGTTCTTGCGATCGAACTTCGCCTCCGCCGCGATCTCGCAGTTCAGCGCCAGGCCGCTCAGGATCGTCAGCTCTACCGCCAGGCGGTTGATGACGGGCATCGCGCCCGGCATGCCCAGACAGGTCGGGTCGACGTGCGTGTTGGGAGGCGACTCCGGCGTGGGCTGGGAGCAAGAACAGAACATCTTGCTCCGCGTCAGAAGCTGCGCGTGGACCTCAACACCGATTACGGTCTCGTAGCGCGTTGCAGTCCGTGTCATGTGATTATGCCAAGTCTATCAGTAGCGCGGGACGACCTGAATCGCTCCGACTGAAAATATGTGGAATCGCCTTACAGTTCCGCTCGGAAGAGCGCGAGAACGCGCTTCCAGGCATCGTTGGCGGCGGTCTCTCGATAGACCTCGCGGCGTGTGTCGTTGAAGAAGGCGTGCTCCGTGCCCGGGTAGACCTGCACCTCCAACTGCTTGCCGAACTGCTCCATCGCCGACTGCAGCGCTTCGCGTACGGCCGCGCTCGCACAGTCGTCGTGCTCCGCGTAGATCGCCAGCACCGGTCCCTGGAGGTTCTGCAGCTTATCGATCGGCTGCGGGTTCACCCCGTAGAACGGTGCTGCAGCCTTGATCAGGGGCGTGTCGGTGGCAAGCGTCAACGCCAGGCCGCCGCCCATGCAGAACCCGGCGGAGCCGATGCCGCGGCCGTTGACGTACGGCTGTTGGGAGAGATACTCGGTGGCCTTCACCAGCTCCTGGCTGGCGCGGGGCATGTCCGTCTGCATCATCAGCTTCTGCGCCTCGTCCGGCTCGGACGTCACCTCGCCGTGGTAGAGGTCAGGCGCGAACGCCACGAAGCCTTCGTTCGCGAAGCGCCCCGCGATGTCTTTCACGTTGTCGTTCAGGCCCCACCATTCCTGGATCACGACCACGGCCGGGAACGGGCCGTCTCCCGGCGGCCGGGCCAGGAACCCGCTCGCGTTCGAGCCGTTCGTCGCGTAGTCGAGCGTTTCGCTAGTAGTGTCAGCCACGTCAGAGGCGCTCCTTCGTTGAGATGGACGAGGGCGTCAATCGTATCATGCACCGAGGCGGCCGTTCCCAGCCTTTTCCGCCGCAGGTTCAGCGAATACAATCTCTCTCAGGCAACGTATCTGCAGCCGGAGGGGTGGCGGCAGAAGAGGTCCACAACGCCCAGCTATGAGACTGAACAAACTCCGGTTGCTCCGTACGATCATCATCGCCAGCGTCGCCCTGGCCTGGCTCGTGGTCTCTTGGCCCGGCCCCGGCGCCGAGCGCGGCGTCTACATCCCGCACCCGGACTCGCAGCACGCGGCCGGCCAGCTCACCGTCCAGTTCGCGGACAACGTGCCGGAAGACCGCTGGGCCGATATCGTCGCCGCCTACGGCGCCACGCTTGACAGGCCGATGATTGTCGACGGCTTTGCGGTCGTTACGGTCCCCGATGACCGCCGCGGCGAGATCGGCGAGGCGCTGGCCGCCAGCGGCGTCGTCCGCACCGTCGAGGAGGTCACCTACCGCTACCCCGCGGCGATCCCCAACGACCCCCTCTGGTTCCACCAGTGGAACCTTCGCCTGATCGCCGCCGACGACGCCTGGGACACCACGCAGGGCGAAGGCGTGATCGTCGCCGTCGTCGACACCGGCGTCGCCTATGAGAACTTCGGCGAATTCAAACGGGCGCCGGACTTCGCGGGGACATCTTTCGCCGATCCGTACGACTTCTTCGACGACGACTCGCACGCGAACGACGACAACGGCCACGGCTCGCACATCGCCGGCACGATCGCCCAAACGACGAACAACTCCTACGGCGTCACCGGAGTCGCCTATAAGGCGTCGATCATGCCCGTCAAGGTCTGCGGCCAGGACCTACAGCAGAACGAGTACAGGTGCCCGACCACTGCCATCGCCGAAGGCATTCGCTGGGCAGCCGAGCACGGCGCCGCGGTGATCAACATAAGCCTTAGCGACACGGGTGACGTCACCGCGGCCGAACGTGAGGCCCTGGAGTTCGCCCGCAACACAGGCGCCGTCGTCATCGCCGCCGCCGGAAACGGCGGCGCCGACAGGATCTGTGACGGCGACCCCATCCTCGGTTACCCGGCGGCCGTTCCCAGCGTCATCGCCGCCTCCGCCAGCGGCTTCTTCGGTTCGCTGTCCTACTACTCGAACTACGGCGTCGGCGAGGAGAACACGAACCTCGACGTCATCGCCCCTGGCGGCAATCCACCGGTCGCTAACCTGCCCGCCTGCGACGTCACCAACGAGGGGCCGACCAGCGTCGTCACGCAGGAAACGTACAGCTACCGCTGCGATGGAGGGCCGATCGAGTTCCAGACGTTCGCCTTCTGCGGGTTCGCGGGGACCTCCATGGCCGCCGCCCACGTCTCCGGCGTCGCCGCGCTCATCCGGTCTGCCTACCCCAACCTGAACGGCTCGCAGGTGAGAACGCTGATCCAGTGCAGCGCCACCGATGTCCACACCCCTGGCGTCGACCTTCAGACCGGCCACGGCCTCGTCCAGGCCGACGCCGCCGTCCGCGACACCGACGGCGACGCGATCCCTGACTGCATCGACAGCGAGCCCTTCACACCAACGCCCAGCCCCTCGCCGACGGCGACGCAGGTTCCACCGCCGAACGACTGCCTCGCCACGCCGACGCCCTCTCCAACGCCTTCGCCGACACCCTCACCCACGCCCACGCTGACACCGACGGCAACGCCAACGCCCTCAACGAGCCCGACTGCCGCCGCTACGCCAACGCCTTCGCCGAGCCCGACGGCTACGGCGACCGATACGCCAGCTCCGACGCCGACCCCCACGGGCAGCGCGACGCAGACCCCGTCGCCGAGCGCGACCGTGACGTTCTCGCCAACGCCGTTGCCCATCGCCTGCGGCGACGTCGACTGCAGCGGCACAGTGGACGGCCGCGACGCACTGGGCGTCATCCTCTTCCTGGTCTTCGCTGAGCCAGTGGCCGACTGCATCAGCAAGGGCTACGTCAACTGCGACGGCGTCCTCAACGAGATCGATGCGCTGGTCATCCTGCGCTACGCCGGCGGCCTGCCGCTCGGCCTGCCACCGGGCTGCAGCGGCATCGGCTAGCCCCGCGTTCTCCACAAGCGGATGACGTTCGTCCCTTGTGGGACAATGAAGCCGGCGATAGGTTGGGTTCACACGACCGAAGGAGGCCGACGATGAAGAACGGCGCCGCCGCCGAGACGGCAACCACCACAACACCGAAGATCATCCACGAGCCGCAAGTCTATCTTGTCGGCCGCCAGGATCTCGACCGCGCTGAGATCGACCGTTTCCTCGGCGACCACGGCATGAACTGGGAGACCGATACAGAGGTCGGCGGCGAACAGCTGATCGAGGCCGGCGGCCGCCTCTGCTACGTCTCGTACGGCAAGGGCCGCAAGACGAACGAGGAGTACATCGGCAACATCATCGGCCGCAAGCACGGCTCCGTCCTCGAGCACGCCGCCTGGAACTTCATCATCTCGGGCGTCTCGCGCACCTTCACGCACGAGCTGATCCGCCACCGCGCGGGCTGGGCCTACTCGCAGCTCTCGCAGCGCTACGTCGACGAGTCCGACGCGAGTTATGTCGAGCCGACGATCATCGCCGAGGACCCGGAGCTGCACGAGACCTGGCAGCGCGCGATCGAGACGGCGCACGCCGCCTACCTCGATCTGGTCGGCACCCTTTCGGCGAAGCTGGAAGCGGCCGGCGTCAAGGGCACGAGCCGCCGCAAGATGGCCCGCGAGGCCGCGCGCTCCGTCCTTCCCAACGCCACCGAGACGATGATCTTCTGCACCGTCAACGCCCGCGCCCTGCGCCACTTCATCGAGCTGCGCGGCTCGGAGGGCGCCGAGGCCGAGATCCGCCGCGTCGCCGTCCAGTTCCTGCGCCTCATGCAGCAGGAAGCCCCCAGCGTCTTCGGCGACTACGAGATCCTCACGCTGGAGAACGGCACCGAGGTCACAAGCACCCCCAACGAGAAGGTATGACCGGATGGCGAACGTCATCAAAGAAGAAACGATCCAGTATCTCCAACACGACATTACGGCGACTGTCCTAGCACCAGGTGAGACGTGCGCCGTCAGGGTTAAGCGACCCGACGGAAGCCGAGTCACGTTCACCGAGTACGTCGACCCAGTGCTTCCGGGAACCCAGAACTCGGGAATCCCAAGTGACAAAGACGAATACCACAGCTGGCTCCTCATGCGAGCAAGCGGCCGGGCACGCGGTGCGATCGTCTTGGAGTCAGTTGCCGAACTGGATAAGGAGCGCTTCAGCTACCTTCCGCCGGAGCCCGTCACCGTTCCGGAGAGCGAGCTCGAACTGGTTATCCTGCAGGCCCTTCGGATTGCGAAACGTCTTGACCCGCAGCACTTGGGCTATGTGCCACTCGACGCCATGGGGATATGTACCATCTTGAATCTCGAATACGATGCGTTCAATTACAGCAACCAGCGCTTAATCGATCGAAATCATGTCGAGATCACGGGCGCAGGCTGGGACCGGCTTAAACCTTCCACCTGATATTCCAAAGGTCTAGTATGGATGGGCTCACTCATCCCGCGCAGATACAGAAAGGGGTCTTGATGGAATCGAAATTCGTACTGGCTGGCCCGGTCCGGTTGGAATATTTCGAGCACGGGCATGGACCAGACGTTCTGGTGTTGGTGCACGGTTATGCGTCGTCGGCGGCCATCTGGCGCTACACCTTGGAACACCTGCCGGAGGACCGGTTCCGGGTGATCGTCTTGAATAACCGGGGCGCTGGGAAATCTGACCGTGCGTTCCAAGACGGCGCCCCATTTAAAGAAGATGACTATTCTGTGGAAACTTTCGCAGATGACCTATTTCACGTGGTTGAGGCCCTGAAATTGGACGGATTCACTCTGGTAGGGCATTCCATGGGCGGGGCCACGGTTGCCCAATTTGCCCTGGCGCACCAAGACCGGATCAAAGGGTTGGCGCTGTTGAATTCGACCCCGCTCAAGGGACGCGACTTGAAAGACGGTTGGGAAGATGAACTGCGGGAGTCGTTACAGAGCCCGGAGCCGCCGGCCGGGGATATGGGGTTCAACGCCTCCCACGTGACTGAAGACTTCAAGCAGGCAGTGATGGCTGACATCGGGCGAAACCCAGTGGAGCGTTTTATCGGAGGCAGGCGGTCCATGGCCGGTCTGCGGCTGCGCGACCGCTTGAATGAGATCAACGTTCCCACGTTGGTCATTGGCGGTGACCGGGACAAAACGGTCGGTGTAGACAATATCCTTGCCGATTACCTGGCGTTGCCCCAGGCTACTCGGCATCTGCACATCTGCCACGGCATCGGGCATTCTCCCAACGTAGAAGTACCCCGTTCGGTGGGTAACATGATAGGTGATTTCAGCGACATGGCATCGTTGTTAGCCACCCAAATTCTGAGCAGCAGGTAGCCAAAATCCTCCCAACCCCCTTTTTGAAGAGGGGGTTAGTCCTCCCCCTTTCATAAAGGGGGACCGAGGGGGATTTCCGCTCCTCGCCGAAGTCATTCCAAAAAGCTGAAAGCTGACCGCTGACGGCTGACAGCAAAAAGCCCCGATTCACATCGGGGCTTTTTCTGTTAACTACTGAGTAGTGGAAGTAAGAAAGATGTTGTTCATTTTTGTTTGTTTGCTATGTTATAGGCTTCCCCGGATCTAGTCCGGGACCAGTGAGCTTTCTTAAGGAACCGTTCCATCAGCCGGGGAGCACAATTGCGCTCTACCTGTCGGCTTTCTGGTTTACGGAACACTCACCGGACGACCTAGGAGTGGACTCAGCCTCGATCCTTCCCCGAAGGGTAGGAAAACAGACCTGGTCTGGTCTCCTTAAAAGGAGGTGATCCAGCCGCACCTTCCGGTACAGCTACCTTGTTACGACTTCGTCCCAGTCACCAAACCCGACCTCGGCGCCTGCCTCCCTTGCGGGTTAGCTCAGCGACTTCAATCGTTCTCGGCTTCCATGACGTGACGGGCGGTGTGTACAAGGCCCGGGAACGTATTCACCGCAGTGTGCTGACCTGCGGTTACTAGCGATTCCACGTTCATGCAGG
>JADFQV010000061.1 GCA_022561635.1 Chloroflexota bacterium | reverse complement strand
ATCGCTTAGCATCACCATGAGTTGCGGTCGAGCACCAATCCTACTACATCCCCACGAAAGTTGCTAGCCAGATCTACTGTGTGTCGGGTCCAGCCTTCGCCCGCCAGGGCTCGCGCTAGTAGTTCACCGGAGCGCCCAACGCACCGGCCGCCCGACGAAGACGCTCAGCAGCGTGCTGACGACGCTGATCAGCAGCGCCGCAAAAAGCGCGGCGATGAAGCCATCGATCTCGACGTTGAAATCGAACTGACCGGCGATCCAGGCGGTGAGCGCCAGCATGGCGGCGTTGATCAGTAGCGCGAAGAGGCCCATGGTGAGACAGCTGATCGGCAGGCCCATGAGCTTCGCCACCGGCTTGATCACGGCGTTCACCACCGCGAAGATCACGGCCGCCGCAACAAGCGACGGCCAGCCTTCGATCTCGAAGCCGCGCACCCAGGCGGCGGCCAGCCATAGCGCGGCGGCGTTGATGCCCAGACGCACGGCGATGCTAACGAGGCGCGAATCCGCCTCTTCTGCCGTGTCGTGATCAGCGATGATCGCCGGGCCTGCTAGGACGCGTCGCTTGGGCTGGCGCCGTCCCTCGATTCGCCGTCAGCTCCGTAGCGGCGGCGGCCGATGCGGCGGATCATGCGCAGCAGCCGATTCTGCCGGCTGGTGACGGATGCCGCCTGTTCGATCTCCTCCGGCGTGATCTGCTCCAGGATCTCCTCCGGCTGCTGGCCCTTCCGCAGGCGGCGGGCGACGGCGACGCCGGCCAGCGCCATGAGCGTGCCGGAGACGATCGCCACCGGCCCCGCAAAGCTGCGATAGCGGGTGACCAACTCCGGGAACTTCTCTGTAGCGCGATGGGCCAAGTTCAGCGTCTGGCGAGTCGCCGTGTCCGGGCTTTCGCCCTCCACGTGCTCCCAGACGTCTTCGGCATCGTGCTCGGTCTCTGCGGGTCGGTCGGGTGCGCGGGTCATGTGCGGGGCCTCCTCAGGAAAGCGATCGCCAGTAGGTCTACGTAAGGATTCCTGAAGAGGATACCACCGCCGCAGCGAACAGGGAAGGATGACCACGTTAATTCGGGATGAAATCAGAAACGACTTGCCACGCACGCCCGCTCTGACAATGCGGAGACCGTACATGCCGTCACGCGGAGAGCTTGGATGAGCTACGCCGGCCGAAGCTGGCGGAAGGGCCAACGGCGTGCGAGAATCACGCGGGGAACCCTAGAGCGCCGGCGAACGTCTTGTAACTAGAGGATAAAAAGCACAGTCTTACAGATGATAGAAAGGAGAGGCGCCATGATTCGCATCTTTACGCTGTTACTGATGCCAGGAATCCTCGCGCTGGCGATCGCCTGCGGAGACGACGACGGAGGTGGCCAGCCGGCGCCTACTCCGACCGTCGACGCGCCCGCCGCCACGTCTACGCCGGCCCCAGATGGCGAGGCAGACGGCGCTGACGGCTTCCGCCAGTTCATCCCGGCGTTCCAAGAGGCGCTGGATGAGGGCGATGCGTCGTTCTTGCGCGGTCGCGCGCTGACGCAAGCGATACTGTGTACAGCGGACAACGTGGCTCCAGCCGGGCCCGGTGGCCCAAGCTGCGAGTTCGAAGGCCAGGAGTTCGACGGATTCACCGAGACATTCTGGCGGTCTGAGGGAGCGATCATTCCGGTGGAAGACGCCTTCTCAGACTTCGACACGATGCTCCTTACGGCCAAGCCTGGTGAGAGCGACGACTTCGGCGACGGCTCCGTGCAGGTCTACGCGCTAAACGTAGGTGACAACTTCGACGCGATCGTGACCGCGATCATCGAGCGTCCCGCGGACTTCGGGGGTGAAGGACCACTGCGCGTCGCTTACGGAACCAACTGGGTATTCGAGAGCGAGCGATGGGTGGTGACGAGCACGCTAACGGCCTTTGTGCTCGGTGAGGAGCTCCTTGAGCCTGCTGAAGTGGTACAGCCGCTCTACCCAAACTGGGAGCGATACGAGAGCCCGTAAGGCTTTGGAGCTTCCCGGCTGCGCACGGACGTTGACCCCAGCCCCAGTCGCAACGACACTGAGAGTCGCTACCTAAGGTAGCGACTCTCAGTCCATGTAGGAGGTGGCTACCTTGAGGCGCGGACGTTTTCGACGCCCTATCCGAAGGCCGAAGAGGAACGAATCGCGAGCATCGTTCGTCCAGTCTTCAGTAGGCAAAGTTGAGGCATCAGGAGGAAGGCCATGCTAGGCATCAGAACGATTCAAATCACAGCACTCGCGGCGCTTGGCATTGTACTACTGCTACTACTGACCAGCGAAGCCTCGCGGGCTGGCGAACCGCCGCCCGCCGCACCGACGAACCTGCAAGCGATGGTCGTGGCCGATGCGCTCAAGATCACACTGCTCTGGGACGATAACGCGGATCACGAAGGGCAGTTCGTGCTGGAGCGGTCGTCGACCGGACCGGACGGACCGTGGGGCGTGGCCGCGCTGCCTCCTGCTGACAGCACGAGCCACAATGACAGCGGCCTCGAGGACGACGTCACGTACTGGTACCGCATAGCTGCCTCGAACGCAGCCGGGACGTCTGACTACTCTAACGTTGTGTCTGGCACGGCAACAGCACTTCCAACGCCACCGATCGGGGACGCCGACTGTAGCGGGTCTGTTGATAGCATAGACGCGGCGTTGGCCCTGCAGTTCAACGCAGGGCTTGTCAACTCGCTCCCGTGCTCCGAATTCGCGGACGTCAACGGAGACGGTTCCGTGGACGCGTTGGACGCTTCCCTGATCCTGCAGTTTGTGGCAGGCTTGCTCGACGACCTCAACTTGGCGCCAGCCAAAGAATCGGGCATCGAGGGCGTCGTCACGATCGGGCCGATGTGCCCGGTTATGCAGAAGGGTGTGCCGTGTCCGGACCTGCCATTCAGCGCGAAGATCGTCGTCGAGGACGAGGATGGCACAGAGGTCGCCAGCGTCGTCTCAGGCGACGACGGGACGTTCCAGATCGAACTCGGTGCTGGCGTCTATGTACTCGTGCCGCAGGCTCCTAACCCGGGGGCGCCGCCCTTTGCCCACGAGCTGGCCGTCGAGGTCTTGGAGGATGCGTTTACCGAGGTGCTGATTCAGTACGACAGCGGCATTCGCTAGCGCTCTCACCTTTTTCACCAGTCTACCGGGCACCAGTCCGCCCGAGCAGCGCCGGCTGTGGGAAGACAAGGGCGTGATGGGCGGCAAGGGGTGGGTGAGCTAGTCCGGCCGAAGCTGGCGGAGGAGGTTCACCATCTCGATCGCCGTGGCAACGGCGTCGGCGCCTTTGTTGCCACGGCTGCCGCCGGTGCGTTCCAGCGCCTGCTCTCTGGTATCGGGCGTGATCACGCCGAAGACGGCCGGCACGCCGGTATCGCGCGAGACTTCACTGACGCCGCGCGCCACCTCCGCCGAGACGTACTCGAAGTGGGGCGTCTCGCCGCGAATGACCGCGCCCAGGCAGACGATGGCGTCGTACCGATGGCTCTCCGCCAGTCTGCGAGCGGCGAGAGGCAACTCGAACGCGCCGGGCACCCAGACGATGTCGACGTCGTCTTCGCTAACGCCGTGCTGCGTCATCGCTTCGCGGGCGCCAGCGAGCAGCCGCGTCGTCACCGCCTCGTTGAAGCGCGACACGACGAGCGCCAGACGCACGCCCGCTCCGTCCAGCCCGCCTTCGTATGTCGCGCCCATGGCGGCGCTAGCGGCTTCCTTCCCAGTTGGGGCCCAAATCGTGGCCCATCTTCGTACGCTTGGTCTCCAGGTAGCGGATGTTGTGAGCGTTCGGCTTCGTGATGATCGGCACGCGCTCCACCAGCTCCAGGCCGTAGCCTTCCAGGCCGGCCCGCTTCGCCGGGTTGTTCGTCAGGATGCGGATCTTCTTGACGCCGAGGTCGACGAGGATCTGCATGCCGATGCCGTAGTCGCGCCGGTCCGCCGGGAAGCCCAGCGCCACGTTCGCCTCGACCGTGTCCATGCCTTTGTCCTGGAGCGCGTAGGCCCGCAGCTTGTTATGCAATCCGATGCCGCGACCTTCTTGTCGCATGTAGACGATGACGCCGCGGCCCTCCTCCGCGATCATGCTCATGGCGGCGTGAAGCTGGTCGCCACAGTCGCAGCGCTGGCTGCCAAAGACGTCGCTGGTCAGGCACTGGCTATGCACGCGCACCAGCACCGGCTCCGGGCCGGTGATGTCTCCCATCACCAGCGCGAGGTGCTCGTCAGCGTCGATCGGGCTGCTATAGGCGATCGCGTCCCACTGGCCGTACTCGGTCGGGATCACGGTCTCGGCCACGCGCTCGATCAGCTTCTCCTTCAGCTTGCGAAAGGCGATGAGCTGCTCGACGCTGATGATCTTGAGCTTGTGCCGCGTGGCGAAGCGGCGCAGGTCCGGCAGGCGAGCCATGGTGCCGTCTTGCTTCATCATCTCGCAGCAGACGCCGGCGGGATAGAGGCCTGCCAGCTTGCATAGATCGACGACGGCCTCCGTCTGGCCCGCGCGCACCAGCACGCCGCCGTCACGCGCGCGCAGCGGGAACATGTGGCCTGGCATCACCAGATCTTCCGGCTTCGTCTGGCGGTCGATCAGCACCTGCACGGTGCGCGCGCGGTCGGCGGCGGAGATGCCGGTGCTGACGCCCGAACGCGCCTCGACGGTGACGGTGAACGGCGTGCCGAAGTGCGAATCGCTGCTGCTGACCATCATCGGGACGCCCAGCCGGCTCACGCGCTCCGCCGTCATCGGCATGCAGATCAGCCCGCGGCCGTACCTGGCCATGAAGTTGATCGCGTCGGCGTCGACGAACTGGGCGGGGAGCGTCAGATCACCTTCGTTCTCCCGATCTTCGTTGTCGATGATGATGACGAAGCGGCCCTGCCGGTACTCTTCGATCGCCTCTTCGACTGTCGCTAGTCCCTTTGGGTGGGATCCGTCTTTCTTGGCCATGGTGTCCCCCCTTTCGCACGTGCGAAGGCCCGCACTCGCTCACCGCCGGCTACGGTTAGTCTTGGCGCTCCTCAAGCAACTGCGCCACGTAGCGCGCGATGATATCCGACTCTAAGTTTATCCTATCGCCGGGATTCCTGCGCATGAGGTTCGTATGCTCCTGCGTGAACTCGACAAGGGAGACGGCGAGAGTATCGCTCGTCTTGTCGATCACCGTGAGGCTGGCGCCGTCGATCGTGACCGGCCCCTTCACCACCACGAAGCGCAGGATCTCCGCCGGCGCCCGGTAGCGGGCGATCACCGCATCGGCATCGGGCGTGAACGACTCGAGCGTGCCCGTCGCCTCCACGACGCCGCGGACGAGATGCCCGCCCAGGCGGTCGGCCAGCGTCAGCGCCCGCTCCAGGTTCACCTCGTCGCCCGGCTTCAGGTCGCTCAGGTTGGTGTGGCGATAGGTTTCCGGCATCACGCTGGCGTGGAACGCCTCCTGTTCCTGATAGGCGCAGGTGAGATCGACGCCGTTGACAGCGATGCTATCGCCCAGGTTGGTGCCGCGGACGACTTTCGTCGCGGCGATGACCAGCTTGCCCGGCCCCGCCTCGCGCACTGTCCCGATCTCTTCGATGATGCCGGTGAACATCGGTTAGCTCGTGCTACCACCGCCGGCCGCGTTGGCGGCGAAGTTGGCGACGAACTGCGTCAGCTCCGCTGGCACGATCCACTTGCTCGATTCGCTGGCAGCGAGCGACCGCATCACCTCCAGGTACTGCAGGCCCATCGTGTTCGGGTCCAGCCCCTGCGCGACCTCGTGAATCTTGGCCAGCGCGTCGGCATACCCCTGAGCCTCCAGTACCGCCGCTTCCCGTTGGCCTTCGGCGTGCAGGATCGCCGCCCGCTTCTGGCCCTCAGCGTTCAAGATCGCCGCCTGCTTGTCGCCTTCCGCCACCGTGACCGCGGCTTCGCGCTGCCCCTCGGCATCGAGGACTGCCGCGCGGCGGTTGCGCTCGGCCGACATCTGGCGGCTCATCGCCTCCTGGATGTCGGGCGGCGGCGTGATCTCCTTGATCTCCACCGCCATCACCTTCACGCCCCAGCGGTCGGTCACCGCATCCAGCTTGACCTGCATCGTGGCGTTGATCTCGTCGCGCTTTGCCAGCACATCGTCCAAGACGATGTCGCCGACGACGGCGCGCAGCGTCGTCACGGCCATGCCCAGCGCCGCCGCCTCCACGTCCTCCACCTGCATCACGGAATCGACCGGCTGCACGATCTTGAGGTAGATCAGCATATCGACCGAGACGGGCGCGTTGTCCCTGGTGATGCAGGTCTGCGGCGGCACGTCGAGCACGTCCTCGCGCAGATCGACGATTTTGACGACGTCGATGATCGGGAACAAGGGAAAGATGAGTCCAGGCCCTTTCTCGCCATCGCCCACCAGCCGGCCGAAGCGGAAGTGAACGAGGCGCTGATACTCTGGCACAATACTAAAGAAGAACGGCATGACTACCTCCTAGCTAGTTGACATCCTGTCAGACGTGTATCCCGTGACGAGCAGGTCGTCGCCTAGCTGCTCGACCATCGTCTCGCGCAGCCGCAGCGCATCAGCCATCCGCGCCGCGCCCTGGCCGGCGACGGCGACGGGCGCGCCCCTGCCGCCGATGATCATCGGCGCGACGACGGCATGCACCTTATCGACCAGCCCGGCGTCGAAAAACGACCCGTGCAGCACGCCGCCGCCTTCGACGAGCAGCGTCAGCACGTCCGACCGGCCCAGCAGATCGAGCAGCGCAGGGAGGCTCACCCGGCTGGCTTCGTCGGCCGGCAGCACCGCGACGTTGACGCCCGCCGCGGCCATCTCGCCGCGCCACTGCTCCGGCGACATGTCGGTGGTCGCGATGAGCGCTCGACCGCCCGTACCGGCGCAGCCAAGCACCTTTGCGTCGCGCGGAGTGCGGCCGTGCGAGTCGAGGACGACGCGCAACGGTTGCCGTTCAGCGAGGCGCGTCTCACCTCCATCGGATGGATCGCCAACCCGGGCCGTAAGCTGCGGGTTATCGATCAGCACCGTGCTCACCCCAACAGCGATGGCATCGATCCGCCTGCGCAGTCCCTGCGACCAGGCGAGCGTTTCCGGCCCGCTCACCCAGCGCGAATCGCCGCTCGTCGCGGCGATCTTGCCGTCCAGGCTGGCCGCGAACTTGGCGATGACGAACGGCCGGCCGGTCGCGCGGTGCTTGAGATACGCTTCGTTGATTCGCCGCGCTTCGTCCACGCCCTCGCCGACGAGGACACGTACGCCGGCGGCTTCGAGCTGCGCCTGGCCCCGGCCGGCGACCCTGCTGTCGGGGTCGATGTGCGCGAACCGTACTTCAGCCACGCCGGCGGCGAGCATGGCATCGGTGCAGGGCGGCGTGCGGCCGCTATGGCAGCAGGGCTCCAGCGTCACGTACATCGTCGCACCATGCGCGGCGGCGCCGGCGGCGGCGATGGCCGCGACCTCGGCATGCGGCGTGCCGCTGCCTTCGTAGCGTCCTTCGCCGACAACCCGCCCGTCCTTGACGAGGACGGCGCCGACTGCGGGGTTCGGGCTGGTGTGCCCTTGCACCTCACGCGCCAAATCCAGCGCGCGCGCCATGACCTCGCCGGGCGCGGTCACGATTCTCCGTCCTTAGCGAACAGGCCGGACTGGACGCCCTTCAGCAACTGCTCGTCCTCTAGCTCCGTCTCCAGCTCCTCCCAGACGCTGCTGGGCAGCGGGCCGTCCTGGCCTTGATACTTGCTCTTGGTGCCATCCGAGCCGTACGGCCGTTCGACGGGTGAGGACATGCGCTCGAAGGTGAACATGCAGATGCGCATGCGGGGATAGAGCGCGACGGGCATCACGCCCAGGTTGCCCAGCTCCATCGTCGCGGTGCCGTCCCAACCGGGGTGGAAGATGCTGGCCGTGCTGTGGACGATGATCCCCAGCCGCCCCAGGCTGCTGCGGCCCTCCAGCCGGCCGAGCAGGTCATCGCTCAGGGACAGCCGCTCCAGCGTCGTCGCCAGCACCAGTTCGCCCGGGTGGACGATGAACGGCTCGCCCGTCTTGACGACGATCTGGCGCGTCATCCCCTTCGCCGTCGCTCTCTTGCGCGGGTCGATGTAGGGCTGCTTATTGCGCTCGAAGACGAGGAAGGTG
>JADFQV010000001.1 GCA_022561635.1 Chloroflexota bacterium | reverse complement strand
GGAGGCGGGGGCCGACGCCGCGGTCCGCCGAATCAAGCCAGCCGAGGATGCTCCCGCGGACGCACGGCAGCGCGGCATCGCGCTCGCCACCGACGGCAACGGCCGCTACTGCCACGTCGATCCGTATCGCGGTGCCTCGATCGCCGTCGCTGAGGCGGCGCGCAACGTCGTCTGTGCCGGCGCGCAGCCCGTGGCCGTCACCGACTGTCTCAACTTCGGCAACCCGGAGCGCCCCGACGTCTACCACCAGATGCAGGCGGTTATCCAGGGCATCGCCGAGGCCTGTGACGCGCTGGGAACCCCCGTTATTTCGGGCAACGTCTCCCTTTACAACGAGACCGGCGGCCAGCCCATCTACCCGACGCCGGTCATCGGCATGCTCGGCATCCTCGACGACGTGTCCCAGCACTGCACGATGGCGCCCGCGCCCGGCGACGCGCTCTTCCTCCTCGGCTCAAGTATCGAGCAGCGCCTCGAGACGCTGGCCGCCAGCGAGTACTTACGGCTGGAGCACGGGAAGATCGGCGGCCGCCTGGAGATCGACCTGCAGCTCGAGGGGCGAGTGCAGCGCGCCGCTCTCGCCGCCATCCGTCAGGATCTCGCCACCGCTGCGCACGACTGCTCCGACGGCGGCCTGGCGGTGACGCTGGCCGAGATGTGCCTGGCGGCGGACGCCGGGCTCGATGCCGCGGGCGCCGTCGTCGGCAACCGGCTGGACGCCGCGCTCTTCGGCGAAGCCCAGTCGCGCATCGTCCTCGCCATCAAGCCGGAGCGGCGTCACGACCTCGTCGGCATAGCGTCGAGCATGAACGTGCCGCTCGAATACATCGGCGCCGTGACGGCGGACGACCGCTTCCGCTTCGGCCCCATCGACCTGCCGCTGGCCGACCTCCGCGACGCCTACGAGAACGGCCTCGAGCGCGCCCTCGCCGGCTAGCGCTGGTTGAACTGCGGCTTGCGCTTCTCCCGGAACGCGGCGATGCCTTCGCGGGCGTCCTTGTGGTGGTCGGAGATCGCCGTCTTGGCGGCGATGTCGTCCAGCGCGTGGGCGAACGTCTGCTCCGCGGCGTTGTAGACGCTGCGCTTGAGCAGCCGCATCGCCACCTGCGGGCCGTCGGCTAGCTCGCGCGCCAGCTCCAGCGTGCGGTCCATCAACTGCTCCGGCGGCACCGCCTCGTGCACGAGGCCGAGCGCCAGCGCCTCTTCGCCGGAAACGATGCGGTTGCGCATCAGGAAGTCCATCGTCTTCGGCAGGCCCATCATCTGCAACAGCAGGAACTGCCCGCCCTCGTCCGGCATCAGGCCGAAGCGCAGCGTGCCGCTGCCCAGCCGCGCGTCGGTGGAGGCGATGCGGAAGTCGCAGGAAAGGGCCAGCGAGAGGCCCGTCTGGATCGCCACGCCGTTGACGGCCGCGATCGAGAGCTTGTCGAGGTTGCGCACCGCCAGGTTCAGCGTCTGCGAGAGCACTCGTAGACCCTCGTAGGTGCCGATCGGCGTGTCGTGGCCGCTGCCGATGTCCGGCACCAGCGGCTGCGCGCCGGTTCCGCTCAGCGGCCGGCCGGTGATGTCGTCGCCGGCCGAGAAGGCGCGCCCGGAGCCGGTGATGACGATGACGCGGACCGCGTCGTCCATCTGCGCCTCCGCCAGAATCTCGATCAGGTCGCGCTTGAGCCCCTGCGTCATGCCGTTCAGCCGGTCCGGCTGGTTGAACGTGACGGTGACGATCCCGGGGTCCTGGACCGCGACCTCAAATCCGCGAAACGTGCCTTGTTGCATGATCGGCCTCCTCCAACTGACTGAGCACGACGGATTATACGCGGTAGAATAGCCGCGATGTCAGACACCGAGATGTTCCTCCAGTCCCTGCGCAACCGCATCCGCGCCTTGAACACGATCTGGGAGCGCGCGATCGGCGACATAACGCTCGAGCAGGTGAACCACCACGAGCGAGAAGGCGTCCTGCCGATCGCTTTCAGCTTCAGCCACTTCATGCGCTTCCAGGACCAGTCGATCAGCGCTCCGTTCCTGCGGGAGCCGCTGCTCTGGGTCAGCGGCGGCTGGGCCGAGAAGATCGGCGTCACCGTCGACGCCATGGGCCGCGAGGAGACCGTCGAGGAGATGCAGGCGCAACGCTTCGGCGACCTCGACGCCTGGAAGGCGTATCAGTCCGCGGTCATCGCCCGTACGGACGAGGTGCTGGAGACGATCACGCCGGAGATGCTGACGGAGGTGATCATCCCGCAGCTGCCGCCGAACATGCAGAACATCTTCTGCGGCCTCGTCGTCGGGCCGGGCAACCCGATCCGCAAGCTCGAGGTGCTGGAGTGCTTCATCTATCAGCACGGCCTGCGCCACATGGGCGAGATCGAGCACGGCCGCGCCCTCGTCGGCCTCGGCGGCATGACGAGCTGACTCCGAGGCGGCGTCGTCACTCGGCCGCGAATCTCGCAAATCGTGCACTCGGGCACGCCCAGAGCTGTCGATTTCGGCCCGTGCCGCTCGTAGCTCTAATGACAGCGGCTCGAACGCTGATCTTCTAGATCCAAGAAGGAGGAAACGATGCGCTACCTGCTACTTCTCTACCAGGACGAGAAGCAAATTGATATGTCGCCGGAGGAGATGGCGAAATGGGAGGCCTTCACGAAGGAAGTCACAGACGCCGGCGTGTACGAGGACGGCCGCGCGCTCCAGCCCGTCCCCACCGCGACGACGGTTCGTGTGCGAGATGGTGAGACGGTGACTACCGACGGCCCGTTCGCCGAGACCAAGGAGCAGTTGGGTGGCTTCTACCTGCTCAACTGCAAAGACCTGGACGAGGCGATCGTCTACGCCGCCAAGATCCCGTTGGCGCCCACGGGCTCGGTCGAGGTGCGGCCGGTGATGGAGTTCGAGTAGACTCATAACGCCTGATTCACAAGGAGGAAGCCATGATCAAGGGATTGCGTATATCAAGCATCTTCAGCGAGGACGTCGAGAAGCTGCTGCCGTTCTACCGCGACACCGTCGGCCTGACGGTCGGCCAGGGCGGCGACGGCTTCTACGTCATGGGTGACATTAGCGGCCCTGTGCTGGGTCTGGGCACGCACAGCGAGGTCCACGGCAGGGTTACGGACCAGGCTCGACACATCGTCGGCTTCGACAGCGACGACATCCAGGCCGATTTCCAGCGCCTGAAGGCCGCCGGCGTCGAGTTCATCGAAGAGCCCAACCGACAGGGCGCCGACGGCCCGCAGATCGCCACCTTCAAGGACCCCGAAGGTAACCTGATCCAGCTTCTGCAGTTCTAGCGCCGCGCGAAACGCGAATCCAGCCGGCCTCGCTATTGCCCGGTGCGAATGACTCTCGTCCCGGCGATGAGGTCGTGGAGCCCGCGCTTGTCCTTCCGGAAGGCGATGAACAGGTAGCCGATGCCCAGCGTGAGTGCGTTTACCCATAAGCCGATATAGCGGAGGACTGCCTTGTCCAGCCCGATCGGATCGCCGTCCACGGTCAAGACTTTCAGTCCAAACATCATCTTTCCGGGCGTCGCACCCGACGCCGTCCAGAATCCGATCGTGTAGGCGATTCCGACGGCCAGTCCGAGGAAAACCGCTGTCGAGCCGACGATCGCTGACAACACGAGGTTCACGATGGTGAGAATGACCGCATCGACCAGCACAGCAGCGAAGCGAATCCAGAACCCGGCGGCCACAACGCCGGAGAGCTGGTCTCCGCATTGGGCGCAGAACTTCGCTTCCACGGCCAGCGATTCGCCACAGTTGGGGCAGAACTTTGCGGCAGTTGTCACGGCTCATCCTCCTCTTGGTACTCCTCGTCGCTTGCTATGGCCACCAAGATACATGCGCTGTCAATGAGATGAACCCATCTCGATACTGGTGATGAAGCTCATCTGCTGGAGACAACCCTAAAACGCCCGCGTCCGGGCGGGAAGGAGGCCATGCGCTCCCCCAGGCTGAGGACAGACGCAAATTCACAACTTTCCCACAGCCAACCTGGTGGCGTGCGCTTAAGCACTTGACTAAATAGCGAATTCCTACCTAGACTAAGTGAGGCGAACGCATGTTCTTGGTTATTCGGTGTTGAATTGTGGATAGGCACCCACACGTTCTAAACTTGAATCTCGCGTCGGGCTGGATAAACCTGATGCACAACTCGATGAAGACGTGTAGACCGAGAAGGAGAAACCCATGAAGGTCGTATTCCTCGAAGAAGTAGAAGGCACCGCGCGTACCGGCGACGTCAAGAACGTCGCCGACGGCTTCGCGCGCAACTACCTCCTCCCCCGCAAGCTCGCCGCCCCGGCGACGAAGCACTACATCGCCATCGCCGAACAGAAAGCGACGAAGGAAGCGAAGCGCGAGGACCGCCTCGACGGCGAGGCCCGTGATCGCCTCTTCCCGCTCATCGACGGCCAGGAGATGACGATCGAAGTCCTCGTCGGCGAACAGGGCAAGCTGTTCGGCTCCGTCACCTCGCGCGACATCGCCGAGCGGCTGCAGAAGGACACCGGCGTCGAGCTGGAGCACCGGCAGGTCCATCTCAATCAGCCGATCCGCGAAATCGGTACCCACGAGGTGCCGGTCAGGCTGACCCGCAACGTGATCGCCAACATCACCGTCAACGTCCATCCCGAGGGCGGCATGCCGGAGCCCGAGCCAGAGCCAGAGGCGGCCGAGGAAACCGAAGCCGCGGCCGAGGACGAGGCGACCGAAGCGACTGCCGAAGACGAGACCACCGAGACCGCGGCGGATGAGCCGGCAGCCACCGAAGCCTCCGCGGACGATTCACCGGCCGAAGAAGCAGCTCCCGCTCCAGCGGAAGAAACCGCCACCACCGAGACGCCGGACGCGCCTGATGAGGCGACGGAGGACGAAGAGAAGGGAGCCGCCAGCCGGGAAGGCTCCTAGCGCCGGCTCCGGCTCCGCCTACGGGCGGATGAACACTGGTTCGGATCCGGCCATTTCTTGCAGCGAAGACTATGGTTGTAGAATCCGGACCCGCCAGGGGCGGCGAGAAGCTGCCGCCCCACGACAACGAGGCTGAAGCAGCAGTCGTTGCTTCGCTTCTCGTCGACCCCGAAGCGATCTTCAAGGTCGCGCCGCGGCTCAAGGGTAACGACTTCTTCCGCGAGAAGAACGGCTGGGTCTACGACGCCTGCCGCGCCCTCTGGGACCGCAACGAGGCGATCAACCAGATCACGGTCGCCCATGAACTGGAACGAAGCTCCCGCCTGGAAGACGTCGGCGGCCTCGCTTACCTGAGCCGCCTCGTCACCGACCTGCCAACGTCCGTCGGTGTCGAGAACTACGCCAGCATCGTCCAGCGCGACGCCACCTACCGCAAGATGATCACGGCGGCCGGGCAGATCGCGCAGATCGCCTACCAGGGCGGTGCGGATGTCGGTGGCGCTCTCGGCCAGGCCGAAACCCTGATCGCCGCCGTCCGTCAGGGCGAGTCGCTGCGCGACTTCCAGCACATCCGCGATCTGCTCTCCGGTTACCTGGAGCAACTTGAGAGCGGCACTTCGTCTGACGCCGCTCAGTCGCGGGCCATCACCTCCGGTTACGCGGACCTCGACACGATGCTTGCGCCGGGCCTCAAGCGCGGCGACCTGATCATCGTCGCGGCGCGGCCCAGCCTGGGCAAGACGTCGCTCGTCCTCAACTTCGCCCGCAACGCCGCGCTCCGCCACAACGCCACGGTCGGCTTCTTCTCCGTCGAGATGGCGGCCGATCAGCTCGTGCAGCGCACGGTCGCCATGGAGGCGGGCGTCGACTCGACGCGCCTCGTCCTGGGCACCTACTCGGACCGCGAAGAGGCCAGGATCATGCAGGCGCTGGGCGTGCTCAGCGAGCTGCCCCTCTATTTCGACGACGCGGCGACGCTGACCGTGGCCGAGATGCGGGCCAAGGCGCGGCGCCTGCAGCTGGAGCGCGGGCTCGACCTGATCGTCGTCGACTACCTGCAGCTGATGAGCTCGGGCTCGCACAACGAAAACCGCGTGCAAGAGGTGAGCTATATCTCGCGTTCCCTCAAGCAGCTGGCGCGCGACCTTGACGTTCCGGTGGTCGCCTGCTCGCAGCTCTCCCGCGCGTCCGAACATCGTGCCAACAACATCCCCATGCTCAGCGACCTTCGCGAGTCCGGCAGCATCGAGCAGGATGCCGACGTCGTCATGTTCATCTACCGCGAGGACAAGTACGTGAGCCGCGAGCAGTGGGACCGCGACCACTCCGGCGACGAGCGCCGGCGCGAGTACCCGGCGGGGATTACGCAGCTGATCGTCGCCAAGCACCGCAACGGCGCCACCGGCACGATCCACCTGCGCTTCCGCGAGAAGATCGCTCGCTTCGAGGACCTGTTGATGCGCGAGCCCGAGCAGCCAGAGGAGACAGAGTGGGAGGGCCAGGAGTGACCGGGGCCGCCACAGAACGCTC
The DNA here is from genome assembly GCA_022561635.1 of Chloroflexota bacterium. Lineage (GTDB taxonomy): Bacteria > Chloroflexota > Dehalococcoidia > SM23-28-2 > RBG-16-64-32 > CF-162. The sequence continues at coordinate 74,931 of JADFQV010000001.1, read as the reverse complement.
CGAGGGCTTCACCGGCTTCCCGGACTCGGGGCTGGCGACGGCCGTGCCTAATCTCTTCTTCTCGCGCGTGATGCCGGAGATCAGCGATCCGGCGGAGCTGGTCGTTTCGGCCTACTTCTTCTTCGCCGCGCAGCTTCACAAGCGCCGGCCGCACTACGTCAGCCGCGAAGAACTGGCCGCCGACCGCACGCTAATCCGGGCGCTGGCGAACCTGACAGGCAAGTCGGCGGCCGCGAGTGGGGCAGATCATGGAGCCTTGAGCCGCGGACTCGACCTGGCGGTGAAGCGCGGCACGCTGATCCGGGCGCTCAGCGGCGAGACATCCGACGGCTCCGCGGGAGATGTTTACGCGGTCAACAACCCATCGAACTACCGAGCGCTGGAGTCGCTGCCCGAAGTTCGACTGCGGGAGCCGCTGCCGCCGGCGCCCGGAGAGGCCGCTCCGAACATTTTCGCGCTCTACGAAGAGAATATCGGCAGCATCACGCCATTGATCGCCGAAGAACTGAAGGACGCCGAGCAGCGATACCCGGCGCAATGGCTGCGCGAGGCGGTGCGTGAAGCGGTCGAGTTGAACAAGCGGAGTTGGCGCTACGTGGCGAGCATCCTGCGGCGCTGGGAGACGGAAGGGCCGAGCTATGAAAAGTCTGAGCGAGATCCTCAAATCGAGTGGCTTGAGCGGCGCTTCAGAGAAGGCAAGAAACGCCCCTCCGGGAGCCGCTCCTGAGGCACCGGAGGACGAAAGTGCCTGCCAGCACTGCGGTGGCGCCGGCTTCGTCCGCCTGCGCGTTCACCTCGGCCATCCCGACTTCGGTAAGGCGCTTCCCTGCGTTTGCACCGAAGACGAACTGGACGACGAGAAGACGGCGCGGCTGCTGCGCTATAGCGGCCTCGGCTCGCTATCCCGGCTCACGTTCGAGGAGCTGAGCCCGCGGGGCCGCAGCCCCAGCCCGGCGCACCAGGAAGCGTTCGCCAAGGCGGTGGCGGCGGCGCACGCCTTCGCCGAGACGCCCTCTGGCTGGCTCGTCCTCACCGGGCCGAGCGGCTGCGGCAAGACGCACCTCTCGGCGGCGATCGCCGGCGCCTGCATCGCCAATGGGCAGGCGGCGCTCTTCATGGTCGTGCCCGACCTGCTCGACCACCTGCGGGCGGCCTATCAGCCCGGTGGCGAGGTCACCTACGACGAGCTGTTCGAGATGGTCCGCAACGCGCCCGTGCTCGTGCTCGATGATCTGGGCGTGCAGAGCGCCACGCCCTGGGCGGAGGAGAAGCTCTTCCAGCTGATCAACCACCGCTACAGCGCCCAGATGCCCACCGTCATCACGACGAACCTCGACCCGGCGGCCTTCGACGCCCGCATCCGGACGCGCCTCACGGACGACGCCCTGTCACAGGTGCACTATCTGGAGTCAGGCACGGACTCGGGCCTCTCCGGTCTCGACTCTCTGGACCTGCCACTTCTGCGCCGCATGACGTTCAAGACGTTCGACTCGCGGCTGCTGGCAAGCGACTCGGACGAGCTCAAAGAGGTGCAGAACGCCTACCGCCAGGGGATGAAGTTCGCGGAGGAGCCGGCGGACTGGCTGGTCATCGCGGGCGCCACCGGCCACGGCAAGACCAGGCTCGCTGCCGCCATCGGTAACTACTGCCGCGAGGCCGGCCGCCCGGCGATGTTCGTCGTCGTCCCTGACCTGCTCGACCGGCTGCGGGCCGCCTACAGCCCGTCCAACCCTCGCGCCTTCGACGAGATGTTCGATCAGGTGCGCAACGTCCCGCTTCTAATCCTCGACGACCTCGGCTCTCAGAGCGGCACTGCCTGGGCCGACGAAAAGCTCTTCCAGCTCCTGAACTACCGTTACAACGCCTGCCTGCCCACCGTCATCACGACGAACCTCACCGTCCGTGACCTCGACGCACGGCTCGCCTCGCGTCTCACGGACCCTCAAGTGAGCACGATCCTCCTGATGGGCCGCTTCGACTTCTGGGGCAAGCAGGCGCCGGATCGCCCGACGCGCGGCCGTCCGCGCAGCCGCTGAGCGGCGCCGCTCTTTGACGCTCCACCGGCCGCTGCCATAGACTCCGCAGGCATGGCGACCTTCGACCTTGAACCGCTCGACTCGCTGACAGTCACCGTCCTCATCGACAACGTGACCGATCTTCTCGCTACCGAGAAGGGGCCGGTCAAGCGCTTGCAGCCCGGCATTACGTCGCCGAGTACGCAGCCGTCCACAACCCTCGAAGGCGGCCTCGGGTTCGATACTCTGCTCGCCGAACATGGCTTCTCTGCGCTCGTCACTTTGGCGAAGGGCGGACGCAAGCGCACCGTCCTGTACGACACCGGCGTCACGCCGGGCGGCATGGTCGAGAACATGCGCCGCATGGACCTCTCCCCCAAGGACGTCGAGACGATCGTGCTCAGCCACGGCCACTTCGATCACACGACGGGCCTGGACGGCTTCATCGGCGCGATCGGCGGCCGGGCGAACCTGCCCGTCGTGATTCACCCCGATTTCTGGGCGCGTCGCCGGCTCGCTTTCCCGGGGCGCGAACCGTTCGAGATCCCCTCGACGAGCCGGGGGGCGCTGCTGGGCGCGGGCTTCGAGATCACGGAAGACAAGCGGCCTTCCTTCGTGCTCGACGGGTCGCTGCTCGTTACGGGGGAAGTCGACCGCACGACCGAGTACGAGAAGGGGTTCCCGATCCACCAGGCGCTGCGCGACGAAGAGTGGATGCCAGACCCGCTGGTCCTCGACGACCAGGCGCTGATCGCCAACGTGCGCGGCCACGGACTCGTCGTCCTCACGGGTTGCGGGCATGCCGGCATCGTGAACACCGTCCGTTACGCCCAGAAGCTGACCGGCGTCGACAAGATCGCTGCGATCATCGGCGGCTTCCACCTCAACGGCGTCGTCTTCGAGGCGATCATCCCGCCGACCGTCGCCGCGTTGCGGGAGATCGCGCCGACGCACATCGTGCCCGCACACTGCACAGGTTTCCCGGCGCAGGTCGCGCTGTCCGCCGCCATGCCGGAGGCGTTCGTCGCGCCGGCCGTCGGCACGCGCCTGGAGCTGACCGCCGAGCCAGAGTGACCTCGGTTCAGACAAGCCGCCGCATGGCGTCTTCACCGAGGCGGAACGTGTACCATTCGCTGTCGCGCTTGGCACCGATCCGTTCGTAGAAGTCGATGGCGAGCTGGTTCCACGTCAGCACCTGCCACTCGATCTGCGCGCAACCGCGCTCCACGGCGTGGCGGACGACTTGGCGAAAGAGCGCGTATCCGGCGCTCTGGCCACGCATTTCCGGGATCACGAAAATGTCTTCGATGAAGAGGCGCGGCCGGCCCCGCATCGTGGAGTACGTCTCATACACGATCGCGTAGCCGACGATGCGCCCGGCGGACTCGGCGACGAACGTATCGAAGCGAGGGTCTTCGGCGAACATGTCGGCGACGAGGCGCTCCTTTGCGCCGTCGGTCATCGGGCCGATCTCTTCGTACGCCAGCAGCGCTTCAATCAGTTCGCAGACCGCGTCGCCGTCGCCCGGGCGCACTTTGCGGACGTTGATGTCGCTCATCGGAGAGCCGGTCCGGCGTGGCGTTTGTGTTCGATCCAGGCGCTGAGCGCCCAGCCCGTCGTCTCGTAGGCCAGGTCTTCCCAGGGGATCTCGTCCGGCTTGAACCAGCGCACCTCCAGCGCCTCGCGCCCAGCCTCGGGGCGGCCGGTCGCCACCGTGCCACGGAAGACGATGGAGACGATGCCGGGTCCGGGCGCCGGGCCGGGCTTTGTGTAGACGCCGATCAGGTCGAGCACGCGCACGTGCAGGCCGACCTCTTCGTGCGCCTCGCGCGCCGCGGCTTCCTCCACCGTCTCGTCGATCTCCATGAAGCCGCCGGGGAACGTCCACGTGCCGATGCGGGGCTCGATCGCGCGCCGCAGCAGCAGGATGCGTCCGCGCCGCTCCGGAATGACACCGACAACCAGCACCGGGTTGACGTAATGAATGTGGCCCTTCTTGCACATCAGGCGCGGCCGGTCCTCGGTCTCGATCAGGCGGATGACGAGGGGTTCGCCGCAGCGGGCGCAGAAGCGCAGCTTCTCGCCGCCGACGTGGGGCAGTTCTTCAGGCACGCGTCCGATTGTACCGGTTCGCCGCCTTCGGGCGATGCGGGCGCGACTACTTGTCTTCGTCGATGGAGATTGCCAGCTCGGGGCAGTTGGTCACCGCCAGGCGGGCCTTCTCCTCAAGGTCGGCCGGCACCTTGCCGTCGTTGACCTCGTGGGCGTAGCCGGAGTCATCGAGCTCGAACAGCTCGCCCGCGACCACGAAGCAGCGGTTGTGCCCCTCGCACTTCGCGACTTCGACCTTGATGCGCATCGCTAGAACACCACCGCGCATTTGCGTGGCCCGCGCACTTGCCCGCCGGCCCAGGTGACCGCTTCGGGGTCCTCCAGGCGGAACTCCGGAATGCGCTTCAGCCACTCTTCAATCGCCACCTTCATCTCCATCCGGGCCAGGTTGGAGCCAGCGCAGCGGTGGATGCCGACGCCGAAGGCGATGTGCGGGTTGACCTCGCGGTCCAAAATCACCTCGTCCGGCTTGTCGAACTTCGCCGGGTCGCGGTTGGCGGCCGGGAAGTTCATCAGGATCTTGTCGTTCTCTTGCATCGGGCAGCCGTTGTACTCGGCGTCCCTCGTTACCTCGCGGGCCATCGTCACCGGCGAGTAGGCGCGCAGCAGCTCTTCGACGGCCGACGTTATCAGCTCGGGCTCGTCGATCAGGCGCTTGCAATCGTCCGGGTTCTGCGCCAGGTGCCACATCGCGGAGCCGATCGAGCTCCAGGTCGTATCGATGCCGGCCACGAGCAGCAAGAAGCAGGTGCCGAGCACGTGCGTCGGCGGGATCGGGTCGGGCGCGCCCTCGGTCTTCGCCTCGAGCAGGTAGCTGATCAGGTCGTCGCCGGGGTTGGCCTGGCGCTCTTGAATCTGCTCGTTTAGGAACGAGAGGATCTGCATCGCCGCGCCGCTGCGCAGGTCAACGTTCGTCAGGCCGTACTCCAGGAAGCCGCGGACCCAGTCGGTGAAGTCGCCGGCGCGCTCCTGCGGGATGCCGAGCATGCTGGCGATGACGCGCGACGGGATCTGCTGGGCGTAGTCAGCGGCGGCGTCGGCGCGGCCCTTGTCAACGAAGCCGTCGATCAGCGAGCGGCAGAGTTCCCGCGTCTCCTCTTCGTAACGGGCGACCTCCTTGATCGAGAACTTCGGCAGGAGGAGCGCTCGTGACCAGGTGTGGATCGGCGGATCGGAGGAGATTGGGGGTGCGCCCACTGAGAACTGTTCCTCCAGCTCTGCTCCAACCTCCTCAGTCGGCTCGCCGTCGTTGGCGACGAGCGGGTTGCGGGAAGAGAAAATCTCGACGTTTGCGGCAATCTTGCGCAGGTCTTCGTAGGTGGTCGGCATCCAGGAGCCGCCCCAGCGTTCGGTGTGCGCCACCGGGCACTTCTCACGCAGCTCGTCCCAGACGGGGAAGGGGTCTTTCACGTAGCCCGCGTCGAAAATGTCGTAGTCGGTCGCCCAGTCCTTTACGGGCTCGGTACGCGCCTTCGCTGGTTCGGTAGTCATAATCGGATTCCTCTCCCGAGCTGGGTGTCCAACGGTCCCGCCGAAAGAGCCGTCGTTTCAAGGCTCTGGGCGGGCTTATTCTAGCAGATGCTCAGATTTCTTGCCAGCACTAGGTGCCGGGCGCTGAAGCATCGCCCTCGATCCACTCTTCGCCGCCCTCGAAGACCTCCTTTTTCCAGATCGGCACCTCTTCCTTGAGGCGGTCGACCAGCGCGTGGCAGGCCTCGAAAGCCTCCTTGCGGTGCGCCGACGAGACGGCCACGAGGAGCGACGTCTCGCCGACCTCCAGGCGGCCGGTGCGGTGCTGGATCGCCGTCTCGGCGATATTGAAGCGCTCTTTGACCTCGTCCGCAATGCGCTGCATCACCTTCGTCGCCATCTCCGGGTAGGCATCGTACTCCAGGTGCATCACCTTGCGGCCGCGGTTGTGGTCTCGCACAACTCCGTAGAAGAGAGCGATCGCTCCGGCATCGTCCCGACGCACATGCTCGACGACGCGCCCGGGATCGAGCTCATCAGCCGTCACTTCAAAGAGCACGAGAGCCCCCGCTGACCGGCGGGATCAGCGCCACTTCGTCGCCGGGGCGCACCGGGTGCGACGCCGGGACGTACTCCGAGTTGACGGCGAACCGCACGATCGTCTCGAAGCCTGTGAGCGATGGGTAGCGCTGCACTAAGATGTCGAAGACGCCGGACGCCGTCAGCCCCTCGCCCAGCTCTACCTCCGCCTCTCGCGTCCCGGCGAGGTCCGCCAGCCGCGCGAACAGGCGTACGTTCGCAGTACTCATATGCTCCCCCAGTCTATTGCGGTGCGGGGCCTTCTTCCATGTTTAAAGTTCCCGCGTTCCCTGCTAGGATGGCGCTATCTTCGCCCAGGAGGCACCCGATGAACCTTCCCCCCGACGGAAAATCCCGTGATCAGGTCAACGCCGAACTCGACGACGCTCTAACGAAGGATGCCGACTGGATGGGCGGCCGCATCTGGAGCCTCGTCTACTACGCCGGCGACGACGTGGCGGCGGTCCTCCGCGACGCCTACAGCAAGGCGATCTTCACGAACGGCCTCGGCCCCGACGCCTTCAAGAGCCTCAAGAAGTTCGAGTCCGAGGTCGTGGCCATGACCGCGAGTCTGCTCGGTGAGCCCGAGGCTATCGGCAACATGACGTCCGGCGGCACGGAGAGCATCCTGATGGCCGTCAAAACGGCCCGCGACCGGGCGCGCGAGGAGAAGGGGATCAGCGAGCCGGAGATGGTGCTGCCGGTCAGCGCCCACCCGGCGTTCGACAAGTCGGCGCAGTACCTCGGCGTCAAGGCCATCCACGCCCCGCTGGGTGACGACCTGCGCGTCGACGTCTCGGCGATGCAAGAGGCGATCACCCCGAACACAGTCCTCATGGTCGGCTCGGCGCCCAACTTCCCGTTCGGCACGATCGACCCCATCCCGGAGATCGCCGCCGCTGCCTCCGAGCGCGATATTCCCTGCCACGTTGACGCCTGTGTCGGCGGCTTTCTGCTCCCCTTCTGGGAGCGATTGGGCCACGAGGTGCGGCCGTGGGACTTCCGCGTGCCGGGCGTCAGCTCCATCTCAGCGGACTGCCACAAATACGGCTACGCAGCCCGCGGCGCTTCAACGATCATGTATCGCGATCCGGCCTACCGGCGCTACCAGTTCTTCGCCGTGACGGACTGGCCCGGCGGCCTCTACGGCTCGCCGACGATGACCGGCAGCCGCCCCGGCGGTGCGATCGCGGCGGCCTGGGCCTGCATGAACTACCTCGGCGAGGCCGGATACCTGCGGCTGGCCGAGAAGATCGTCGGCGCGACGAAGGGTTTGCAGGACGGCATCCGCGCGACGCCCGGCCTCAAGATCCTCGGCGAGCCAGACGTCAGCCTCTTCGCCGTCGGCTCCGACGAGTTCGACATCTACGTGCTTTCCGAGGCGCTGGGCGCGCGCGGCTGGTTCCCGGACCGTCAGCAGCTGCCGCCGAGCTTGCACTTCATGGTCACGCCCGCCCACGCGGCCATCGTTGACGAGTTTCTAACGACGCTGCGTGAGGCCGTTGCCGACGTGCGCGAAAAGGGCGGCAAGTCCACAGGCGCCGGCGTCTACGGCTCGGTCGTGGGGATGTCGGACCGCGGCATGGTGCGCAACGTGATCATGGACTTCATCGACGGCCTTACCCGGGAGCGGGAAGAGGCGAAGTGACCCCGGCGCTCGTCCGTCAGCGGACGCTTGCCTCCCGCCTCTGGTCACACGCAGTCGACGCGGTCTTTCCGCCGCGCTGTGTCTCCTGCCGCTCTTTCGGCCGCTTCGTCTGCCACGATTGCCTGGCGCAGATGGTGAGGGCCGAGCATCCGCGCTGCGGCGTCTGCTGGCAGCCGATCGCCGATCGCCGCTGCCAGCAATGTCGTCGCCAGCAACCAGCTTTCACCGCCGTCCGTTCCGTCTACGCCTTCGGCGGCCCGGCGCGCGACCTGATCCACGCCCTCAAGTACAGCGGCGTCTCCGCCGTCGCGCCACTGATGGGTGAAGAGATGGCGGGCCTGCTGCTGCGCTGGGCGCCGGACGTTTCAACGATCGTGCCGGTGCCGATGGCCGGTTCTCGCCAGCGCCGGCGGGGCTACAACCAGTCAGACCTCCTGGCGCGGGAGATCGGTCGCTTCACCGGCATCCGGGTTGCCGGGCGGGCCTTGGTGCGCCGGCCGGGTCCGTCTCAAGTGGAGCAGCCGGACGAGGCGGCGCGGCGGGCCAACGTCGGGGACGCCTTCGCGGCCGGGCGCGAGCCGGTCGGCGGCGGCGTCCTGCTCGTCGACGACGTGTTGACGACCGGCGCAACACTCGACGCTTGCGCTCGCGTCCTCAAGAGCGAGGGCGCGGACCGAGTCTACGGTCTCACGTTTGCGCGAGAGAGCCGAAAGGCGCTGCCGAACAGCGGTTGAGGCGGGATTCGCAAGCGGCATACAATCGATCGCAGAAAGGTAATAGCGAAGGAGTCTGGATGGACGTCATCTTCCGCGGACAACACCTGACGATCAGCGATCGCTTCCGCAAGTACGCGGCCGACCACCTGGCGCGCATCGAGCGGCACTTGCCGACGGCGGAACACGCCATCGTGGACGTCCGTCGCGAGGCCAAGAGCGGCGAGGGACGTTTCGTCGTGCAGGTGACGATCGACGCCAACGGCACCTACCTCCGCGCCGAAGAGCGTAACCATGATATGGAGGCCGCCGTCGACGCCGTCGCCCACGTGCTAGACCGCCAGGCCAAGCGGTTCAAGGAACGCAAGCTCCTGCGCAGCGAGCGCCGCGTGAGCAAGGAAGATCGCCTGCCCGACACTGGCTCGCCCGAGGCCGAAGACGAACGGCTGCCGCCCGATGCCGAGATCGTCGCCGGCCGCGTCGTGCGCATCAAGCACTTTGCGATGAAGCCGATGACGGAGGCCGAGGCGATCGAGCAGATGGAGATGCTGGGTCACACGTTCTTCCTCTTCCGCGACGCCGACCGCGAGCAGCTGGCGTTGGTCTACCAGCGCGCCGATGGCGACTGCGGCCTGATCCTGGAGGAAAACCTGGAACCGGCATGATCCTCACCGTCACCATGAACCCGGCCGTCGACCAGACCCTCGTGCTGCAGAAGTTCGTAGCGGGGGATACCTTGCGCGTCAGGTCCAGCCGCATCGACCCGGGCGGCAAGGGGATCAACGTCTCGCGCGTCATCAGGGAGCTGGGCGGCGAGAGCATCGCGATGGGCTTCGCGCCCGGTGGCCTCGGCCGCTACATCGAGCAGGAACTGGAGAAGGCCGGCATCGAGACGGACTTCGTGCACACGGAGGGTGAGACGCGCACGAATATCGCGATCCTCGACGAGGCGCGTCACGGGACGACGATTCTCAGCGCGCCCGGCCCGAATACGGACCCCGCGGCCGTCGATGAGCTGCGCGCTCGCCTTCGCTCGCGGTTGCGGCCCGGCGATTGGCTGGTGCTGGCCGGCAGCATTCCGCCGCCTCTCTCCAACCACTGCTACAACGAGATCATTCAGGAGGCCAGCGCCGTGGGCGTACACACCGTGCTCGACGCCGACCGCGGTCCTCTGGCCGAGGGTGCTGCGGCGCACCCGGAAATCGTCAAGGGCAACCGGCGAGAGTTCGAGCGCCTGGTCGGCCGGCCGCTGGACGATGAGGACTCGACTCTCGGCGCTGCTTGTGAGGTGAACGAAAGGGGCGTCCCCACGGTGCTCGCTACACGCGGCCGCCACGGCGCCATCGCGGTCTCGCGCGGCAACATCTGGCGCGGCGTCGCGCCCCGGGTTCGCGCTGTCAGTGCGGTCGGCTCCGGCGACGCTTTCACTGCCGGCATCGTCCTCACGCTCAGCCGCGGCGATCCGATGGAGGACGCGCTGCGCCTGGGCATCGCCGCCGGCACGGCCGCCGTGCTGACGCCCGGCACCGAGCTCTGCCACCGCCGCGAGGTCGACATCCTCTACCCCCGCGTCCGCGTCGAGCCGATCGCGGACGCGGTCGGCAGCCGCAACTGACCCGATGCCGGAGCCGCCGGCGCTCCTCGTCTTTTACGGTGGCAGGGGCGATTCGGACGCAGAGCGAACGGTCGACGACGCCCGACTCGCCGCCGCCCTAGACGCCGTCGAGGCCGCGCGCGAAGGCGGCGTAGAGCGCACCATCCTCGTCACCGACCAGCCTGATCTGACCAGCGACTTGCCGGGCCTGGAAGTCGACTTCTCGAACGCGCCGTTTCACTTCGGACGGCGCCTCGCGGCGGTCGCGCGGCGCCGCCAACTCGACTCCGTCATCTACGCCGGAGCGGGCAGCGTGCCGCTGTTCGCCGCGGACGACTTTCGCGAAGTCGCATCTCGGCTCGCAGGCGGCGTCATCGTTACGAACAACAGCTTCTCGTCCGACCTCATCGCCTTTCCGGCCAACGAACGGGCTCTCGCCGTCGTCGGGCGCGTCGAGCGTGACAACGCGCTCGCCCGGGCCTTCGACGAGTCCGGCTTGCCGGTGGAAGAGCTGCCCCGCACCGTGGCTACCCAGATGGACATCGATTCGCCGAGCGATCTGCGGATCCTCGCGCTGACTGGCGAAGGGGGGCCGCGGCTGCGGAAGCATATCGTCGGCCTCGCGCCGGGCACGGCCCTCTACGAGCGAACGTTGCCGCTGTTCACGAACCGGGCGTCGCAGATCGTCGTCGCCGGGCGCGTCGGCAGCCACTCCTGGGCCTATCTGGAGCGCGAAACGGCCTGCCGCGTGCGTCTGTTCGCCGAAGAGCGCGGCATGGTGGCCGACGGCCGCGCGGAGGCCGGCTCCGCGCGCTCGCTGCTCGGTTTTTTCCTGGAAGCGGTCGGCCTTGAGCGCTTCTTCGAGGCGCTGAGCGAACTCGGCGACGCCGCGTTCATCGACACGCGCGTGCTGCTCGCGCACAAACGCATCGCCGCCAGCCGCGAGGACCGCTTTCTCTCCGACCTGGGAGAGGCGGACGCGATCTCGGAGCCGTTCCTCCGCGACTTCACCCGCTCGGCGCTGTCGGCGACGATCCCGGTGCTTCTGGGTGGCCACTCGCTGATGTCCGGCGGCCTGATGGCGCTCAACGAGCACGCCTGGGCGCTGGGCGAGCAAGAAGCCTAGCCGGCGCTGGGCCGTTCCCACCTGAGTTCATAGATCCGCACCGGGTCCTCGAAGCCGCGCATCTCCGTCTCGCCCCGGTCCGAGAACAGGAACCCCTTCCCCGCCACCAGCTCCCGGACCACGATCGGCGCCAGGATCTGGCCGGCCTCGGCGTGGGCGCAGATACGCGCAGCGAGGTTGACGGTGGTTCCGAACAGGTCGCTGCGCCCATCTGGGTCATCTTCCGCGATCGGTTCGCCAGCGTTCAGGCCAATGCGCACCTTGATCGGCTCGTCCGCCGATTCATTGCGCTCGGCGAAAGCGGTCTGGATGGCGATGGCGCACTCCAGGGCTTTCGTGGCGGAGCCGAACGAGGCCATGAAGCCGTCGCCCATCGTCTTCACCTCCGACCCGCCGTGGGCCTTCAGCGCCTCCCGCGTAATCCGCTCGTGCTCTCGCAGAAGCTCGCGGGCCCGGGCGTCGCCGAGGCGCTGGGTGAGCGTCGTCGAGCCTTCGACATCGGTGAACAGTATCGTCTGAACTGCCCCTACAGGCGACGGCTCCGCTTCTGCCTCCTCACCTTCGCCAACGAACTCTTCTATTGAGCTAACCACCGCTTCCATGTCGCCGAGGAAGATCGCCAGTGAAGTGCCCTCCAGGAGCGATAGACGTGCGCCAGGAATTGTGGAAGCGAGGCTCTTGGATGTCTCCACGCCAGGAAAGTTGACCTGGCGACGGTGAAGTACAAGCGTCGGCGACTTGACTTGCGCCAACAGCCCTGACACGTCCCAGTCGCCCATCGCCTCGAACATTGTGTTGACCGCTTCCTGATCTGCACAATCTCGCATCAAGGCAGCGAATTGGAGGGCTGACTCACCTTCCGTCCACCCCAACGCGGCGTGCGAGACTGTCTCCGTGTACAGCTCGAAGTCCTTGTCCCTCATCGCCGCCAGTGTCTGAGCTATCGGCGAGGCATAGTAGTCTGACATTCGCGCCCAGGTGCACCAGAGCATGACGTGCGACACTCTTTCCGGCCGGCGGGCAGCGAAGGCTATGGCTACCGGCCCCATATTCACGGTCGCAAGCAGAGCGACCCGATCCAGGCCGAGCGCGTCAATCACCGCGTCAAGGTCGCTCACGTGAGCGTCGAGCGAGTAATCAGTCACGTCGCGGTCGGACAACCCGGACCCTCTGTTGTCATAGCGAATCAGGCTGTTGTTCTGGAGGATGCGCTCATAGAAGCGGCGGAATTCGGGAATCTGCCACTCTAACTCGAGATGACTCCACGGCATCGTCGGCATGCCGACTATGGGAATCCCTTTCCCCGATGTCCAGTAGGCGACGTTCACTCCGTCGGCGGCGTGAGCGTACTGGATGCGCGGCTCCATGGCGGCCCCATCCTAGCACCTCGACCAATTGACGGGTGCGGCCGCCAGACATAAACTGATGCTGTCTCCGCCGCAGGTGGAGGCGCAGGAGAAAACCTCAGTTCACAATCACAAGTAGAACCGCCCGAAACGCAGTGTCTTTCCCCATGGGGAGGCGCTGCTTTGTGTTTAAGCGAGGTGCCCCATGTCCGACGGCTCAGTAGAAAGCACACTCGGCCGCAGCGATCCCGCCGTGGCCGACATCATCAAGCGCGAGAAGGACCGGCAGCGCCTCGGCCTCGAACTGATCGCATCCGAGAACTACACGAGCGCCGCCGTCCTCGAGGCGATGGGCTCCATCCTCACGAACAAGTACGCCGAGGGCTATCCCGGCAAGCGCTACTACGGCGGCTGCCACGTCGTCGACGATGCCGAGACGCTGGCGATCGAGCGGGCGAAGGAGCTGTTCGGCGCAGAGCACGTCAACGTCCAGTCCCACAGCGGCGCCGAGGCCAACCTCGCCACCTACTTCTCGCTGATCGAGCCGGGCGACACGGCGATGGGCATGAACCTGGCGCAGGGCGGCCACCTGACGCACGGCCGCGAGATCAACTTCTCCGGCCAGCTATACAACTTCGTGCCCTATAGCGTCGACCGCGAATCCGAGCTCATCGATTACGACGAGATGGCGACGCTGGCCCGCGAGCACAAGCCGAAGATGATCGTCGTCGGCGCCACCGCCTACCCGCGGATCATCGACTTCGCCCGCGCCCGTGAGATCGCCGATTCCGTCGGCGCCTACCTGGTCACGGACATGGCGCACATCGCCGGCCTCGTCGCTGGCGGCGTGCACCCGTCGCCGGTGCCGCATTCGCACGTCGTTACCTCGACCTCGCACAAGACTTTGCGCGGGCCCCGCAGCGGCTTCATCCTCAGCACTGAAGAGCTCGCCAAGCAGCTCGACAAGACCGTTTTCCCGGGCGTTCAGGGCGGGCCGCACATGCACACCATCGCCGCCAAGGCCGTCTGCTTCGGTGAGGCGTTGCAGCCGGATTTCAAGCGCTACGCCGAGCAGATCGTCGAGAACGCCAGGGTGCTGGCGGAAGCGCTGCAGGGCCACGACTTCCGGCTCGTCTCCGGCGGCACGGACAACCACCTGATGCTGGTGGACGTCGGCCTCAAGGGCATCAGCGGCCGCAAGGCGGAGCAGGTCTGCGACAAGGCGGCGATCACCGTCAACCGCAACACGATCCCCTATGACGAGCGGCCGCCCCTGCAGGGCAGCGGCGTGCGCATCGGCACCCCGGCTCTCACCACCCGCGGCATGGGTCCCGACGAGATGCGCACCGTGGCCGGCTTCTTCGCCCGCGCGCTGGAAGTGCGAGACGACGATGGCGCGCTGGCCAGGCTGCGCGCCGAAGTCGAGGAGTTCGCCGGCGCCTTCACCGTGCCCGGGATTAGCGATCGCCAGGGCGTCACAGCCTAGCGGCATTGCTTTGCCAGCGGCCCGTTGTTCGACCAATAGCCTGGTGTTATAATCCGCTGGTGCCCGTGGGAATGGTCGTTGTGGCCAAGACTCACGGGGCTTACTTTGCGTTGAGAGGAACCATTGCGAGATTACGAGCTAGTACTTGTCGTTAGCCCCGAAGGCGGAGAAGAAGACTTCCCCGCCACCGTCGATCGCGTTCACGGCCTGATCAAGGAACACGGCGGCGAGGTCAAGAACGTCGACCGCTGGGGCCGCCGGCGCCTCGCCTATCCGATCGACCGGATCACCGAGGGCTACTACTGCATCACGCAGTTCACGCTCGACCCGCAGGCCGTGCGGGAGATCGAAAACAGCCTCGACCGGGCAGAGGACATCATGCGTCACCTCGTCGTGCGCATGGACGAGCCGATCGTGATCAGGCCCGAGCTCGACCCGGACGCGCCCATCGAGGCGCCCGCAGATAAGCCTGCTGAAACTGCGTCCCAGCCATCGAAAGAAGCAACCACCGAAGAGCCCACCAAGCCAGCGGCAGAGGCCACGCCGGAGACGCCTGCGAAAGCACCGCCAGAGGCCACCACAGAGACACCTGCCGAAGCACCAGCAGACGCCACTCCAGAGACGCCTGCGGAAGCACCGGCAGAGGCCACCACAGAAACGCCTGCGGAAGCACCGCCGGAAGCACCGGCTGAAGAGCCGCCAGAGAAGCCCCCCGAGGCGACGGCCGAGAACTAGCATGGCTGGCCTCAACAAAGTCATGGTCATCGGCAACCTGGGCGCCGATCCAGAGATGCGCTACACAGCGGACGGCGCCGCCGTCACGAACTTCCGGATCGCCGCCAGCCGCAACTACACCGCCTCCGACGGCGAACGCAAAGAAGAGACCGAGTGGTTCAGAATAGTTGCCTTTGGCAAACTAGCTGAGCTCTGTAACCAGTACCTGCAGAAAGGTCGCCGCGTATACGTCGAAGGCCGGCTGCAGACGCGTTCCTGGGAAGGCCAAGATGGCCAGAAGCGCTACACAACCGAAGTGATAGCCCAGGACGTACAATTTCTAGACAGCAAGCCCGGCGGCGCGCCTCAAGGCGATAATCAGGACGCCGCGATGGACCTGGAACCCGAAGACGTACCGTTCGAATAGGACAAGCGATGACTGACAGCGAAACGACGACCACGAGTACCCCAGCACCCGCCCCGGCTGCTGCCCCAGCAGGCGCTGCGCAGCCACGTCCGCGCCCGGCCGCGGGAGGCAGATCGCGAGACGATGACGACCGGCCGCGGGGTCGCACCGGCGGCCGCCGCCGGCGCGTCTGCATCATGTGCGCCGACCACATGAAGTACGTGGACTACAAGAACGTCTCGTTCCTGCGCCGCTTCGTCTCCGATCGCGCCCGCATCGAGACGCGTCGCCGCACCAGCGCCTGTGCCAAGCACCAGCGCGCGATTTCCAACGCCATCAAGCGCGCCCGCCACCTGGCCTTGCTGCCCTACACGCCCGACCACATCAGGATCTCGCAGGGCCGTTAGCGCTCTGGTTAACATCGAAACAAACAGCGGGCCTCGCCTGTTGATCAAGTAGGCTGAACCATGTCAAAACGACGCACCAAGATTCCAACACCCACCTGGGAGCACGAACAGACTGGCATCACGCGCAAGCTAGATGCCAATCGCTGGCAAATCTGGGCCACGGCCGGAATTCTCGTTCTTGTGTTCGCCGCGCTGGGGGTCATCGGCTGGGCCTACCTCGCCGACTACATCGACGATCAACAGCGGCCCGGGTCGTTAGGCCTCCGTGTCGCGGACTCGGAGCTAACCGTCGCGGAATATACGACGCGGGCAAGCCTCTTTGCCGAAGAGTTCGGAATCGCCACCGCCACCACGATAATTCCCGCACTGAATGCGGCGCTGGTCGAAGAAGCGCTACTGCTGCAGTTCGCTGATGAACTGTCGGCGACCGCCTCGGATGACGAAGTCCGCGCCGAGATCGCATCAAGGCTCGGCATCGAAGCCGACGACGTGAACTTCGATGCCCGCTTCGAGGAAGAGTTGACCCGCACCGGCTTCAGCGAAGAAGACTTCAGAGACATGGCGCGAGCCGCCGTTCTAGTCGTGGGTGTGCGAGATTCGTTCGCCTCGGAGGTGGCTAAGTCGTTGCCTTCCGTTAACTATCGCCAGATCCAGGTCGCCGACCAGGATGCTGCGGACGACATCGTCGCGCAACTGGACGCAGGGGCTGACTTCGTCACCCTGGCCACCGAGGACTCCCTGGTTCTGGACGCCGTCGCCGGTGAGCCCGTTTGGGTGCCGGAGGGCGTCCTGGACCCAACGGAAGAGGCCGTCCTCTTCGGGCTCGCAGTGAACGAGATTACGACTTTCAGCAGCACCAACGCCGTGTTTGTTTTTCAGGTGCTGGAGAAATCGGAGAGCCGGGAAGTGGCCGAGGATCACAGGATCACTCTTGGCGGCGCCGCCTATGCCGCCTGGCTGATCGAGAAGCAGGAGTCCGTGGTGATCGTGAACGAGTTTGACCTCCAGCTTGGCAACCCCGACAAGGTCGCTTACGTGATCTCCCACGCTAACCTGGACCTCCAACGTTAGGCTGCACCCCAGCCTGTACATCAGCCTGGACACAACTAGTCAACTAAGGGGCTGCGATGGCAGAACGCGAGAGCGTCGGAATTGTCCTGCTGGGCCTCGGTGTCGTCGGCAGCGGCGTTGCCCGGGCTCTGACTGAACGCGCCGCGCTGTACGCCGATCGCGTCGGCGCCCGCATCGAACTACGCAAGGTGCTGGTGCGCGACGCTACGCGCGAACGCGACTTCACACCGGACCGATCACTGATCACGACGGACGCCGCCGAGGCGCTAGGCGCCGACTGCGACATCGTCGTCGAGGTCATGGGCGGCGAAGAGCCCGCTCATGAGTACATCCAGGAAAGCCTGAGCCGGGGCCGCTGGGTGGTGACCGCGAACAAGGAGCTGATGGCCAAGTATGGGCCGGAGCTGCTGGCAGAGGCCACGGCCGGCGGCGTGGACATCCTGTTCGAGGCTAGCGTTGGCGGTGGCATGCCCATCGTCTCGCCGCTCAGGCGTGACCTTTTCGCCAACCAGATCACGAGCGTGCGCGCGATCATCAACGGCACGACGAACTACATCCTGACGCAGATGAGCCGCGAGGGCGCCGCCTTCGATGACGCACTTCGCCAGGCACAGGATCTGGGCTACGCTGAAGCCGACCCGGCCGGCGACGTCGAAGGCTACGACGCCGCCTACAAGCTCGCCATCCTCTCCAGCCTGGCGTTCCATGGGCACGTCCGCGTGGAGGACGTCTATCGTGAGGGGATCACAGGTCTCATGCCGCGCGACTTCCACTATGCGGCCGAACTGGGGTACGCGATCAAGCTCCTGGCCATCGGCCAGCGCGACGCCGACGGCATCTGTGTACGCGTTCACCCCGCGCTCGTCCCCAACGACGAGCTGCTCGCCAACGTGGACGGTGTCCTCAACGCCGTGCAGGTGGAGGGCGACCTGATCGGCCGCGTCCTCTTCCAGGGCGCCGGCGCAGGCTCCATGCCCACGACGTCGGCGATCATGGCGGACGTCCTGGAGGCGTCGCGTTCGATCGCTCACGGCAGCCGGCCCTCACCCTGGCGTTATACTGCCGACATGGCGATGAAGACGATCTCCCAACTCACCACTCGCTACTACATCCGCGTCGAGGTGGGCGACAGGCCCGGCGTGCTCGCCGAGATCGCCCGCGCCTGCGGCGACAACGACGTCAGCATCGCCTCGGTCATCCAGAAAGAGACCGATGACGAGGCCCAGACCGCCGAAATCGTGATCATGACGCACGCCGCGCAGGAAGCAGACATCCAGCGCAGCATCTCCGAGATCAAGGGCCTGAAGGATGGCGTGCATAAGGTCGGCGCCGTCCTCAGGGTGGAGGACTGACCGTGCCCCGCACGAAGGCCGCCGCTCCCACTTCCGGCTCGACCGAATGGCTCGAAAGCGAAGTCCTCGATACCAAAGCGCGGCTGCATAAGCTGGAGGGCGAACTGGCGCAGGCGCTTAAGATCGCCTGGTCGCTCGACGCCGAAGTGCAGAAGGTCCTGCAGGGCGTGGCTGTCTCCGGCTCAGTGGAGGCGACGATTCAGTCGCTTCGAGAGGAAGTGCGTGAAGTAAGCGCGCAGCTGGGCAAGGTTCAAGAGCGCCAGGGCCAGCTGGCCGACCGCGTTGAGCACGATGGGAAGGGCCGCAAGACCGAGTCCGGACGGGAGCGATACGACGTAGGTATGGTCGCCAAGCAGGTGGAGTCGATCAGCCGCACGATCTCTCAGTTCGACGGCCGCATGAAGGCGCTCGAAGAAGTTGCACGGCACATCGAAGAGGAGATCGCCGCCGGCCGTTTGAAAGCACAGGCCGGAGAGCGCGCGATGGAAGATATCCAGACGAAGTCCGATCGCAGCCACGAGGCGACGCTGAGGCTGGACCAGGAGTTCGCGCGCTTCAGCGGTGACTTCCAGCGGCTGGAGGCGTCTAGCGAGGGGCTGGCGGACCGCCTGTCCCTGGCCCTCGATCAGCTGCACAGGGTGATGGAGCGCCAGGAGCATATCGAGCTGATCGCCGGTACGCAGGAAGAGGCCAAGGAAGCGCTGCAAGGCGCCGCCTACGAGCGGGAGCAGATCAGCCAGCGCATGGCCAGCCTCGAACAAATCGCCACCGACATCACCGAGCGTACGGACGAGTTCATCAAGGGCCTGGGCCGCCTTGACCAGCGGAGCCAGAACCAGGCAAGCGAGCTGATGGCGATGGCCGCGCGACTGGAAGACCTGACGGACCAGACGAAGCAAGCACTGAAGAAGGTCTACCAGACGTTTCTCCGCCAGCGCCGACGCGCCTCCGAAGCACTGAACCAGGAGATCAAGGAGCTTATTCAGGGTGAGCTGCACTCCACGGACTAGACCGTCGCCGATCGACATGAGGCCTCTAATTTGGAGCGCTTGACCGACAAGCCAGCCGCCCGAGGTGTTCTCGATCGGTACCGGGACCGCCTGCCCGTCACCAACGAGACGCCGATGCTCAGCCTCGGCGAGGGCGGTACCCCACTAGTCAGTTCGCGGCGGCTGATCGAGCGCATCGGCTGCAAAGACCTCTACTTCAAGCTCGAGATGTGCAACCCGACCTCCTCGTTCAAAGACCGGGGAATGGTCGTCGCGGTGGCCAAGGCGGCAGAAGCCGATGCACGAGCCGTCCTCTGCGCGTCGACAGGCAACACAAGTGCCTCAGCGGCGGCCTATGCTGCGCGCAGCGGCCTCGACGCCTTCGTGCTCGTCCCGCACGGCCGCGTCGCCAAAGGAAAGCTGGCCCAGGCCGTCGCCCACGGCGCCCGGATATTCGCCATCCGCGGCAACTTCGACGACGCGCTCGCCATCGCCCGCCGGGTCTCCGAAAAGCACCCGATCGCGCTCGTCAACTCCGTCAACCCACACCGTATCGAGGGCCAGAAGACCGCCGCCTTCGAGATCGTCGACGACCTGGGCGATGCGCCGGACCTGCTGTTCATCCCCGTCGGCAACGCCGGCAACATCACCGCTTACTGGCGCGGCTTCGTCGAGTACTTCCAGGCGGAGCGGGCCAGCCAGAAGCCGCGCTTGATCGGCTGGCAGGCCGCCGGTGCCGCGCCAATCGTCCGCGGCGAACCGCTGGACGATCCGCAGACGGTGGCCACGGCCATTCGCATCGGCAACCCGGCCTCGTGGGAGGCCGCCGTCGCCGCCCGCGACGAGTCTGGCGGCGAGATCAGCGCCGTCACCGACGAAGAGATCCTGGCCGCCTACCGCCTCCTGGCCGAAGAAGAGGGAATCTTCTGCGAGCCGGCCTCCGCCGCCTGCGTGGCCGGTCTCCTCAAGTATGCCGCTCGTCCTGAGGCTCTCGAAGGACCCGAGAGCCTTCGCGACCAGACCATCGTCTGCGTCATCACCGGCCACGGCCTCAAGGACCCAGAAACCGCCCTCGCCATCGAGGCAGAAGTGCCCGAGGTCGACGCTGACCTCGCGGCCGTCGAGTCCGCGATGGGCCTTGCGTAGGGCGCCGACTGTGCGCCTGCTCCAGCTCTGCTCCGCCGTGATCTGGTAACGTCTCCACCGAGATGCCCCACGTCAACGAAGTGCTGGTCCGAAGCTGGTTCGTCGCCCAGGCCCGCGGCGACGAAGCCGCCGTGCGCGCCGCGCTGGCCGACGATGTCGTCTGGCACGTGCCCGGCCGCAGCCCGCTCTCGGCGGACTATCGCGGCCCGGACGAAGTGCTCGCCTTCCTCGCCCGCCCGCGCGAACTCTCCAACGGCACCGTGCGCCCGCAGATCCTCGACGTCATGGCCGGCGATGACTACGCCATCGCCCTGGTCCGCGTTCACGCCGAACGCGAAGGCAAGAAGCTGGACGGCTCGCTGCAAGCCTGGACGTTCCGCATCGCGGAGGGCCGGATCGCCGAGTTCTGGTTCCTCGTCGAAGACCGCTACGAGGTCGATGCGTTCTGGTCGTGAGCGCCGCCTCAAGCGGTACGGAGGCTCACAACGCTGCGGGAATTATCCGCCCTTGGCTCTACTCGAGGGGAACCAACCGTGACCTCAGGTTCCGGGTATCGCTGGCTGCCTAGTGGCGATATTACTTGCTCTCACCACCGCACCTCTTACACTCGCATGGGAACCTTGAACCCATGCAGTTCCGCGAACTACCTAGGACCTCGTCCGTTTCCCCGTCCATTCCCGTTGCCGGGCCCGCTCTCGCCATTAGACAGTTCTTCCACCGTCCCGTCGCTCACGCTGATGCGAAGGCTCAAGGTACTTGTGTTGTCCGCGTCATTCGTCTCGAGGAGCCGATTCTTTGGATCGACCTCGATCGTGAGTTGGTAGTCACCGTCGGGCAGATCAGTCACGTCGATCGCCTGCCCAGCTAGGTAGTACGGGTACCTGTCGCCCCATCCGACGGACATGCCTTGAATCTCGCTACCACAGGTCCTGTACACGGATCGCTTGGGCGCCCCCGGAAGCTTGTGGTTGATGCGGTCGGTGTCGATGATGCAGAAAGTGGTCTTACTGCTAGTTCGTTCTGAGGCGCCAGGCGCATCGGCCGCCTGAAGAGTGTAGAGGGCGTAATCCTCAAAGTGGAAGTGCCCGTGCTGCTCGTGCCACTCAAACGTTCCTGCCAGCACGTCATAGTAGCTCCCATCGTCTAGATGGATCCGCTGGTGGATGTTCTGCTTAGCTGCATCTCTGTCACCGGCCACGAGTTCAAGGGGTCCGAATCCGCCGTTCCAAGTAGTCGTGCTGAACCGCAGATAAGTACGGCCGGCGGAATCGGTTTCCAACCGAAGTTCGTCTGCCGGCAGCGCTTTAAGGTTAGGCCGAAGCTCCGATGCTAGCTCAGCCGAAATCGCAGGGCCCGCCAGGGCCACCCACAGTAGTAAGGTCAGCGCAGCTAGGCCTAAGGGCGCCCACTGGCCCACAGCCCGGAGGCTCTTGTCCCTAATCTGGACGTGCTGGGGTCGTGGCTCCATGGCGCAGCCATTCTACGACATGGCGGTGCTGTCTACGTGCATTGGGGACTATTTTGAGAGCTTGCCACACTGCGGTACACTTCCACTTTTTCGCGAGGGGAGCGCCCGTGGCATTGGCTTTCCGGTAAATTTGGTGGCATGACTTCCCGCCTCGACATCCTCAGCGCGCCGCCTGGCTGACGCCGCCTGATACAATTCCTGTCCTGATGGACACACGTATCGCCGGCCCAACGGATCCGCAGGACGTCGACCAGGAGCGCATCGCTGCCGCCGTCCGCGAGATCATCGCGGCGATCGGCGAAGACGGCACGCGGGAGGGGCTGGCCGAAACGCCGGAGCGGATCGGGCGGCTCTACGCCGAGCTCTTCTCGGGGCTGCGCGAGGACCCGCTGGACGTCCTGCGCAAGGGGTTCGATGAATCGCACAAGGAGATGGTGATCCTCAAGAGCATCCCCTTCTACTCCCTCTGCGAACACCACTTTCTGCCGTTCCACGGCGAGGCGCACGTCGGCTACGTGCCCGAGGGGCGCTTGGTCGGCGTCAGCAAGCTGGCCCGCGTCGTCGACATCCTGGCCCGGCGACCCCAGATGCAAGAGCGCCTGACGAGCCAGGTCGCCGACGCCATCATGGAGGGCCTGCGCCCGGACGGCGTCGCCGTCGTCATCGAGGCCGAGCACCTTTGCCTGACGATGCGGGGCGCTCAGAAGCCGGGATCGCGCATGATCACCTCGGCGATCCGGGGCAGCTTCCGCCGGCGGGGCGTCACCCGCAGCGAGTTCCTCTCGCTCGTGCAAGGCAGGTGATCGTTGGTCGAGGCGAGGAGCGCCCTGCCTCACGCGTCGCGCCCCCGTTGTGTGAGGTATCTCACGCTCCGAAACCGGATCCTTCGTAGTATCATCGCAGGGCATGTGCAACATAGCGGTCGTTTCCGTACATACGTCGCCCCTGGCCCGCCCCGGCACCCGTGACAGCGGCGGACTGAACGTCTACGTGCGTTCCCTCGGCCGGGAGATGGCCAAGCGCGGCCACACGATGGACGTCTTCACGCGCCGCACGGACGCCGACTCGCCGGAGATTACGCTGCTGGACGACGCCAAGGGATCCGCAGGACGCACGCGCGTCATCCAAATCGCCGCCGGGCCACTCGACGCCGACAAGCGGGCCCAGCGCCGCTACCTCGAGGAGTTCCGCCGCGGTGTGGTCGCCTTCCAGGAGCGCAACGATCTCTCGTACGACCTCGTGCACAGCCACTACTGGATGTCCGGCTGGGTCGGTCGCACGCTGGCCGACTGCTGGGAGACGCCGCACGTCGTCATGTTCCACACCCTGGCCGAGGCCAAGAACCGCCATCACCTGGGCGAGCGCGAGCCGAAGTACAGAATCGCCGGCGAGCGCACGGTCGTCGCTGGCGCCGACCGGATCATCTGCGCCGGCGAGGCCGAGGCGCGAATGCTGACCGACCTCTACCGCGCTCAGCGCTCCGCCATCAGCGTCATCCCCTGCGGCGTCGACGTCGACCACTTCCGCCCGATCGACCGGGCTGAAGCGCGGGCGCACGTCGGCCTCGACGCCGACGAGCCTCTGATCCTCTTCGTCGGGCGCATCGAGCCGCTCAAAGGGATCGACGTGCTGATCCAGGCGGCGAGCCATCTCGAGGGGCCGTTCCGCGTGCTCGTCGTCGGTGGCGACGAGAAGGACGGGCGCCGCCTGCGCGACCTGGCGCGCCTGGCGCGCGATCAGGGCGTCGAGGACCGCGTCACCTTCACCTCAGCCGCCAGCCGCGATGACCTGCCCTATTACTACAACGCCGCCGACGTTTGCGCCGTTCCTTCGTACTACGAGAGCTTCGGCCTCGTCGCGCTGGAGGCGATGGCCTGCGGCGTGCCCGTGGTCGCCACGCGCGTTGGTGGACTGAAGGACACGGTGCAGGACGGCCGGACGGGCTACCTGGTGCCGTGGCGCTGCCCGGAGCCGTTTGCCGAGCGCCTGGACCTCTTGCTTACGAACGAGCCGCTGCGGCGCAGCCTCGGCCGCGAAGCCCGCGCCGTCGCCGAGACCTACCGCTGGTCCCGCGTCGCCGAGCAGGTGGAGTCTGTCTATCACGACCTCGTCGGCAGCTACCGCGGGGTCGCCGTCGGCGCGCACGTCGCCTAGACTACTGCCTGATGACCCACGTCGACCCGAAAGCAAAGCACCCGAAGACGGCGCTCGTCGTCGTCGCTCACCCAGACGACGCCGAGTTCCTCTGCGGCGGCACCGCCGCCGCGTGGGCCGCCGACGGCTGGGATGTGCACTACATGCTCACGACCAGCGGCGACATGGGCACGAAGGACACTTCGCTGACCCGCGAAAAGCTGGCCCAGATCCGCGAGAAAGAACAGCGCGCCGCCTGTGATGTGCTCGGCGTCAAGGAGCTCGTATTCCTGCGCTATCCCGACGGCTTCGTCGAGGACACGGCCGAGATGCGCGGGCGCATCGTTCGCGAGCTGCGCCGGCTCAAGCCGTGGACCGTGATCACCTGGAACCCTTACCGCAGTTCGTTCACGCACCGCGACCACCGCCTCACCGGCCAGTCCGTGGTCGACGCCGTCTTCCCGCTCGCCCGCGATCCGCTGGCCTACCCGGAGCACCAGCTAGACGGCCTCGAACCGCATCGCGTGATGGAGCTGCTGCTCGCCGGTCACGAGGAGCCGGATCACTGGATCGAGATCCCCCCGGACGCCTTCAAGCGCAAGATCAACGCTCTCAAGAAACACAAGAGCCAGCTCGGCCAGGCGCCGATCCGCGAGATGCGCAAACGGATCAAGGAGCGCATGGCGGAGGCGGCCAAAGATCAGGATTTCGAGCTGGCGGAGTCGTTCCGCCGCATGGCCTGGCGCTAGGCGGTGGAATCGCTCGCCAGCACGACCCTGTACCTGGCGATCGCCGCCTGCGCCGTGGCGACGATGGCCTACTGGGCGCACACCCTCGGCCTCGGGCTCGTCGTGCGCCGGCTGGCGACGCCGATCGGCGCAGGCCCGGCCGTCGCCTCGATCGAGCGCAGCGACGCCAACGGCTGGGCTCAGGTCAGTGGGCGTTTTGCAACCTTCGCTACGTGGACAGCGCTGGCCCTGCTCTCCGTGTCGCTTCTCGCTCGCTGGCAGGCCGTCGATCACGCCCCGTGGTCGAACATGTACGAGTTCACGATCGCCTTCGCGACGGCGATTCTGGCGTTCTATGCCATCTTCGAGCAGGTCTACGTGGCCAGGCAGGGAACTGGCGACAGGAGCCGTGGGCTGCGCTCGCCGCGGGCGCTTGGCAGCGTTGCGCTGCCCGTCGTGCTCACCGGCCTCGTCGTAGCGGCGCTCTACTTCCCGTCGGACGTGCGGCCGCTGGTGCCGGCGCTGCAGAACACGGACCTGTTGGCGATACACGTCGCGGCGATGATCCTCGCCTACGCGGCGCTGAGCGTCTCCTTTGCCTCGGGCGTGCTGTACCTCGTGCAGGGTGCGAAGAACCGCTTCCAGCGCCTGCCCAAATCAAAGCTGCTGGACGAAATCGGCTACAAGAGCGTGGCGCTGGGCTTCCCGCTGCTGGCGGGCGGCATCGCGCTGGGTGCGTACTGGGCGAACAGCGCCTGGGGCCGCTACTGGGGCTGGGACCCCAAGGAATCGGCGGCGCTCGTCACGCTACTGATCTACGGCGTCTACCTGCACATGCGCGGCCTGCGCAAGTGGTCGGGGACGCGCTCGTCGGTCGTGCTCGTGGTCGG
The DNA here is from genome assembly GCA_022561635.1 of Chloroflexota bacterium. GTDB lineage: Bacteria > Chloroflexota > Dehalococcoidia > SM23-28-2 > RBG-16-64-32 > CF-162. The sequence continues at coordinate 49,538 of JADFQV010000001.1, read as the reverse complement.
CTTCGGAGCGGTGCTGTTCACGTACTTCGTGGTCAACCTCTGGATCTCCGGCCTGCACAGTTACGCCGGCGTCTAGCACGTCTGTCGACGAAGGCGGCCGACGCCGCGTTTTCGGTTGACATAGGCCCCCCTTTCTAGCTACCATTTCACCTTAGCGCCCGTATAGTGCGGGTGTGCGGCTGTTTCAACGGTCGGAAGACTTGCCCGTGCAGACGTTTTGGCCCTGCGGGCCAGAGCGAATGCGGTAAGCTTTCGGCTTTTTGTTTGCGCCGGGTGTAGTTCAGGAAGGGAAACGCGAGAAGTGCCAACGATCAACCAGCTGGTACGAAAAGGCCGGAAGAAGCTGACGAAGAAGACAAAATCGCCGGCCCTGCGCTTCCATTTCAACGCCCTCAAGAACCGCATGATTCGTGGCCCCGGCAGCCCGCAGAAGCGCGGCGTCTGCACCAACGTGCGCACCGTCACGCCGCGCAAGCCGAACTCGGCCCTGCGCAAGGTCGCTCGTGTGCGCCTGACGAACGGCATGGAGGTCACCGCCTACATCCCGGGCGAAGGCCACACGCTCCAGGAGCACTCCGTCGTGCTCATCCGTGGCGGCCGCGTCAAGGACCTTTCCGGAGTCCGCTACCACATCATCCGCGGCGCGCTTGACGCCGGCGGCGTCGAGGGTCGAAAGCAGCAGCGCAGCAAGTACGGCACCCGCAAGGACGCCGGGTAGGCGCCGAGGACGAGAAGATGCCGCGACGTGGAAAATCCATAAAACGCATAATCGAGCCAGACGCTAAGTTCAACAGCGTCATGGTCCAGACGCTGATCAACAAGGTGATGCACAACGGCAAGAAGAGCACCGCTGAACGCATCGTCTACCAGGCGATGGACCAGGTGGCAGAGCGCTTGAAGGAAGACCCGCGCCAGGTCGTCGAGCAGGCGATTCGCAACACGATGCCGATTCTCGAGGTCCGCCCCCGCCGAGTCGGTGGCGCCACGTACCAGATCCCGTTGGAAGTCCGCCCGGTGCGCCAGGTCTCACTGGCCATGCGCTGGCTCCTCATCGCCGCCCGCGCCCGCAGTGGCAGGCCGATGGCGGAGCGGCTCTCAGCGGAACTTATGGACGCTTACCGAGAGCAAGGCAGCGCAATCAAGAAGCGTGAAGATACGCACCGCATGGCCGAAGCCAACAAAGCCTTCGTTCACTACAGGTGGTAGGGGCGAGGACGGGCGCGGCGAATGATAGTTAACTAGGAGAATTCCTTCCAGGGAAGTGCAAGTGGGAGATATGAGTGAGTCTGTGCCCGTTGAGCGGGTACGAAACATAGGAATTATCGCGCACATCGATGCCGGTAAGACCACCGTGACTGAACGGATCCTCTTTCATACGGGGATCACGTACAAGATCGGTGACGTCGACGCCGGCACTGCCGTCATGGACTGGATGGCGCAGGAGCGAGAGCGCGGCATCACCATCACCGCCGCTGCCACGACGACCACCTGGAACGACCACCAGATCAACATCGTGGATACGCCCGGCCACGTGGACTTCACCGTCGAAGTCGAGCGCAGCCTCCGTGTTTTGGACGGGGGCGTTGTTGTGTTCGACGCGGTGGCCGGCGTCCAGAGCCAGTCGGAGACCGTCTGGCGACAGGCCGACCGTTACCACATCCCGCGCATCTGCTTCGTCAACAAGATGGACCGCGTCGGCGCCGACTTCTGGGCGGCGATCGAAAGCATCCGCGAGCGCCTGAACGCGCGCCCGCTCGCCGTTCAGATGCCGATCGGCCACGAGGACAAGCACGAGGGCGCCATCGACCTCGTGGAGATGGTCGCCTACACTTTCCCCGACGGCGCGCTCGAGGTAACCGTCGGCGAGATACCGGCCGACCTCAAGGAAGAGGCCGCCAGGCGTCGCGAAGATCTCATCGAGGCGATCGGCGAAGTCGACGACCAGATGCTGATCAGCTTCGTCGAGCAGCACGAGGTAACAGCAGTCGAGTTGAAGAAGGCGATCCGTCGCGCGACGATTACCGGCCTGGTCAACCCCGTCCTCTGCGGCAGCGCGCTCAAGAACAAGGGTGTGCAGCCCATGCTCGACGCCGTCATCGACTACCTGCCTTCTCCCGTCGAGGTGGCGGCCATCACCGGTACCGATCCGGCGACCGGCGAGCTGATCGAACGCGAGCCAGACCCCGACGCACCGTTCGCGGCGCTGGCATTCAAGATAGTCGCCGACCCGTACGTCGGCCGGCTCGTCTACTTCCGTGTCTACTCGGGCATGGTCAAGCAAGGCGGGGTAGTGATTAACAGCAGCCGCGGGCAGAAAGAGCGCCTGGGCCGCATCCTGCGCATGCACTCCAACCGGCGCGAAGAGCTGACGGAGATTTCGGCCGGGCAGATCGCTGCCACGGTCGCCCTCAAGAACACGTTCACCGGTGACACGCTGTGCGACCAGAAGAACCAGATCCTCCTCGAGGCGATCAAGTTCCCTGAGCCGGTGATCGCCGTCGCCATCGAACCGAAGACCAAAGAAGACCAGGAACGCATGGGCGACGCGCTCGTGCGGCTGGTCGAAGAAGACCCGACGTTCCACGCCCGCTACGATGACGAGACCGGGCAGACGATCATCTCCGGCATGGGCGAGCTACACCTGGAAATCATCGTCGACCGCATGCTGCGTGAGTTCAACGTTCAGGCGGACGTCGGCCGGCCAGAAGTGGCCTACAAAGAGACGATCAGAGATGCCGCCGACGCTGAGGGTCGCTTCGTGCGCCAGACCGGTGGCCGCGGCCAGTTCGGCGTCGTCAAGCTTCATGTCGAGCCTTTGGAAAAGGGCAGCGGCATCGAATTCGAGAACAAGATCGTCGGCGGCGCCGTCCCGCGCGAGTTCGTCTCGGCCGTCGAACACGGCGTCCGCGAGGCGCTGGAGACGGGCGTCAAGGCCGGCTATCCGGTCGTCGACGTGAGAGTGGAGCTTGTGGATGGGCAGCATCACCCTGTAGACTCATCCGAGCTGGCCTTCAAGATGGCGGGGTCCCTGGCGATCCAGGAAGCGATGAAGAGGGGCCGCCCCGTTCTTCTCGAGCCCGTCATGAAGGTAGAGGTGGCGACACCTGATGAGTTCTTCGGCGAAGTCCTAAGCGACGCCAGTTCTCGTCGGGGTCAGGTCTCCGACGTGGACCATCGCGGCCACCTGCGTGTGATTTCGGCGCACGTCCCCCTTGCGGAGACGTTTGGCTATGCCACGACATTGCGCTCCGTCACGCAGGGCCGCGCGAGCTACACGATGGAGTTCGACCACTACAGCGAGGTTCCCGCGTCCATCGCCGAACAGGTGTCCGGGCGCATGCAAGGGGCGGTACGGAGATAACAGATGGCACGGCAAAAGATTAGAATCCGCCTCAAGGCGTTCGACCACCGCATACTGGATCAGTCTGCGGTGCTCATCGTCGAAGCGGCCGAGCGCACCGGCGCCGCCGTGGCCGGTCCTATCCCGCTGCCCACTCACATCGAGAAATACACGGTGATCCGCGGGCCGAACATCGACAAAGACTCCCGTGAGCAGTTCGAGACGCGGACGCACAAGCGCATTATCGAGATACTGGAGCCGTCGCCGAAGACGGTCGACGCCCTGATGCGGCTGCAGCTGCCGTCCGGCGTGGACATCGAGATCAAGCTGTGAGCGTCGAAGGACTGCTGGGCCGCAAGATCGGCATGACGCAGATATTCGAGGACGACGGCACGTCCGTGCCGGTAACCGTCATCGACACCACTTCCTGCACGATCGTCCAGGTCAAGACAAAGGAAAAGGATGGCTACGAGGCTCTCCAGCTCGGCTTCGGCGAGCGCAAGCGCGTCACCAAGGCCCTCCAAGGCCACATGAAGGACTACGGTAAGTTCCAGGTCCTCCGCGAGTTCGGCACAGATGACATCGCGGCGGCCGAAGCCGGCGTCAAGGTCGGTTGCGACATCTTCGAGGTCGGCGATCTCGTCGACGTCTCCGGGGCGAGCAAAGGCAAAGGTTTCGCCGGCGTCGTCAAGCGCCACGGTTTCCGCGGCGGCCCCAAGACGCACGGCCAGTCCGACCGCCACCGCGCGGCTGGCTCCATCGGCGCCGGCACTTCACCGGGACGTGTGATCAAGGGCATGCGGATGGCCGGTCACATGGGCACCGGCGAGGCCACCATCAGGAACCTGAAGGTCGTTCGGGTCGACGCCGACAAAGGCGTCCTCTTCGTCCGTGGCGCAGTACCGGGCAACGAAGGCATCGTCGTCCGCGTGCGCCGGTCGCCGGCACTGAAGGTCAAGCAATGAAACTGCCCGTAATGAACGCCGAGGGCAAGGAGCTGCGAAAGCTCAACGTCGACGACAGCGTCTTCGGCATCGAGCCCAACGGCACCGTTCTCCACCAGGCCTACGTCAGGCAGCGCAACAACCAGCGCGCCGGCACCGCGCAGACCCGCACGCGCGGCGAGGTCGTGGGCAGCACGCGAAAACTCCACCGTCAGAAGGGCACCGGCCGCGCCCGCGCCGGCACGGCTGGCTCACCGACGCGCGTCGGTGGCGGCACCGCGTTCGGTCCGCGCGTGCGCGACTACAGCCAGGCGATGCCGAAGAAGATGCGGCGCCTGGCGATCCGCTCCGCGCTTTCGGGCAAGGCGGCCGACGGCCAGCTCGTGGTCATCGACCAGCTCGCCTTCGAAACGCCGAAGACTAAAGAGATCGCCCGCATCCTGCAGAACGTCGGCATCAAGCGCTCGACGCTCATCGTCACGAGTGAGTCCGACCGCCAGGTGCTGGCCAGCACGCGAAACCTGCACCGCACGAAGGTGCTTCCGGCGCGCTACCTCAACGTCGGCGACATGCTCAACCACCAGAGTCTCCTCATGACCGTGGACGCCGTCCGCATCGCCGAGTCGCTGTGGGCCGTCGCGGGCGCCAAGGTGGCGAAGAAGCCCGCCAAGACCGACCGCAAGAAGGCCGCCGCTAAGCCGAAGGCCAAGGCCAAAGCCGAAGCGCCGGCGACCGATGCCGAGGCGACCGCGGAAGCTCCGGCCAAGCCGAAGAAGGCCGCTAGCCGGACTCGCGCCGCGGCCAAGCCGAAGGACGATGGCGCCGCCAAGAAGACGACCACTCGCGCTTCGAAGGCGAAGGGGTCAACCGCGGACAAGCCGAAACGGGCGACCCGCGCCAAGGCCAAGGCCACCGACGGCGGGGACAAGCCGAAGACGACGCGCAGCCGCACGACGAAGAAGACGGAAGAGAGCGAGGGCTAGACTATGGCAAAGCCATTGAACCCACTCTCCATCCTCGTCCGGCCGCTGATCACCGAGAAAGCGACCCGCCTTGGCGCCGAGAACAAGTACTGCTTCGAGGTGCGAAGAGTCGCGAACAAGGCGCAGATCCGGGAAGCCGTCGAAAAAGGCTTCGACGTCAAGGTGGTGAACGTCAACGTGATGATCATGAAGGGCAAGCCGAAGCGCGTTCGCGGTAACCGCATGACGCACCGGCCCAACTGGAAGAAGGCCGTCGTCACGCTGCACCCGGACGACAAGCTAGAGCTATTTGAGGGCGTATAGAGATGGGCATTAAGCAGTACAAGCCCACTTCGCCCGGCCGCCGTGGCGCGACCGGCTATACGTTCGATGAGATCACCCGCTCGAAGCCGGAGAAGTCGCTAACTTTCGGCAAGAAGCAGAACGCCGGCCGCAACAACCGCGGGCGCATCAGCGTGCGTCACCGCGGCGGTGGCCACAAAAGGCGTCTGCGCATCATCGACTTCAAGCGCGATAAGCACGGCATCCCGGCGAAGGTCGCCTCCGTCGAGTACGACCCGAACCGCACAGCGCGCATCGCCCTCCTCCACTACGTCGACGGCGAGAAGCGCTACATCATCTGGCCGGTCGGCCTCAAGGTCGGCGACACGGTAGTCTCCGGGCCGGACGCAGAGATCAAGACCGGAAACGCCCTGCCGCTGCGGAACATCCCGTCCGGCACGATCGTCCACAACCTGGAGTTGCACAAGGGCAAGGGCGCCCAACTCGTGCGCGGCGCCGGCGGCTCAGCACAGCTCCTGGCCCGCGACGAAGAGGCCTACGCGCTCGTCCGCCTACCGTCCGGCGAGGTCCGCCGCATTCTCGCCGACTGCATGGCGACGATCGGCCAGGTGGGCAACGCAGAGCACAGCCAGATCAAGCTGGGCCGCGCCGGCCGCAGGCGACTCATGGGCCGCCGTCCGCACGTCCGCGGCACCGCTATGAACCCGCGAGACCACCCGCACGGCGGCGGTGAAGGCAAAGCGCCGATCGGCCTGCCGGGGCCCAAGTCGCCCTGGGGGAAGCCGACTCTCGGTGCGCGTACGCGTCGCCGCAAGGACACGAACAAGTACATCGTCAGGCGGAGGTACGACGTCTAATGTCACGATCGACGAAAAAGGGCCCCTACGTCGACCCCAAGCTGATGGCCAAGATTCACAAACTGCAGGCCAGCGGGAACAGGGAAGTGATCCGCACCTGGTCGCGCCGCTCGACGATTCTTCCGGAGATGGTCGCCATGACGTTCGCCGTTCACGACGGCCGTCGTCACGTGCCCATCCTGATCACCGAAAACATGGTCGGCCACAAGCTGGGAGAGTTCGCCCCGACGCGCACCTTCCGCGGCCACACCGCCAAGACAGCCGCCTCCACCCAGGTGAGGAAGATCTAGCGATGGTCGCCGTACGTTCCTTCGCCCGCAGCGCGCCGGCCTCGCCGAAGAAGCTGCGCCTCATCCTCGATGAGATCCGCGGCAAGCGTGTGGACGAGGCGATGTCTATCTTGCGATTCATGACATCGCCACACTCCGAACTGATCGCCAAGTCGGTGCGCTCGGCCGCTGCCAACGCCGAGAACAACTTCGACATGGACCCACGCCGCCTGCTCGTAATCGAAGCCTTCGCCGGCGACGCCGACAAAGTGCGCCGCCTGCTGCCGCGAGCCCGCGGCCGTGGCGACATCATGCGCCGCCGCAGCGCCAACATAACCATCGTTGTGGAAGAAGAGGAGAACTAGATGGGACAGAAAGTTCATCCCAACGGCTTCCGCCTCGGGTACATCTACGACTGGAAGAGCAAGTGGTACGCGGACAAGAACTACACCGAGCTCCTCCACGAGGACCTGGGTATCCGCAAGAAGATCACGGAGATGCTGCCGGACGCCGGCATTGCCAAAGTCGAGATCGAACGCAACGCCAATCAGGTGACCGTGTCGATCAACACAGCGCGCCCCGGCATCGTCATCGGTCGCGGCGGCCAGCGTGTCGACGAGCTTCGCACGAACCTTGAGAAGCTCACCGGCCGTAAGCTGCGCGTTAACATCAGCGAAATCCGTGTGCCGGAGATCGAGGCGCCGCTCGTCGCCCGCGCAGTCGCCGAGCAGATCGAGCGTCGCGTCTCTCACCGCCGGGCGATCAAGCAAGCGGCCGGGCGCGCCATGCAGCGTGGCGCCCAGGGCGTGCGCATTCGCGTCGCCGGCCGCCTCGGCGGCTCGGACATGGGTCGCGTCGACACGGAGCGCCAGGGCCGCGTGCCGCTGCACACTCTCAAAGCCGACGTTGACTATGGCACTTCAGAAGCGAAAACGACGCTGGGTCGCATCGGCGTCAAGGTCTGGATCTACAAGGGCGACAAGATCGCCGAAGAGCGCGAACGGCTCCGCGCCGCCGCTCAGGCCGCCGCTGCCGAAGAGGCGGAGGCCGCCGAAGGTGGCACAGCGGCCCCCGCAGAGGCTGAAGCTGGAGCGCCCCCCGCGGCCGAGGCCAAAGAGGCGCCCGAGCCGGCCGCTGAAGCAGCGCCGGCAGAGAAGGAGCCGGCCGCTGAGCCGCAGCCGGCCGCCGAGGAGAAGCCCGCGACTGCTAAAGAGCCGCCGCCGGAAGTGAAGGCCGAGGAGAGCGATGCTTCAGCCTAAACGAACGAAATACAGCAAGGCGCATCGCGGCCGCCGGCGGGGCATCGCCCAGACCGGCAACGTGGTCACCTTTGGTGACTACGGTCTGCAGGCGCTTGGCGCATGCTGGATGACCAACCGTCAGATCGAGGCGGGCCGTCGCGCCATCACGCGCTACGTAAAGCGTGGCGGAAAGCTCTGGATACGCGTCTTCCCGGACAAGCCAATAACCAAGAAGCCGCTGGAAGTGCGGCAGGGAAAAGGTAAGGGCCCCGTCGAAGGCTGGGTTGCCGTCGTCAAGCCGGGCCGCATGATCTACGAAATATCCGGCGTCAGCGAAGACGTCGCCCGCGAGGCGATGAGGTTGGCGGCGCAGAAGCTGCCGATCAAGGTCCGCTTCATCGGAAGGATGGAGTTCTAGCCGTGGCGAAGAAGATCAAGGGCAAGGTTGAGGAGATACTCAAGATGTCCGATGAAGACCTGCAGAAGGAGTTGGACGAATCCTATCGCCGGCTCTTCTCACTGCGCCTTCAGAAAGAAACGCTGCAGCTGACCAACCACCGGGAGATACCGACCATCAGGCGAACGATCGCCAGGCTGAAGACGTTCCAGCGCCAGCGTGAGCTATCGAAGGCGAACGAGGGAGGGGCGTCATGACGGCCGCCACCAGTAAGTACGGCGGCCGCAAGATGCGCGAAGGCACCGTGGTCAGCCACTCTATGGAGAAGACCGTAGTCGTCTCTGTCGCTTCGGCCATTCGCCATAGGCTTTACAAAAAGACGATCCGGCGCAACCGGAACTACATCGTGCACGACGAGAACGGCGAGGCCCACAAGGGTGATCGCGTGCGCATCGTCGAAGCCGAGCCGATCTCCAAGACCAAGCGCTGGCGCCTGATCGAGGTGCTGCGCCAGATCGAGCTGCCGGATCTCGCTCCCGAAGAGATCGACCTTGAGGTCATCGGCGAAGTGAAGCCGCAAGAGGAAGAGGCGCCGGCAGCTCTCGCTGAGACACAAGCCGAGCAGCCCGCGGCCGAGGCGACGGACCAGGCCACTCAGCCGGCCGCAGAAACCACAGAAGAGATCGAGCCTCCCGAAGAGGTGAAGACCGCCGAAGACGCGCCGGCCGAGCCCGAAGCGCCTGCTGCCGAAGAGGCGGCTGCTGCTTCGGAGGAGGCGGGCGAGGAATCGACCGAGGCCGAAGAACCCGCGGACGCGGGGATAGCGGCCGAAGAGCCAACGGACGAAGGGAAAGCGGAATGATCCAGAAGTCTTCCCGCCTCCGCGTGGCCGACAACTCGGGCGCCAAGCAGATACGCGTCATCCAGGTCCTGGGTGGTTCGCGGCGTCGCTACGGTGCAGTCGGCGACGTCATCGTCGCCTCGGTGAGGCTGGCGGCGCCGAACAGCGCAGTGAAGAAGGGCGAAGTGGTGAAAGCCGTCGTCGTGCGCACGGCACAGCCGTGGCGCCGTGGCGACGGTTCCTACATTCGCTTCGACGAAAACGCCGCCGTGATCCTGGAAGACGACTTCAACCCGCGGGGCACACGCATCTTCGGTCCTGTGGCGAGGGAGCTGCGCGAGCGCAACTTCATGAAGATCGTATCGCTGGCTCCGGAAGTGGTATAGACGTGCAGAAGATACGCAAGCAAGACACCGTAATCGTGACCAAGGGCAAGGACCGCGGCCGCACCGGCGAGGTGCTGGGCGTGCTGCCGCCAGGCAAGAAGACTGACAAGTTCGGCCGGCCCCGGCCAGCCAGGGTCGTCGTCGCCGGCGTCAATATCGTCAAGCGGCACCAGAAGGCGACCGGCCCTAAGAAGCCCGGGGGGATCATCGAGCGCGAGGCGCCGATCTCCTGGACGAACGTCGCGCTCATCTGCGCCGCCTGCGGTGACCCGACGCGCGTTGGTCTGCGGGCGCTGGCCGATGGTGGCAAGACGCGCTTCTGCAAGAGTTGTGACGAGAACATCGATTGAGTGAGGCGCAGTTGGTAACCAGAGTTGAACCACGGATGAAGGCGATCTACAAGAGCGACGTGCTGCCTGTGCTTATGCAGGAGTTCAGCTACGCTAACGTCATGCAGGCGCCTAGTCTGGACAAGATCAATCTCAACATCGGCCTCGGCGAGGCGGTGGCGGAGGCGAAGTCGATCGACGCCGCCGTCAGCGATATCGCCACGATCTCCGGCCAGCGGCCCGTGATCACTCGCGCCAAGAAGTCGATCTCCAACTTCAAGCTGCGCGAAGGCATGCCCATCGGCGTCACGGTGACGCTGCGCAACGACCGCATGTGGGAGTTCTTCGACCGCATGGTGAACGCGGCGCTGCCGCGTGTGCGGGACTTCCAGGGCATATCGCCCAACTCCTTCGACGGGCACGGAAACTACAGCCTGGGCCTGCGTGAGCAGCTGATCTTCGCCGAGCTTGAATTCGACAAAATCGATAAGATCAGAGGCATGCAGATCACTATCGGGACGACGGCAACCACTGACGAAGAGGCGAAGAGGCTGCTCCAACTGCTGGGCATGCCGTTCGCAGAGCGCGGATAACGGGAGCAAGACGTGACACGAAAAGCCCTCTACGAAAAGACGTTCAACAAGACGCCGAAGTTCCCGGGGCGCCACCGCAACCGCTGCCGCCTTTGTGGCCGGCCGCGCGCTTACATGCGCCGCTTCGCCCTCTGCCGAATCTGCTTCCGGGAGCAGGCGCTGCTGGGCCACCTACCGGGCGTCAAGAAGTCGAGCTGGTAAGAGAACATGGTCACTGATCCCATCGCCGACATGCTGACCCGCATCCGCAACGCACTCGTAGCGCGGCATGACTTCACGGACATCCCGACATCCAAGGTCAAGGAGTCGATCGCCGCCGTGCTGAAAAAAGAAGGCTACATCGCGAGCTACGAAGAGCGGGAAGACGACGGACACGGCAGTATCCGCGTCCAACTGGCCTACACCGGCAAGAAAGAGCCGGTGATCGTCGGCCTCAACCGTGTGAGCAAGCCGGGCCTGCGCGTTTATACCTCGCGCAGCGAAGTGCCGCGGGTTTACGGAGGCCTTGGTATCGCTATTCTGTCCACGCCGGAAGGCGTGATGACCGGCAAGGAAGCGCGCAAGCGCGGCGTGGGCGGCGAAATACTGTGCTATGTGTGGTAGTCAACGATGTCTAGAGTAGGCGCCAACCCGATCGCGCTCCCCAAGGGCGTCGAGGTCAAGATCGACGGCTCGCAGGTCTCCGTCAAGGGACCGAAGGGCGAACTCTCCTGGGCCTTCCAGAGCGAAATCACCTTCAAGCAGGAAAACGACCAGATCATCGTCAGCCGGCCGTCCGACCAGGCGCGCCACAAGGCGATGCACGGCCTCTCACGCACGCTGCTCGCCAACATGGTGACGGGCGTTACCGAGGGCTTCTCGAAGACGCTGGAGATGCACGGCGTCGGCTACAGGGCGCAGATGCAGGGCAAGGACCTGGAGCTCAGCGTCGGCTACTCTCACACCGTAAAGGTCTCGCCGCCCCAGGGCGTCGAGTTCGAGGTCGACGGCACATCAAAGATTATCGTCAAGGGCTCGGACAAGCAGGCGGTGGGCCAGGCGGCCGCCGACGTGCGCAAGATCCGCAAGCCCGAACCGTACAAGGGCAAGGGCATCCGCTACGAGGGTGAATACGTCCGACGCAAGGCCGGCAAGGCCGGTAAGGCGATGGAGTAAGTCGCTATGAAGGGATCGAAAACGGCAAGGGCTGCTCGCAAGCGCCGGCACCTGCGCGTCCGCAAGAACCTCGCGGGCACGGCGGCGCGGCCGCGACTCGACGTCTTCCGCAGCCTGAACCACATATACGCCCAGATCATCGACGACGGCGCCGACCACACGCTCGTCTCCGCCTCCGACGTGGACAAGGAGATCCGACCCACGGTCAAGGAGAGCCAGAAGAAGACGGAAGTGGCGACGGTCGTTGGCACGGCACTGGCGAAGCGGGCGAAAGAAAAAGGAATCACGAAGGTCGTCTTCGACCGTGGTGGCTTCCAATACCACGGTCGAGTCAAGGCGTTGGCCGAGGCTGTGCGAAAGGGAGGCCTGACCTTCTAAAGGCAGGACGAGTGAGATATGTCGAATCCCAGTAAGTACATCGCGAAGAAAGAACGCGTGGACCCGAACGACCTCGAACTTCAAGAGAAGGTCGTGTTCATCAACCGCGTGGCCAAGGTGATGAAGGGCGGCCGCCGCTTCCACTTCACCGCCATCGTCGTCGTTGGTGACATGAACGGCCACGTCGGCGTCGCCATGGCCAAGGCCAAGGAAGTGCCGGAGGCGATTCGCAAGGCCGCGGTCGTCGCCCGCAAGAACATCATCAGGGTACCGATGCTGAAGACGAGCCTGCCTCATCCGCTGCTCGTGCGCTTCGGCGCATCGAAGATCTTGATCAAGCCCGCGCCGGCCGGCACCGGCCTCATCGCCGGCGGCGGCGTGCGTGCCGTCCTGGAGATGGCCGGCGTCAAGGACGCGGTCGCCAAGCAGCTCGGCTCCACCAACCCAACCAACGCCGTCAAGGCGACCATGCTGGCGCTATCTCTGATGCGCTCTCCTGAGGAAGTGCTCGAGAAGCGACGGCAGTTTTCCGACGAGGCGAGCATTGGCCGCTAAACTGCGCGTTACCTGGCGCAAGAGCGCCATCGGCTACAGGATCGACCAGAAGCGAACGATCGAAGCGCTGGGCCTCAAGCGCCTGGGGCACACTGTCGAGCACGAGGATACGAGGCCTATACGTGGTATGCTGCACAAGGTTCGCCACCTCGTCGACGTAAGCGAGGACGGAGAATAAATGCAGGCCCACGAGCTGAAACCCGCGCGCGGGTCGAGGCAAAATCGCAAGAGGATCGGCAGAGGCAACGCCTCCGGAACGGGCACCCATGCCGGGCGCGGTCTCGGGGGACAGAAGTCCCGCTCCGGCCGCAAGCCACGCCGCTTCTTCGAGGGTGGCCAGACGCGCCTCATGCGCCGTCTGCCCCGCCGCCGCGGCTTCGTTAACCGCTTCCGCATCGAATACCAGCCTGTCAACCTGCGCGACCTCGAACGCTTTGACGACGGCGCAGACATCACCAACGATATTCTCAAGGAAGCCGGGCTCATCGATTCGGCCAAGAAGCCGGTCAAGATTCTCGCCAGCGGCGAGATCACCCGCAAGCTGAACGTGCGCGTTGAGCGCCTCTCGCTGACGGCGAAGGAGAAGATCGAGGCCGCGGGCGGCACGGCGGAAGAGACGACCGAGCGCAAGGTGAGGTCAGAGCGGCGCGGCGCAGCCAAACGGAAGCGGCGCAAGAACAAGCCCGCCGAGGGCGAAGCTGCTGGAGACGACAAGAAGGGCAAAGGCAAGGCCAAGGCTCAGAAGGGCGGCGGCAAGGCAGAGGCTGAGAAGGGCACTGCCGAGGGTGCCGGCGACGACAAGAAGGGCGAAGGCAAGGCCAAAGCTCAGAAGGGCGGCGCCAAGGTAGAGGCCGAGAAGGGCGGTGCCGAGACCGAGGGCACCGGCGACGACAAGAAGACCGAAGGCAAGACCAAGGCTCAGAAGGGTGGCGGCAAGGCGAAGGCCGAAAAGGGTGGCGCCAAGGCCGAAGGCAAGACAGACGGAGCCGCCGCCGCCGACAAAGCCGAAATAGGCAAGGACTCCGAGGGCCATGGCGACTAGAGCAGAATCACGGCCGCAGCAGCAAGGACCGCAGCTGCTGCAGTCGGCCATCACGGCGATGGGGCAGGCGGACATCCGCGAGAAGCTGCTCTTCACGTTCGCCATGCTCGTCATCTTCCGCTTCGTAGCGAATCTGCCCGTGCCGGGCGTCAACCCGCTGGCACTCAGTGCGCTATTCGAGAGCAGCACAGTCCTCGGGTTCCTCAACATCTTCAGCGGCGGCGCGCTGGCCAACATGAGCGTGGCGGCGATGGGCGTTTACCCGTACATCACCGCCTCCATCATCATGCAGCTCATGGTGCCGATCGTGCCGGCGTTGCAGGCGCTATCGAAGGAAGGCGACTCAGGACGCAAGCAGATCAACATCTACACACACTGGATGACCGTGCCGATGGCCTTCGTGCAGGGCTACGGTCAGCTGATCATCGTCCAGAGCCAGGGCGGCATCACGGGCATCGAGCTGACGGGTCCCAACGCCTTGCCCACTTTCGCGGCGGTGATCACGATGGTCGCCGGCACGATGTTCCTCGTCTGGATCGCCGAACTGATCAGCGAGAAAGGCATCGGCAACGGCATATCTGTGCTCATTTTCGCCGGCATCATCGCCGGACTGCCGCAGTTCATCGGTGGCCGGTTATATACCGGCACCGGGGACGGCATCACGACGACGATCCTCCTCGGTGGGTTCATGATCGGGCTCGTGGCCTACATCGTCTTCTTCCAGGAGGCGCAGCGAAAGATACCCGTTCAGTACTCTCGCAGCGTCTTCAGATCGGGCCGCATGTATAGACAATCGGGGCAGACACATATACCCCTGAAACTGAACAGCACCGGGATGATCCCGCTCATCTTCGCCTTCTCCGTGATCATCTTCCCGGCGTTCATCGGCCAGATGTTCGCGGCTTCCGACAACAGCACGCTGGCGTCGTTCGGCGACTTTGTCGTGACGGCCTTCAACCCGGACAACTTCGGTTACTGGGTCTTCGTCTTCTTCACGGTGGTCGTCTTCACGTTCTTCTATACGATCGTCACCTTCCAGCAACAGAACCTGGCCGAGAACCTTCAACGCCAGGGTGGCTTTGTGCCCGGCATTCGGCCCGGCAAGCCGACCGACCAGTACATCAACCGCGTACTTCTCCGCATCACCTGGGCCGGCGCCTTCTTCCTGGCTTCGGTGGCGGTGGCGCCGTTCATCTTCTCGAGCTTCGTTGGCGCCGGGGCGACGGGCAGCCGCTCGACGGCCTTCGGCATCACAAGCGCCGGCCTGATCATCGCCGTCGGCGTCGTGCTCGATACGCTGCGCCAGATCGAGGCGCAGCTGATGATGCGCCAGTACGAAGGCTTCATCAAGTAGCGTGTTCGTAGTCCTTCTCGGCCTGCCCGGCGCAGGCAAGGGAACGCAGGCTGCCCGTCTCAAGGAGGACCTGGGGCTGCCTCACGTCACCACCGGCGACCTCTTCCGTGAAAACATCGCCGCCGAGACAGAGCTGGGAAAGAAGGCGAAGCCCTACTACGACGCCGGCGACCTCGTGCCCAACGAGCTGACCATCGGCATGCTGCTGGAACGTATCAACCAGCCCGACTGCGCCAACGGCTGCATGTTCGACGGCTACCCCCGCAACACAGAGCAGGCCATCGCGCTGGACGAAGCTCTGACTTCGGCCGGAAAGCAGATAGACCGCGCGATCTACATCGAAGTGGCTGAGGACGAGCTCGTGCGCCGCCTCTCGGGCCGCTGGCTCTGCCCCAAGTGCGCCGCCGTCTACCACGAAGTCAGCGCGCCACCGGCCAGGGCAGGCATCTGCGACAAGTGCGGCAGCGAGTTGACGCAACGATCCGACGACAAGGCCGACGTTGTCCGCAACCGGCTCAAGGTGAACATCGGCAACATGCAGTCGCTGGTGGATTACTACGCAGGCCAGGACAAACTGACCACCGTGGACGGCAGCCGCGACGCTGCAGCCGTTGGGGCCGACCTCCAGAAGGCTGTGGAGGGCTAGGCGTGGCCATCGTCGTCAAGTCGCGAGACGAGATCGCGATCATGAAAGAGGCCGGACGCATCGTCTCGGCCGTTCGTGACCTGCTCGTCGCCAGCCTGCGCCCCGGCATGGTGGAGCTGGAGCTGGACGAGATCGCCCGCCGCGAGTTCAAGAAGGCTGGTGTGATTCCCACGTTCCTGGACTACCATGGCTATCCCGCCACCGTCTGCATTTCGATCAACGATGAAATCGTCCACGGCATCCCCGGCAAGCGCAAGATCCAGGACGGCGACATCGTCAGCATCGATATCGGCTGCACGTACAAAGGCTTCGTCGCCGATACGGCCGTCTCAGCCGGAGTCGGCAACCTTTCGGCCGAGGCCCAGCACCTTATCGACGTCACGCGCGAGGCGGTCTGGCGAGGCATCCGCGCCTCTCGTGCCGGCTCGAAGACCGGCGACATCGGTCACGCCATCCAGACCTACGTCGAGAGCGAGGGACTGGCGATCGTGCGCGAGTACGTGGGCCACGGCGTCGGACGCGAGATGCACGAAGACCCGGCGGTGCCGAACTACGGCGATCCGGGCACCGGAACGCCGCTGCGGCCCGGCATGGTGATCGCCATCGAGCCGATGGTTAACATGGGCGATTGGCGCACGAAGCGGGACGACGACGAATGGACCGTGCGCACGATCGACGGCGCGCTGTCCGCGCACTTCGAGCACACGCTGGCGATCACGGACGGCGACGCCGAGGTGCTAACGTTGCCGTAAGGGTCGGAGTGTCTGTAGTATTCATATTTTGGGCGACCAACAGCAGGGAGGAGAATGCCTCGCAAGGGGTGAATGGGTAAGAAAGAAGCAATCGAGGTCGAGGGAACCGTGAAGGAGAATTTGCCCAACGCCATGTTTCGTGTAGAATTGGCTAACGGGCACAGGGTGCTTGCCCATGCGTCCGGCAAGATCCGGATGCACTATATTCGCATCCTCCCCGGTGACAGAGTTCTGGTCGAGCTATCCCCTTATGACCTGACCCGTGGCAGGGTCACTTATCGTTTCAGGTAGGCATATGAAGGTTCAGGCGTCAGTAAAAAAGCGTTGCGAAAGGTGCAGAATCGTCGTGCGTAAGCGCGTCGTCCGCGTCGTCTGTCCGAACCCCCGTCACAAGCAGAGGCAGGGGTAGAAGAGGCGTATGGCTCGCATCTCCGGAGTAGACATCCCCCGCGACAAGAAGGTCGATATCTCGCTGTCCTACATCTACGGCATCGGGCGGCCCACCGCGGAGAAGATCTGCGACTCCGTTGGCATCTCACGCGAAAGCAAGGTGCGCGACCTGAGCGACGATGAAGTCACCCGCATCCGCGAGTTCATCGACAAGAACTTCACCGTTGAAGGTGAGCTGCGAAAGCAGGTGCGCACGGACATTCAGCGCCTGATCGAGATCAACAGCTATCGCGGCATCCGGCACCGCCGCGGCCTGCCCGCCCGTGGCCAGCGCACAAAGACGAACGCCCGCACAAAGCGTGGCCCGCGCCGCACCGTCGCCGGTAGGCGCCGCGCCGCAGTCAAGAAGTAGACCAGAAGGACTAACGATGGCAGAACGCAAGAGCAAATCACGACGACGCGAAAAGAAGAACGTGCCGGTTGGCCGTGCTTACATCACGTCGACGTTCAATAACACCGTGATCACGCTGACCGACCCCAACGGCGCCGTGCTCTCCTGGGCTTCCGCCGGAACCGCCGGCTTCAAGGGTTCCCGCAAGAGCACGCCTTACGCCGCCGGACTCGCCGCCGAAGCCGCCGCCCGCCGGGCGATGGACCACGGCCTGCGCCAGGTCGAAGTGCGTGTGAAGGGTCCTGGCAGCGGCCGGGAGGCGGCGATTCGCTCGCTGCAGTCCAGCGGCCTGCAGGTGACGCTGATCCGAGACGTGACGCCGATCCCGCACAACGGCTGCCGGCCACCCAAACGGCGGCGAGTGTAAGAGCACCGATGGCTCGATACACTGACGCTCGCTGCCGGCTGTGCCGTCGCCTGGGGGAGAAGCTCTACCTCAAGGGCGACAAGTGCTACTCCAACTGTGTCTTCGACAAGCGCCCATTTCCGCCGGGACCGCGCCAGTCGCGCCGCCGCAAGGTGTCCGACCGTGGTCTGCAGTGGCGGGAGAAGCAGAAGGCGCGCGCCATTTACGGCGTGCTGGAGAGCCAGTTCCGCAAGTACTACGAGGACGCCGTCCGCCGCCCTGGCGTCACCGGCGAAACACTGCTGCGGACGCTGGAGCTGCGGCTGGACAACGTCATATACCGTCTGGGCTTCGCCGATTCGCGGCAGCAAGCGCGCCAGGTAGCGTCGCACGGTCTTTTCGCGGTCAACGGCCGCCGGACCACGATCGCCTCGCACATTCTGAAGCCCGGCGACGCCGTGACGTGGAGCCCGCGCGGAGAAAAAAGCGAATACTTCAAGCTTGTAAGTGAAAAGGTCGCGAGTAAGGAAATACCCTCCTGGGTCAGCCGCGATGACACTGCCATGACAGGCAAGGTCAACGAGCTGCCCGGCATGGAGGAGATCGGCGCCAAGTTCAGCGCGGCGACGATCGTCGAATACTACTCGCGCTAGAGGTGATAATGCTAGAACAGCAATTGTTCCGGGCAGCCGGAGTCGCAACCACGGAGCAGACGTCCGACGAGCCGACGATCGAGGTCGAAGAGTCGGCGGATGATTACGCGCGCATCGTCGCGTCGCCCCTGCTGCCTGGGTTCGGGATCACGCTGGGCAACGCCCTGCGGCGTGTCCTCCTGAGCTCGCTACCTGGGGCCGCGGTCACGTCCGTCCGCATCGAAGGCATCCAGCACGAGTTCTCGACGATCCCCCACATCAAGGAGGACTCCATCGAGTTCCTCCTCAACGTCAAAGAGATCCGCCTGCGCGCACTCTCAGATCGCGCCGGCATGCTCATCCTTGACCACACTGGCCGCGCCGGACCGGTGACTGCCGGCGACATCCAGCTTCCGGAGCATTTTGAGATCGCCAACCCGGACCTGCACCTGGCCACTATGGACGACAAGAACGGGAAGCTCTACGTCGAGTTCAACGTGGAGCAGGGGCGCGGCTACGTCCCGGCCGGCCATGTCGACGGGACGCAGCTCGGCGTCATACCCGTCGACGGCATCTTCTCGCCGGTGCGCAAGGTCAACTATCGCATCGAGCAGACGCGCGTCGGCCAAGCTACGAACTTCGACAAGCTGACGATCGAACTCTGGACCGATGGCACGATCAGCGCTACCGAGGCTGTGAGCAAGAGTGCGGACATCCTCATCGAGCAGTTCAAGCTCTTCTCGCACATGGGCCGGCCGGCGATGCCGACTGTCGAACGCGGCCTGGGTGCCG
Source organism: Chloroflexota bacterium (assembly GCA_022561635.1). GTDB lineage: Bacteria > Chloroflexota > Dehalococcoidia > SM23-28-2 > RBG-16-64-32 > CF-162. The sequence continues at coordinate 30,583 of JADFQV010000001.1, read as the reverse complement.
GACTTCAGCTTTCGCCCGAGCGGTACAACATGGCGATCGAGGACCTGAACCTCTCGATGCGCGCCTACAACTGCCTGCGCCGCAGCGGTCTGATGACCATCGGCCAGGTACTCGAGAAGAGCGAAGAAGAGCTGTTGGCGTTGCGTAACTTCGGGCTCAAATCCTACGACGAGTTGAGGGAACGGCTGGACGAGCTGGGCCTGCTGCCCGCCGGCGCCGGTGACGAGGAAGAGATTCTCGACGCGCCGCCGTTGGACGCCGAAGAGCGCCCGATCAGCGCGACGGCGGAGCCCCCGACGGAGTCCGCTGCCGTAGCCGTGGCCGAACCAGAAGCCGAAACCGTACCGGACACCGAGCCCGCGCCCGTCGGCCGCCGCACGAAGAAGGCTAAAGGGAAGGCCGAGCCGGCCGCCGAGGCTGGCGACGAAGAGATGCCAGAATGGAAGCGAAAACTCCTTGAGCTAACCGACGGTGAAGGCGACGAGTAGATGGGCCACCGCATCAACGGGCGCAAGCTTGGCCGGCCCACAGATCACCGGCTGGCGATGTTCCGCAACCTCGTGACAGACCTGCTCAAGTACGAGAAGATCATCACCACGGAAGCCAAGGCGAAAGAGATGCGTGGCTTCGCCGAACGCATGATCACTCTCGGCAAGAAGGGCGACCTGCCCGCGCGCCGAAGGGTGCTCGGCTTCGTCTACGACAAGGCCATCGTCGACAAGATCTTCGACGACCTGGCCGAGCGCTATGCCGACCGGCCCGGTGGCTATACGCGGGTCATTAAGCTGGGCGCGCGCGGTGGCGACGCCGCACGCATGGCGCAGATCGAACTGGTGGGGTCGGAGATCTAACCTCGCCGGCGAAGGGCGCCGGATAACTTGAATGGAAACGGGTCTCGCCGCATAGCGCTCCTGGTCGAGTACCAGGGGACAGCTTACGGAGGGTCCCAGTACCAGAAGAACGCACCGACGGTGCAGGGCGCGCTGGAGCGGGCCTTGGGAACGTTAACAGGTGAACCAATACGGGTGGCGATGGCAGGCCGGACAGACGCCGGAGTCCACGCCCGAGGACAGGTGGCGGCTTTCCCCACGGAGAGCCAGCGCCGCATCGACGTCTTCGTGCGAGGGACGAACGCGCACCTGCCGGAAGACATCGCCGTACACGCTGCCGCCAGCGTCCCCGCGGAGTTCGATCCGCGGCGACACGCCCGGCGACGCTTGTACCGATACTCGCTTGACCTGGGCTCGGAGCGCCCGGCCCTCTACCGAGAGGTCGTCTGGCGCGTCGGACCTAGCCTCGACCTGGCGGCGATGGCCGCGGCGGCGCGGCACCTGGAAGGGTCCCACGACTTCGCCGCCTTCACCGCGCCGTCTGAGGCGAGGCGCAGGCGGACGGAACGAGTGGTCCACGGCACGGCGCTAGTGCGACGGGGCAAGGCCGCCTCCTTCGACATTGAGGCCAACGCCTTCCTCCCGCACATGGTGAGGCGTATCATGGGCACACTTGTCGAGGTTGGACGAGGCAAGCTGACCCCGGAAGCGTTCGAGCGCCTGGTGCGCGAGGCGACGCCGGGCGAAGCGAGTCGTACGGCCCCTGCCCGGGGCCTCTGCCTGATCAAGGTTCGCTACGAAAGCGGGTTGTTTGACGATGAAACGGATGAAGACCTACAGCCTTTCGGCTAAGGACATAGAGAAGGACTGGGTCGTGGTTGACGCCGCGGGTCAGATCCTGGGCCGCCTTGCGACGCGGGTGGCCGGCTTGCTCATGGGTAAGCACAAGGTCTCCTACTCACCTCACCTGGACATGGGCGACTACGTCATCGTCGTCAACGCCACGAAGATCAAAGTCACCGGCAACAAGCTGGAGGACAAGATCTACTACCGCCACACCGGCTACATGGGCGGCCTTAAGGAAGAGAATCTCGGCACCCTGCTGGAGCGGCGTCCGGAACGCGTCGTCGAGCTTGCCGTGCGCGGGATGCTGCCGCGCAACAAGCTGGCGAAGCACCTCCTGCGTCACCTCAAGGTCTACGCCGGCCCCGATCACCCACACGAAGCCCAGATCAACATCTCGCGCAAGCGCGCCGACCGCCGCCAGCCGGCTGTGGCCGCTACCTCGGAGAAGAAATCATGACGGACGAACCCACGACTGAGATGAAGACGCCGCCCGGTGAATACTTCTACGGCACCGGCCGGCGCAAGGAAGCGGTCGCCCGCGTGCGCCTGTATGCCGGCTCCGGCAACATCCTCATCAACGGCAAGCCCTACATGGAGATGTTCACCCGCTCCATCTACCAGATCAAGATCCGCCAACCTCTCGAGATAACCAGCACCGCCAGCCAGTTCGACGTCTACGCCAAGATCAAAGGCGGTGGAATCACCGGCTGGGCCGACTCGCTCGCCCACGGCATCTCCCGCGCGCTACTCGTCGTTGATGAGGGCCATCGGCCCGTGCTGCGCCGCGCTGGCCTGCTAACGCGTGACCCGCGCGTCAAGGAGCGCAAGAAGCCCGGCCTCAAGCGCGCGCGTAAGGCGCCTCAGTACACCAAGCGCTAGGCGTATCAAGGAAACGAAGCAAAGGGGCGGGCTTAGGCCCGTCCCTTTCGCTTACTTCTGCCGGGCCAGCCAGGCCTTGAGCTCGTCGATGGCAGCCGTCGGCGTTGGATCTTCGCCGTAGAGGAACGACAGGTATGCGCTGACGTAGTCGCCGAAGAGGACGAGAGACAACATCTGTGCCAACGCACTCAGGCCGCGCGCCTGGACCGAGTGCGCGGCGACGCCGCTGCGCCCCAGCAGCTCTTTCGTGAAGCCGTAGCGCAACTGCACCCGCTCATGTACGAGATCGGCCGACTCCAGGAAGACGACGGCCGTGCGGTTGGCGATCTCGCCTGGGTATGAGTAGCCGATGATCGCGTTGTGGTGGATCTCCGGCAGCTCTTCGCAGGACGCCCACGACTTGCCGGACTCGTTTAGTTGCGCCTTCCAGCGCCGGGCGACCTCGATCAGCGGCCCGGCGCCATAGACGACAGGCAGCCTGTCCTGTAGGTCGCGTGCCAACCGCTTCGCCGGATTGGTCTTGGCCGGAACGTCCTCGGCAATCTCCCCCACGAGCGCATCAAGCACGGCGACCGCTTCCTCGACGTCGGCAGCGATGTTCTGCATCAGGCGCAGGGACGTAGCGATGGCGAGCAGCGGCATCAGGCTCCAGCCGAAGGCGGCGCGCGGCTCGCCGGCGTAATCGAACGTGAACGACGGCACGCCGTTGGCGCGCGCCGTCGCCAGCAGCTGGCCGCCGGTCGTGACGACGATCTTCGGCGCCGGCATGGCCAGCGCCTGGCCGAACGCCGAGAGCACCTCCTCCGTGTCGCCGCTGAAGCTGGAGGCGATCACCAGCGTGCGTTCATCGACGTACGGCGGCAGGTCGTACGCGCGGACGTTGAAGACGGGAACGGCGCACTCGCGTTCGAGCAGCGCGCGCCAGATGTCGCCGGCGATCGCCGAACCACCCATGCCCAGCACGGCGATGCTGTCGATCTCCTGGTAGGAGGCGGGCAGCGCAAGGCCGTGCGCGGTCTTCCAGGCCTCCCGGCACTGGTCTGGGAGACCCCGCAGGCAGGACAGCATGCCGCCGGGGTCGAGCTTGGCCAGCGCGGCAGGGTCGTCGAGCACGTTAGACGCGCTCACGCGCCCGTCAGCCCGCGTACAGCGTCCAGCACAGGTCGCACGAGGGCATCCTCGCGCACCTCGGTGTATATGCGCATGAGCGGCTCTGTTCCGGAGAGCCGAATCAGCGCCCAGGCGCCGTCTGGCAGCACGAAGCGCAGGCCGTCGGCGCGGTCGTAGCCGCTGACGGGAAGGCCGGCGAGCTCTTTCGGCTCAAGCGTGGGCAAGAGCTGCGCAACGCGGTCGCGATCGGCCGGTGTCATCGTAATGTCGTCTCGGTCGTAGTAGTGCGCGCCGACCTTCCTGAAAAGCTCGTCGATGATCGACGTCAGATTCTTACCCTTGCGGGCCATCAGGTCGAGAATGTAGAGGCCGGACAGCACGCCGTCGCGTTCCGGCAGGTGGCCGCGGTAGGCGAAGCCGCCGGACTCCTCGCCGGCGATCAGGGCGTCGGTCTCGCGCATCTTGGGGCCGAGGAACTTGAATCCGACTGACGTCTCGTGGACGGGGACGTCGTAGAGCTCTCCCAGCCTATCGATCATGCTGGTCGTCGTGATCGACTTGACCAGCGGCCCACGGTCGCGGCGCACCTCCAGCAGGTAGTACGTCAGGAGCGCAAACGTCTGGAGCTGGTTCACGAAGTCGCCGTTGGCGTCCAGGACGCCGATGCGGTCGGCGTCGCCGTCGGTGGCGAGCGCGACCTGCGCGCCGTAGTCCTTGACGGCTGCGGAGGTGATCTCAAGATTGCGCGGTATAGGCTCGGGGTTGTGCATCCCCGGGAACGCCGGGTTGTGCTCGCCGCGGATCTCGCGCACCCGCGTCTTACCGCCGCCGACCAGCTCCGAGAGGTAGCCGGCGCCCGCGCCGTGCATCGGGTCGACGACGACGCTCAGGCCGGCGTCGCGGATCGCCTCCAGGTCGAGCAGGCGGCCCAGGTGCTCGAGGTAGGCCGGTCTGGGGTCGAACTTCTCGACGAGCCCGCTTGAGATCGCGTCGTCGAGCGGCAGGCGAGGCACGTCCGTGCCGTAGCTTTCGCCGATGCGCGCCTCGATCTGCGACAGCACCTCGGGCGGCGCGGCGCCGGCGTACTCCGTACGCACCTTGAAGCCGGAATACTCCGCCGGGTTGTGGCTCGATGTGATGACGACAGACCCGGCGGCCTCGTCCCGGACGATCTCGTAGCCGATGACGGGTGTCGGCGCCGGAGCCGAAGCCAGGCGGACCTTGATCTCGTTGGCGGCGAAGACCTCAGCGACGGCCGCCGCGAAAGCGTCCGATTGAAAGCGCGTGTCGTAACCGACGACCATGCCGCGAGAGGCGAGGCCGGCGTCCTTGATGTAGTCGGCAGTGCCCTGCGCGCAGTAGCGCACGTTGGCGAAGGTGAACTCGTCGGCGATGATCGCCCGCCAACCGTCGGTGCCGAACTTGATGGGTGAGTCTTTCAAACCGCCAACATCTGACAACACGCGCCGCTTACGTTCCACAGCGCCGCACTGAATCTCGTTGACAACACCCGCTGCTCAGCCGCGGCCGGCGGCCAGCTCCTTTTCCGCTTCGGCGATGTCCTTGATGCTGTCGACGGGCCGCCAGTAGGCGTCGCTCTTGAAGCCGAAGAGCTTTCCCTCGCTGGCCAGGGCGGGGAACGTCTCGGTCTCGTGGTCGCCCTTGTCCGGCAGCAGCGCGAAGAACGAGCGCGAGAGCACGTAGATTCCGGCGTTGATCCAGTAAGGCAGCACCGGCTTCTCGCGAAACGACGTGATCCGGCCGTCTTCGCCGACGTCGACGACGCCGTACGGGCTCGTCAGCGGCGTCAGCATGACCGAGGCGCTCGCACCCCACGCCTGGTGCGAGACGATCATCTCGGCCAGAGTCTGGTCGGTGAGGATATCGCCGTTGCAGGCGATGATCGTCTCCTCGCCCTCGGGCACAAGCGCGAACCCTTTCTTCAGCGCGCCGCCGCGGCCCAGCGGCTCCGTCTCGACCGAGTAATGCACCCGGACGCCGAACGGCGAGCCGTCGCCAACGTGCGCCTGTAGGACGTCCGCCTTGTAGCCGCAGAGGAAGACGGCGTCCGTGACGCCGTTCTCGCCCAGCCATTCGAGCTGCCGCTCGACCATCGGCCGGCCGCCGACCAGCACCATGTTCTTCGGGCGGTCGTCGGTCAGGGGCCGCAACCGCTCACCTTCGCCGCCGGCGATGATCAGCGCGTACACCTAGGCTCGCTGCGCTTCCTCAGCCGGCGTCTCGGCACTGAGTTTCGCTGCCGCGGCGCGTAGTTCGTCGGCCTTGTTCGTTTCCTCCCACGGCGCGTCGATGTCCAGGCGGCCGAAGTGCCCGTATGATGCGGTCGGCCGGTAGATCGGACGGCGCAGCTTCAGGTCGCGGATGATCCCCCTGGGGCTAAGGTCGAAGTGATCGCGGACGAGCTTCTCGATCGCCCCGTGGTTCACTTTGTGCGTGCCGAACGTCTCGACCGAGACGCCGATCGGCTGCGGATGCCCGATGGCGTAAGAGAGCTCGACCTCGCAGCGATCCGCCAGCCCGGCTGCGACCAGGTTCTTCGCCACCCAGCGTGCGGCGTAAGAGGCCGAGCGGTCTACCTTCGACGGATCCTTTCCGGAGTACGACCCGCCGCCATGCCTGCCGATGGCGCCATACGTATCGACGATGTTCTTGCGCCCGGAGAGCCCGCTGTCCGCCGCCGGGCCGCCCAGGATGAACGACCCGCTGCGGTTGATGTGGATTTCCGTCTTGTCGTCCATCCAGTCGCCGATGACGGGCTTGATAACGTGCTCGTTGATGTCGCTCTTGAGCTGATCCATCGAAACGTCGGGATCGTGCTGAGCGGCGACGACGACGGCGTGCGCACGCTTCGGCTTGCCGAACTCGTACTCGATCGTCACCTGCGACTTGCCGTCCGGGCGCAGGTAGGGGAGCGTTCCGTCCTTGCGCACCTGCGCCAGGCGCAGGCAGAGGCCGTGCGCCAGGCTGATCGGCAGCGGCATCAGCTCCGGCGTCTCGTTGCAGGCGAAACCCAGCATGATCCCCTGGTCGCCGGCGCCTTCGTCCTCGCCGACGGCGTCGGAAATCTCCCGCGACTGCTCCTTGACGGAGACGAGGACGCCGCAGCTCTGGGCGTCGAAGGCGTACTCCGGCTTCGTGTAGCCGATGTCGGCGATGACGTCGCGCACGATCTTTGTGATGTCCACGTAATGGCTGGTTGAAATCTCGCCCATGACCATCACGAGGCCGGTCGTCGCCACGACTTCGCAGGCGACGTGGCCGTCCGGGTCGTTGGCGATGATCTCGTCGAGGATGGCGTCGGCGATCTGGTCGCAGATCTTATCCGGGTGACCCTCCGTTACGCTCTCGGAAGTGACGAGGAGGCTGGGACTGCTCATGAACGTCATAGTCATTGGGTTTCGTTCCTCCTTGTGGCTCTCGGCTGCCATTCAGTTGATGATTGAGTCGGTATCAAGCGCGGCCGCTACTTGGCGGTTGGGAGCAGGCGAAAGCCTGTTCCCTTTTCTTTTTCGCAATCAGGTACCCATCTCCCAGCTGTTCAGGTAGCGCTTCTGCTCTTCCGTCAGCTCGTCGATCTCGATGCCCATCGACTTCAGCTTGAGGCGGGCGATCTCGTTGTCGATCTCCGGCGGCACCGTGTGAACTTCAATCGCCAGCTTGCCCTGCGAGCGTGTAATCAGTTCCGCGGCGAGCGCCTGGTTGGCGAAGCTCATGTCCATCACGCTCGCCGGGTGGCCTTCCGCCGCGGCGAGGTTGATCAGGCGCCCTTCGGCCAGCAGGAAGATCTTGCGGCCGTCCATCAGGTGATACTCTTCGACGCTGTCACGTACGTGGCGCTGCGATTCGCTCATATCCTTCAGCGCGGCGATGTTGATCTCGACGTTGAAGTGGCCGCTGTTGGCGACGATCGCGCCGTCCTTCATCGCCTCGAAGTGCTGGCGGTCGAGGACGCTCGTGTCGCCGGTGAGGGTGATGAAGATATCGCCCAGGCGCGTCGCCTCGTCCATCGTCATCACCTCGTGGCCGTCCATCGTCGCTTCCAGCGCACGAATCGGGTCGACTTCGGTGACGATTATCTTCGCGCCGAGGCCGCGCGCCCGCAGCGCTACACCCTTGCCGCACCAGCCGTAGCCGGCGATGACGACATGCTTGCCCGCCCAGAGGACGTTCGTCGCCCGCGTGATGCCGTCGAGCGTGCTCTGGCCGGTGCCGTAACGGTTGTCGAAGAGGTGCTTCGTCTGCGCCTCGTTGACGGCGACGATCGGATAGGCCAGCGCACCGTCCTTGGCCATCGCCCGCAAACGAATGACGCCCGTCGTCGTCTCCTCCGTGCCGCCGATAATGCCGTCGAGGAGATCACGGCGCTCCTTGTGCAGGGTCGCCACCAGGTCCGCGCCGTCGTCCATCGTCATGTTCGGCTTGGCGTCGAGGACGGAGTGGAGGTGGCGGTAGTAGAGCGGGTCGTCTTCTCCGCGCACGGCGAACGTCGGGATGTTGTAGCGCGCGACGAGCGCCGCCGCCACGCTGTCCTGCGTCGAGAGCGGGTTGCTGGCCGCGAGAAAGACTTCCGCGCCACCGGCCTGCAGCGCGATCATCAGGTTCGCGGTCTCGGTAGTCACGTGCAGGCAGGCCGCCAGCCGGACGCCGCGCAGCGGCTTCTCGCGCTCGAACTGGTCCTGGATCAGCTTGATCACCGGCATCTCGCGCGCGGCCCACTCGATGCGGCTCACGCCTTCGTCGGCGAGGGCGAGGTCCTTAACGTCGTGATCTATCGTGGGGTTGACCATCAACTCTCCTTCTTACCTGGCCGCTGCGTCTTCCTGTAGCGACTCCTCTATGATGTCCCGTGTTCGCACGACCGCTTCCCAGTGGGGGGTGAAATCATCCCTCCGGGGCTCCGCCTGGAGAAGCGGTTCGTCGCGCTGCCAGATCGCCAGCACCCTGCGCAGTTCAGGTACCGGATCCGGGTGGTCGTCGACGCGCAGGTCGCAGTACGGATACTCCTCGGTCTGGACAACGCGGATGCCGGCCGATTGACGCCCCCGCCGGTCGCCGCCCGCATCCTGCCCGGCCTCCAGGGTGCGCATCAGTCGCTCCGGCAGATCCTCATCGACGCTTCTCTCGAACGCCGTCGCCATCGCCTTGACGACGTCCTCGCCGGTAAGGATGTTGCCGAGGCAGACGTATCCGCCGCCGCTGACGTGTCCGGCCCAGTCGATGCAGCGCTCGCCGGTGTATGCGGCAACCCGTGAGTCCTTGTCCACGATCGCCAGCTGTCGCAGGTCTCGCCCGCGGTCGCTCTCGATCAGGCGCTCCAGGGCACGCTCGGCCGGCAAACCCTGCTCCAGCAGAGCGAGGCCGTCGATGCCGAGGTAGGGGTTCGAGAAGGCCTGGCTGGCGATGGCGCCCACGCCTGCGCGGCCATGAGGCACGCCGCCACCGGCCGATAGCGCCTTGCTTGAGGTTGCGACACCCAGCGCCCCGGTGCGCGGGCAGCGCGCGACTATGGAAAACGTCATACCGGTGTCTCCTCGCCCGCTTCGGCGAACTGCGGGGGCTTGGGATAGTACTCCATCATGTGCTGGACGCGCTTCGCCGTCTCGCTGTTCGTCAGTTCGGCGACCAGATACAGTGCCATGTCGATGCCGGCGGAGACTCCCGCCGCCGTGATCACGTTGCCGTCTCGCACCCAGCGCTCGTCGTCGACGACCGTAACGTTGCTTTCCTGCCGCAGCAGTTCGACCGCGGCCCAGTGCGTCGTCGCGCGCTTGCCCTCGAGGAATCCGGCGCGGTGCAAGAGAAAAGCGCCCGTGCAGACGGACGTTATCCAGTCTGCGCCAGCGCCCTGCTTGCGCACGAAGCCGATGATCGCCTCGTTGTCCACTTCAGTGCGAGTGCCGAGCCCGCCCGGTACCAGGAGTACGTCCAGCTGTGGGCAGTCGCCAAACGAGTGGTCTGCTTCGATCGTCGTGCCGAGGAAGGAGCGCACCGGTTCGCCGCCCTGCGAGACGGTGGCGACTTGCCACTCGCCGTTCGAGCTCGTGGCCAGCATGCCGAAGACCTCCTTGGGTCCGATGGCGTCCAGGTCTTCGAAGTCGGGGAAGAGGACGATGCCGATGGTCTTCGTCATCGCGTGACGACCTTCCTGCCCTCGCCGCGGCCTCGCCAGCCGGCGATCGCGCGCCGGACGAAGCTAACCACGCCGATGGGCTCCTTGCGCACGACAGGCGTTTCGTGCAGCTTGCACTTCGTTTCGTAGCCGAGGCTGCGGTAGACGGCGACGGCCGCTGCGTTCTCTTCCTCAACCGTGAGGGCGACGAAATCACAGTCCGCTAGCAGGTACCGGGTGACGGCGCCTGTCGTTGCCTTGGCCAGGCCCTGACCGCGGTGCCGTGGGTGAGTGAAGACGTTGCCCACTACGGCGATTCGTTCCGCGCCAGAGACAACGTGCGTACCAGCGATCGAGATCAGATCCCGGCCCTCGTAGATCCCGTAGTAGACGGCGTCGTTGAGGTGCTCGGTGCGGTAGGCCGTCGGCCCGCCCTCCATCGAGTACAAGCGGTTGACGGCCGCGATGTCAGAGGTGGCCAGGCGTTGTGCGTCGGCCTCCACCGGCCGGAACGTGTCGCTCTCGACGGTCATGCGCAGCATCACCTGGGGCCGCGTCATGAGGAAGTATTTGCGAACGATCGCTTTGTGCTCCAGCATCAGGCTGCCGAAGGAGAAGCGCGGTCCCGGGTGCAGCGAGAGTACGGCATCCAGCGCCGTTGCGTTGCCGAGCGCGAAGAGCGCGTTGCCGAGCGGGCTCTTCGAGTGCACGAGTAACGCCTGACCGTTTGGCCCGGCCGAGCGATACCACTTGTTGCGCGGGAACATGCGCGGGTCGAGCTGCGCGAGCGCGTAGGCGGTGTAGGCGCGCTGTGGTTCCAGAAGGCGCCGGATCACCGCCGGGTCGTCTAGCTCCGTGATGCGGTACTCGGCTCGCGCTGCCGCCGTCGGGCGCTCGCGGGATACGGAGGTCATCCGCTCACCGCCTGCCCGGCGTAGCGCGCGATAATCGGCCCAAGGCGCTGCTTCGTTGCTGGCGGCACGAGGTCGAGCGACGTCACGAGCGCGTCCTTGAGGGCGTCCTTGCAGGCGCACTCGCGCGTCGCCGGCAGCCGTCCCAGAGCCAGGCGCACGGCCTGTCGCGAGACGCCGACGTTGCGCAGGAGGTTGGCGACGATCATCTCGGCGGTCACGTCCTCGTGGCCCTCGTGCCAGCAGTCGTAGTCGGTCGAGCAGGCGAGCACGGCGAAACAGATCTCCGCTTCGCGCGCCAGCTTGGCTTCGGGCAGCGCTGTCATGCCGATGATGTCGGCGCCCCACGCGCGGTAAAGGTTCGACTCGGCGCGCGTCGAGAACGCCGGGCCCTCGATGACGACCAGAGCACCCTCGTGGTGTACTGTCGTCGCCGTCTCGTCCGCGGCGTCGCTGACGACACCGCTCAGGTGAGAGCAGAACGGCTCGCCGAACGCGATGTGAGCGACGAGGCCATCGCCGAAGAACGTCGAGGCGCGTCCCTTGGTGCGGTCGATCAACTGATCCGGCACGACCAGGTGCAGCGGTTCGATCTCCTCGCGCAGGCTGCCGACGGCGCTGACGCTGACGATGAACTCGACGCCCAGCTGCTTGAGCGCCCAGATGTTGGCGCGCGCCGGGATCTCTGCGGGCAGTAAGCGGTGGCCCACGCCGTGGCGCGGCAGGAAGGCGACTCTCTGGCCGTCCAGCGCGCCCGTCGTAATGGCGTCGCTCGTCGGCCCGAACGGCGTGTCGACGTTCAACGTCTCGATCTCCGAGAGGCCTTCCATCTCGTAGAAGCCGCTGCCGCCGATCACCGCGGCGCGGATCGCCTCAGCCACGGGCGGGCACTCCGGCCTCGCAGGCGCGGCGCAGGCTCTCCTCGTACGGAGGGCGCGCGACGCCGTTCTCGGTGACGATCGCGCTCACGTATCCGTTCGGCGTCACGTCGAAGGCGGGGTTGGCGGCGTCGATGTCTGTCGGAGCGATCCTGACGCCGCGTACGTCCGTCACCTCGTCGGCGGAGCGCTCTTCGATCGGTATCTCGTCTCCGGACGGCAACGACAAGTCGATAGTGCTCGTCGGAGCGGCAACGTAGAAGGGAACGCCGTTCTCCTTCGCCAGCACCGCCAGCGGGTACGTGCCGATCTTGTTGGCCACGTCGCCGTTGGCCGCGATGCGGTCGGCGCCGACGACGACGGCACTGGCAAGGCCCCGTCTCAGAGCGGAGCCGGCCGCGCTGTCGGCGATCAGGGTGAAGGGGATCGCTTCGTGCTTCAGCTCCCAGGCCGTGAGGCGCGCTCCCTGCAGCAGAGGCCGCGTCTCCGTGGCGATGACGTGCCTCAGTTGGCCGCCGGTCCAGGCGGCGCGCAGGATGCCGAGGGCGGTGCCGTAGCCCCCGGTCGCCAGGGAGCCGGCGTTGCAGTGCGTCATCACGGAGGCACCGGCCGGGAGCAGTTCCGCCCCGAAGGCGCCGATGCGCTGGTTAGCGGCGACGTCCTGTTCGTGGATCTTGCGCGCCGTTCGCACCAGCGTCTCCCGCCCACCCGCTGCGTCCGGGGCGGACTCAAGCGTGCGCAGGCAGCGGTCGAGGGCCCACGAGAGGTTGACGGCGGTCGGCCGCGTCGCGCGAAGTGCGTCTGCCGCCTCGGTCACGTCGCGCCGCAGCGTTTCGGCGTCCGTTGCGGCGCTCTCCAGGGCGGCGAGCGCTACTCCGTAGGCAGCTGCGATGCCGATCAGCGGCGCGCCGCGCACCTGCAGGCGGCGGATCGCCTCGGCGACGACCCGGTAGTCGGCGGTCTCGACCCAGGTCTCTTCCTGCGGCAGAAGCGTCTGGTCCAGGAACCGCACCTTGCCGGCGGAGAGCCATTCGATGGGCAGGAACAGGTCTTTCAGCGCGCTACTCCTCGTTCTCGGGTATAAAAAAACTTCTCGCGGCGGAGAAGTCTCATGCTCCACTCTCATCTCATTCGCCCGGGGGCGAATCGGAGTTGGCACCGTGTCCGGAGACCGGTTGCCGGGCTTCCCAGGGCCGTTCCCTCCACCGCTCTCGATGAGAGTGTTTCTATTCGATTGGTACCTAGCTGATGGTATCTGTCGTGTCGAGGAGGTGTCAAGGAACGAGCGGTGGCCGTTACTCGTAGTTGACGAGCGAGAAGACGTCGTAGTTTTCCAGGCGCGAGCGGCCGCTGAGGAAGTCCAACTCCACCAGGAAGGCGAGGCTGTGCACGCGCGCGCCGAGCAGCTCGACGAGCTTGGCCGCGGCCACCGCCGTTCCGCCCGTCGCCAGCAGATCATCGACGATCACGACCAGGTCGCCTTTGCTCAGCGCGTCTTCGTGGATGTCGAGCGAGCCCGTTCCGTACTCCAGTTCGTACTCGACGCTCATACGGCGGGCCGGCAGCTTGCCCGGCTTGCGTACCGGAACCAGGGGCAAGCTCAGGTTGTACGCCAGCGGGGCGCCGAAGAGGAAGCCGCGCGACTCGATCGAGACGATCGCCGCCAGCTCGGCCTGGCGGTATTCCGCCGTGAATGCGTCGATGACCTCTCGCATCGCCTCAGGGTTCTTGAGGAGCGGCGTGATATCGCGAAAAAGGATGCCGGGCTGTGGGAAGTCCGGGACGTCGCGGATATGCTTCTTGAGGTCCATCCGGAGCGTAAGACTACCGTCTGCCTGCCTCTCAGTCCACGTCTTGCGTTAGAATCCCGTCAGGGAGGAGATTTCTTGAGCAAGCAACGGGTCAGCGAGAACGCAGCCGCCATCAAACAGCGGGCGGCGGATGAGATCGAAGGGCGAAAGCAGGAGCTGATCGACCTTTCGCTGCGGATTCACGCCACGCCCGAGGTCGCCTTCCAGGAGCACAAGTCCTCCGCCATGCTCGCGGACTTTCTGGAGGGACAGGGATTTGCCCTCGAGCGCGGCATCTGCGAGATCGAGACAGCTTTTCGCGCCACCTACGGCAGTGGCGAGCCGCGCATCGCCTTCGTGGCCGAATACGATGCGCTGCCGGGCGTCGGTCACGGCTGCGGACACAACATCATCGGCACGGCGGCGGCGGCGGCTGGCATCGCGCTCAAGAGCTTGTTGCAGGAAGACGGTAGTGGCACCGTGGTTGTGATCGGCACGCCCGCCGAGGAAGCCGCCGGCGGCAAGGTGTACATGGTCTCCCGCGGCGCCTTCGAGGGCCTCGACTGCGCGATGATGGTGCACCCCGGCAACCGCAACACCTTCGTCGCCTATGCGCTCGCTTGCCTTGAGCTGGAGATCGAGTTTCGCGGCAAGGCAGCGCACGCCGCCGCTCGCCCGGAGGCCGGCCTGAACGCTCTCGATGCAATGGTCGCTGCGTTCTCGAACCTCGGCCTCATGCGCCAGCAGATCCGCGACTCCGCTCGCGTCCACGGCATCATCACAGAAGGCGGGCAGGCCGTGAACGTGATCCCTTCTCTCACGAAGGCCAAGCTTCTCATCCGCACCGAGGAAGACACGTACATGGACGAGGCGCTGAAGCCGAAGGTGCTCGCCTGCTTCGAGGGCGCTGCCCAGGCCACCGGCTGCGAGCTCGTCCACAAGTGGGGCGAGGAGTCCCGCTACAAGACGATGCGCACGAACATGGCTCTCGCCGAGGCTTATCGCGACAACATCGAGGGCCTCGGCCGGACGACGGTGATGCCAGAGTCGAAGCGCTCGATGGGATCAACCGACATGGGCAACGTCAGCCAGGTCGTCCCCGGCATCCACCCGGCGATCTCGATCGCGCCGCCCGACGTGCCGATCCATACGGAGGAGTTCCGCGAGATCGCCCGGAGCGAGTCGGGTCACGCGGGCTTGCTGGACGGCGCAAAGGCACTGGCGATGACGGGCATCGACGTGCTCCTGAGCCCGGATCTTCGCAAACGAATGAAGGATGAATTCGATGGTTCGGGATAGGCCTCGGACATGACCACCTCTGACCCCATAATCGCCCTCGACGCCATGGGCGGCGACGACGCCCCGGGCGAGATCGTCCTCGGCGGCTTGCAAGCCGCCCGCGACCTGGGCGTGCGCGTCGCGCTCGTCGGCCCGCAGGAGGTGCTGGAGGCCGAGATCGCCAAGCACGGTGCGCGCCCTGATGGCGTCACGGTTGTGCACGCGCCGGAAGTGATCGCGATGGAAGAGTCACCGGCGCTGGCGGCCCGCCAGAAGAAGAAGTCGTCGATCGTCGTCGGCCTCAAGCTGGTCAAGCGCGGCGAAGCAGACGCCTTCGTCTCCGCGGGCAACACGGGCGCGATATTGGCTGGTGCGATCATGTACATCGGTCGCGTCCGCGGCATCGAGCGGCCGACGCTCGCGGCGCTGATGCCGCTTTCCGGCCAACTTACCGTGCTGCTGGACGCGGGCGCGAACGCCGACGCACGGCCTTCGTACATGCTGCAGTGGGCGCAGATGGCGGCAGCCTACATGGAACGCGTCTGGAAGCGCGACAACCCCACAGTGGCGCTGCTTAACATCGGCGAGGAGGAGGGCAAGGGCAACTCGCTGACGCAGGAGGCGTACGACCTGCTGAAGGCCAGCTCGCTCAACTTCATCGGCAACGTCGAGGGGCGCGACTTACCGTTCGCCACGGCCGACGTCATCGTCACGGACGGCTTCACGGGCAACGTCGTCGTCAAGACGATGGAGGGCATGGCGGAATACGTGATGGGCGAGATCCGGAGCGCGATCAAGAGCCGGCCCTGGTACATGGCTGCTGGCGTCCTGCTTCTGCCCGCGTTCGGACAGGTGCGAAAGAAGACAGACTACCGGGAGTATGGCGCCGGCCCACTCCTGGGCACGAAGGGGCTCGTGTTCATCGGCCACGGCAGCAGCGACGCCAAGGCGATCTCGAGCTCGCTGAGGGTGGCGGTGGAGTCCGCGCGCTCAGGCATGCTGGAGGCGATTCAGCAGACGGTCCCGGCGCAGGCGCAGACGGCAGCCGCTTTAGCGGCGGACGAGCCAGTCGGCGAGTAGCTCCGAGAGCTCGGTTACGCGGCCGCTGAGGCGCAGATGTTCGGGCGCCAGCTGTGACTGGATCAGCGCACCCTCGTACGTGGCCATGAGAGCCGAGGCCTGCAGCGAGATGTCCACGTCGTCGCGGATGACCTGTCTTTCGCGGCCAACCTTGATTGCATCGACGACGAAGTCGTGCCAGCCGGCGTAGAACTCGGACAGGCGCGCGCGAACCTTTTCGTTGCGCATGCCATGGGCCATGAACTCGTAGTAGACGGCCGGGCCCAGCGGTTCGCTGCCAGGAGCCTCGAAGAGAGCCTCAAGGAGGAGGCGCTGATTCTCGGCGATGCCGGCGCTCGGTTCGAGGGCTTGCCGCAGGGTCTCCTTGCGCGCCTCGATGCGCTGGCGAAGAATCTCCCAGAAGAGGTCTTCCTTGCTCTCGAAGTGGACGTAGAAGGCACCCTTGGAGAAGCCGGCCTCGCGCACGATTTCGTCGATCGTCGCGCGTTCGAAGCCGTTGCGGGCGAAAATCTGAAGAGCAGCGTCGAGAAGCCGCTGGCGGGTCTGTTCACGGCTGCGGCGGCGCTTGATGGGTGTTGGCGCGGTAGTCATGAATCGTGCCGGATTATACACGCCAGAGTAGGGGATTGCGAGCGAAAGAGACTGACCGGTCGGCCTACCAGGAGAGCGGCGCCAGAGCCGGCGCTAGGCGTCTTGCTGTTTCGGGGCGCCCATGCGCATCCACATCTTGAGCGCCTGCTGCATGTTGCGGACCCGCTGCTCTGGCGACTCGTCATCGCAGAGGCAGCGTTCCACGTGGTGATCCAGGAGGCGCACACCTACCTGGTCGAGGCTGCTGCGCGCAGCCATTAGTTGTGTCACTATGTCCTCGCACACGCGGTCCTCTTCCAGCATGCGCTGGATGCCGCGAATTTGGCCCTCGATGCGGCGCAGACGAGCGAGCAAGGCCTGTACGTCCTGCTCCAGATCGTCGCTGGTCTTTTGCTTCGTATCAGTGTCCATTGACATACCCCTCGGGGGTATGCTAGCATAAGCTCACCAAACGAGTCAACCGCAAGGTAGAAACCGCAGGAGGATCCACATGACCAAGCCCCAGGACGTATCGGACAACGAGTGGGATGCAGAGGTCCTGTCCAGCGATACGCCAGTGCTAGTAGACTTCTGGGCGCCCTGGTGCGGTCCCTGCAAGATGGTGGCCCCAGTCGTCGATGAGCTGGCCGAGGAGTACGACGGCAAGGTGAAGTTCGTCAAGCTCAACACAGACGACAACATCGAGACGGCATCCAAGTACGGCATTCGCAGCATCCCCACGCTCATGGTGTTCAAGGGCGGCGAGGCCGTCGAGCAGGTGGTCGGCTTCCGGCCCAAGAGCGAACTGAAGAAGTCGTTGGACAAGGCTCTCGCCTAGGTGGCTGACGACCGACAACACGACGTCGTAATTATCGGCGGCGGTCCGGCTGGACTCGCCGCCGGTGTTTATGCGGCGCGTGGCCGCCGCAAGACCGTCCTACTAGAGAAGGGCGTGATCGGCGGCCAGATCGCTCTCACAGAGCTGGTCGAGAACTACCCCGGCATCAAGAGCATCAACGGCTTCGACCTGGCGCAGGAGATGCTTCAGCAGGCCGAGAGCTACGGCATGGAGACGGCCTACGTCGAAGTCAACGGCATCGAGCAGTCCGGTGACCTCTGGACCGTGCGCACGAGCGACGGTGACTACACGGCGAAGGCGATCATCATGACCGCCGGCGCCGACTACGACAAGCTTGGCATCCCCGGCGAGGAGGAGCTGACCGGCAAGGGTGTCTCCTACTGCGCCACCTGCGACGCGGCGTTCTTCAAGGACATGGAGGCGATCGTCGTCGGCGGCGGCGACGCGGCGCTCGAGGAAGCGATCTTCACGACTCGCTATGTCACGAAGGTCACGATCGTGCACCGCCGGGACGAGCTGCGCGGAAGCGCGATCCTGCAGGAGCGCGCCTTCGCCAACGACAAGATCGACTTCCAGTGGAACACTATCGTCACCGAGATCCTCGGCGACGAGCAGGTGACGGGCGTGAAGCTGAAGGACGTCAAGACCGGCGAGGAGAGCGAGAAGCCTATCGCTGCCGTCTTCATCTTCATCGGCCAGCACCCGAACTCGAACTTCGTCGGCGACCTCGTCCCGATGGACAAGGGCGGCCACGTCATCGTCGACGAATGGATGCGCACGCCGCAGCCCGGCCTCTTCGTCGCCGGCGACGTGCGCCAGAACAGCGCCCGCCAGGTCGCTTCGAGCGTCGGCGACGGCGTCACCGCCGCCATCGGCGTCGAGCACTACCTCGCCGACAAGTTCCCGGACTTGGAGCTGCACTCCGCCGAACCGGCCGAGGCCACCGCCTCCGCCTAACCAGCGCCGCGAAAGTTGTGAGCGCCGTCCTTCGGGGCGGCGTTCTTGCGGCCGCGATACACTGGATAACGATGCTTTTCGCTGAATCCATAGCGCGATCGTTCGGCGGCCTGGATGTGCTCCAGGGCGTCTCCTTCACCGTGGGCAAGGGCGAGCGCGTCGGCCTGGTGGGGCCGAACGGCGCTGGCAAGACGACGCTTCTGCGCCTCATCGCCGGCGAGGACGAGGCGGACGAGGGCCGGGCGGGCTTCTCCGGCAAGTCGCACGAGGGCCGCGGGGGTGAGCTCGGCTACCTGAAGCAGGAATCGGGCGTCGAGAGCGACAACACTCTCTTCGCCGAGATGTGGACTGCCTTCCCGGAGGCCCGCCGCATCGAGCTGCGCCTGGCGGAAGTCGCCGACGCACTCGTCGCGGGGGATGGCGACGTCGACGCGCTGATCGGGGAGCAGGCCGCGCTCTTCGAGGAGTTCGACCGCCTCGACGGCTATCGCATCGAGTCCCGCATCGCGCGGGTGCTGGACGGGCTGGGCTTCTCGGTGCCGGACCGCAAGAAGCATTGCGGCGCCTTCAGCGGTGGCTGGCAGATGCGCATCGCGCTGGCCAAGGTCCTCGTGCGACGCCCCGCCAACATCCTCCTCGACGAGCCGACCAACCACCTCGACAAAGCCGCTCGCGACTGGTTGGCGGAAGACCTCTCCGACTACAACGGGGCGCTGCTCATCGTCACCCACGACGGCGAGTTCCTCGACGCCGTCGCCAATCGCATCCTGGAGCTACGCGAGGGCGCGGTCGAGCTTTATCACGGCAACTATAGCGAGTACCAGCGCGTGAAGGCCGCCAAGCTTCAGCAGCTGGACAAAGCAGCCGGCCGCCAGGAGAGCCAGCTGAGGAAGCAGGAGCGCTTCATCGAGCGTTTTCGCGCCAAGAATACGAAGGCTACGGCGGTCAAGAGCCGCCAGAAGGCGCTGGATCGCATCGAGCGCATCAAACGGCCGAGCAAGGAGTCAGAGGTGCACATCGGGCTTCAGGCTCAGGGCCGTACCGAGAACGACGTGCTCGTCCTGGAGGGCATCGGCCACGCGTATCCGCTACGAGCGGGCGACCCGGACGGCCAGACTGACCACGTCGTCCTCGTTGATGTGAACCTGCACGTGGAGCGCGGACAGAAAATCGTGCTCGTGGGCCCGAACGGCAGCGGCAAGAGCACGCTCCTCAAGATCGCCACCGGCCACATCCAACCTACGGAGGGTAGCGTGCGGTGGGCCGAGCTCGCCCGCTGCGGCTACTACGACCAGCACCAGGACGAAGCTCTCGATCCGGACAAGACGCCCCTCGAGGAGCTGCGGACCGCCGCGCCGACGGCGCGCGACGAGCGTCTGCGAACGGTGCTCGGTCAGTTCCTCTTCCGCGGGGACGATGTCTTTCAGCGCATCCGCTCGCTTTCCGGCGGCGAGCGCAGCCGCGTCGCGTTGGCCCGGCTGACCGTGCAACCGACCAACGTCCTCGTCCTCGACGAGCCGACGAACCACCTCGACCACACGACGCGCCGCAAGCTGATCGAGGTGCTGGCGAAGTACGATGGCACGATCATCTGCGCCGCCCACGATCCGGGCATCCTTGAGCAGGTGGCTACGCACGTCTACGAGATCAGCGACGGCGAGTGCCACGAGCTGATCGATCAGCGGCGGGACCGGCCGAGCAAGCAGTCGCTCGGCCGCAAGTAGAGCGAGGTCGCGCTAATCGACGACGATTACGCCGCCCATGGTGCCCGGGTGTAGATCGCAGCGGAACGTGAGCGTCCCGGCGGCTGCGCCATCGAGCGTCAGCTCCTCTACTGTGCCGGGGGCGATCTCCGGCACGAGGGCATCGTCCTCGGTGTCGTAGCGGCCGTCGATGCCGGCGACACGCATAGTGTGCGTCGCCGGGTCGTTGTTGGTGAGCCGGATCGTTACCGCCTCGCCAAGCGGGACGTGCAGGTTGTTCGGCGAGAATAGGATGTCCTGCAGCGTCACTTCGATCACGCCGTCCACAGGTTCGGTCAGCGTTGCGTCCAGCGCCTGGGCTGGGTCCGGCTGTTCCTGCGGCACAGGCTGCGAGGGAAAGAGGTTCGGCGTTTCGCTGACGACGGCGTCGCTACCGTCATCGTCGTTCACGCAGGCGGCAACGAACAGCGCGGCGGCCAGGAGCAATAACAGTGCGGGCGCGAGCCTCAATCAACGAACCTCCGGGGGGCGTTTCCAGGTCGAGAATACAACCCCGGAACCGGCACAGGCTACCCGGTGACCGTGACTTCGCCCAGCATCTCTGTAGGGTGGAAGTCGCAGCGGTAGGGGAACGTCGCCGCTTCGCCGAACGTGAACTCCAGCGTGCCTTCCTCGCCGCCCGAGATCAAGTCCGGGTCGGAAACGAAGTCGTCGTCCGTCTGGTACTCGCCGTCCGGGCCGGCGAAGCGCAGGTTGTGGATGGCCGTGCCGACGTTGGGGATCGTGAAGTTCACTATATCTTCGGCGGCGATCTCCAACGTCGGGTTGATCGCCTCGTCCAGGCCGAAGAAGTTGTCGCTCATCTTGAACTCGACATCGCCTGAGATGCTGACGATAGCGGCCGACCCTGTTGCTGCTTCCGGTTCGGCGTTCTTCTGGCCGCACGGCGGCACCGTACCGGGTGCGCCGATGATCGGGCCGTCGGGCGGGGCCAGCGGGCCGTTGTAGACCTCCACCTCAGCCTCATGCGACAGCGCCTTGGAGCCCATCGCGGCGCGCTCAACCTCAACGCTGCCGGTATCCTCGTCGATGGAGAGGATGATCAGCACTTCGTAGGCCTCGTCGATCGTGTCGCCACCTATTCTCAGCGCGTCCTCGACGATCAGCCCGGACGCGTCGTTCAGCTGGATCGTGGTGTCGCCCGGTCCGACGGCGGCGGCAAGCTGCTTCCGCGGGCCAAACTGGTCGCTGTGGTTGCCGTCTTCGACGACGTGCTCCCAGCCTTCCTCGGAGAACTCGCTCGTGATGAGCAGGACGAGCTGCTCGATCTGAAAATCGTTGAGAGGGCCGTTTTCGTCTCTGGACCACGGCGGCATCAGCGTGCCGACACGGCCGCAGGTGATCGTGCCGTTGAAACGGTCCGCCTTCGCCTTGACCTGAGCCTCTGTGAGCTCGGGCGGGCGGTTGTCTTCGAGGTTCAGCGGCGCTCCCGGCAACCCGGCTCGCTCCAGTGCGCCCTGGCCCGTGAGCCCGTGGCAGGCCCGGCAGTTGAGCGAGAAGAGCACGGCGCCGCGTTCGACGTTCGTCTTCTCCTGCCGGACGACTGCTGCGTTCTGGCGCCCCTCGAAATCGAGCCCGAAGGCGTTGAAGCCGTTGTCGAAGATGAAGTACAGGAACGTGCCGAAGAGCCCCACAATCATGAGGCCGATCATGATGTTGATCTGCTTAGCGGTGTTCAAGCGGAATCCTGCGTCTCTTCCTCTTCTTCGGCACCCTCATCGCTGCTTTCCAGATCACCGGGCAGGGGTGTTGTTGCACCGGCCTCCCAGGGTGCGGAGAGGCGCGGGTTGAGGACGCTGCCCGTGCCCTCGAAGTCGCGGCCCGTCTGCACGGTGATGCTAAGGTCGTCGTTCACCTCCAGCGGGAAAACGTCCATCGGCCGCGGCGCCGGTCCGGACAGGATGACGCCGCCGCGCTTCGTATAGGTCGAGCCGTGGCAGGGGCAGCGGAACCAACCCTTGATGTCCCGGAAACTGAACCCCGGGGTGTAGGGGATTCTGCAGCCCAGGTGAGGGCACTTCTGGTATAACGCGAGCAGTCCGCCGGGGGTAGCCACACCGGAGGGCGTTGGGCCGGGCTCCATGTTGACGAGCCAGAAGCGCCCTTCGACGATATTCAGCGGGTCGGCGCCCTCTTCGGGTATCCGGTCGGGCGTGACGCTGATCGGCCCGCCGAAGCCGCCACCGCCGCGTGGCCACATGAAGTCCAGCGTCGAGCCGAGAAGGCCGACGGGAATCAGGGCCATGGCGGTCCAGAAGCCGCCCAGGAGGAAGATACGGCGTGTGACCAGCTCGCGTTTCGGCAACGGCGTGGCGACGGGCGTGTCGACGGCCAATGAGCGCGCCGGGTCGGGCGTCGCCTGGGGCAGGTCAGCTTGCGGGTCTGGTTCGTCGGTCATTTAGCTCCTCGTTTAGCCCTCGTCTACCTTGATCTCCCACGGCCAGATCAGGTTCTGACCCTCACCGCGGAAGAAGCTCCCAACCATCGCTAGCGCCAGGTAGGAGACCAGCACCGCCGTAAACATGACGATGAAGAGGTCACGTTTGGTGCGCAACCAGCCGACGCGAAATAAGACATAGATAATCGCCACCGCCAGGCCGACGACCGTCGATAGCGGGATCACCTGCTCGGCCATGATTGAAGGTATGTTCAGGTTCATGTCGCACCATAAGTGGAAGCTGCCGACGTTGCCGCAGACGTTGTTGAACGGCACCGGAATGCGGTCCAGGTCCCCGGGCCAGTCAAGGTTGCTGTCGTCGACGCCCAGGGCGTTCGGGAACGGGACGCTGAACTGCAGCCGCTTCGAGATGTCCTTGGTCGAGAGGAAGCCTGTGTGGGCTTCGCCTTCAGCGTCCTGCAGGCAGGGGAGTCCCTGGTGCTGCGCCTCGGCGTTGCACGACGGTATCCAGCGTGTCAGCTGCTCCGTGTAAGTGCGGTCGCCCGAGTCGAAGGACACGAGCGCGGCGACGACAATGACTGAGTAAGCCGCCGAAACTAGCGTCAGGCGGACGGCATTCTTAGAGCCGAACCAGACACCCTGCCCGGAGCGGGTGCGGTCGATATAGGGGATCGAGGCGAAGAAGCCGAGCGCGATCGTCGGCAGGAGGACGCCGGCCCAGGCCTT
Organism: Chloroflexota bacterium; assembly: GCA_022561635.1. GTDB lineage: Bacteria > Chloroflexota > Dehalococcoidia > SM23-28-2 > RBG-16-64-32 > CF-162. The sequence continues at coordinate 7,578 of JADFQV010000001.1, read as the reverse complement.
GTCCATGTGCAGCAGCAGCTCCTGCAGGTTGAGGAAGTACCACGGGGCCTTTGAGGGGTTCGGCGTCAGCTCGGGGTTCGCGCGATTGAGCAGCGGGGCGTTGATGAAAACCGACAGCATCAGGAAGGTGATCGTAAAGAGCGTGGCGGCGATGAACTCGACGAAGACAAGGTCTGGCCAGACCAGAACCTCTTCTTCGCGCTCGCGCCTTGGTCGCGGTCTGGCCTTGGCGGCCGGCCGTGCTACTGCCCGTGTCTCGACTGCCATCAGCTGAAGGCCCTAGAGAGGCCTCGCCATGCCGCCGTCGCGGCGGATGCGCCAGAAGTGCACGGCCATGAAGACCGCGGCGATTAGCGGTAGGGCGATGACGTGAAGAGTGTAGAAGCGGATCAACGTGCTCGGTCCCACCTCGAAGCCGCCGAAGACGATCAGCTGTGTCTCGTCGCCGAAGAAGGGCGCCGAGCCGCCGATGCCGTGACCAACGGTGACGGCCCATAGTGCCAGCTGGTCCCACGGCAGCAGGTAGCCGGTGAAGCTGAGCACCAGCGTCAGGACGAGCAGAATCACGCCGACAACCCAGTTGAACTCCCGCGGAGGCTTATAAGCGCCGGTGTAGAAGACGCGCATCATGTGCAGGAAAACAAGAATCACCATGGCGTGCGCCGTCCAACGGTGCATGTTGCGCATCAGCAGGCCGAACTTGACGTTCGTCTCCAGCGCGGCGATGTCCTGGTAGGCGCTGTCGACCGACGGCACGTAGTAGAACATCAGGAGCACGCCGGTCACGGTGAGGATGAGGAACATGAAGAACGTCAGCCCGCCCAGGCAGTAGGTGTGAGTGATCTTGACGTGCGTGCGGTGGATGCGGGTGGGGTGCAGGTGCAGGAAAATGTTCGTGGCGACCACGAGCATCTGGTTGCGCGGCGTGTTTGGGTAACCAGAGCGGAATATGGACTGCCAGACATAGTTGTGGAAAATCGCGCTGTAGACGGCGTCCTGGACGCGCTGAACGCGTTCGGCCAGGTTTCGTGGTTTGCCTGGGTCTTCGGTTAGGGCCATTATCGCTCCGCTAGCGCTGCCACCAGGCGCCGAGAATAACCAGAATGCCCAGCGAACCAAGGATCGTCAGCAACACCCCGACGAACTCGTAGCCTTCGGGGACCTGCCGAAAAAGTATGTCCAGAGGTTCCATCAGGGAGCCGTTCCTCCGCGAATGTGGCAATACCGATTGTGAATCCTGTTGCAAGCCGAATCTAGCATCGGCCCATAGCAGTGTCAAGAGATTTCAGGCTGTCTGAGGCGTGCCCGCGCGGGGCGTGCCGCGTGCCGACGTCCTGCCTATACGGCGGCCATCGTGAAAAGCCCCGTCCCGACGGCCCATCCCGCACCGATTCGTTAGTGCGGGACCGCGGCCGGGACGGGGCCCTCTGTTCGTGGCTGTGCGTGGCTTAGGCGGCCGTGTCACCGGTGCGGCGACGGGACGTGACGACCCACCAGCCGCCGAGCACAAGCGCGCCCGGGATGAGCAGCCAGACCAGCACGACGCCACCAGTGATGGCGGCGACGCCAAGCGTTTCGAGAGCGTCTTCGGAGGCGTTCCAGGCGTTCTCCCACGCTTCCGCTGCCCACGACAGCTCCGGTTCCGGTTCGACCGGCAGAACGACGATCGGTGGCAGCGAGAGGAATGTCGTGATCGTCGCCATCGACGTCAGGTCGTCGAGAAGCTGGATGCGGCCCTGCACCTGCTCGATCTCCAGGCGGACCGAGTTCAGGCGGTCCTGAACCAGCAGCACGTCGTTGATCGACTCGGCGCGCGCGAGCAGCTCCAGGTACTGCACCTCCGTCGCCTCGAGGTTGCGCAAGCGCGCCTGCAGGTCGGAATACTCCTCCGTGACCTCAGAGGTGTCCTCGGTCAGAGACGTGATGTCCCGCGGGTCGTCGACGATGCCCCGCAGGGTGCTCATCACGCTGGCGTAGCTTTCGGCCGGGACGCGGATCGTAATCGTGCCGCGCTGGCGGATCTCCTGCTCCTCCTCCGGGTCGTCGGGCGGCGGCTGCTGTTCGATCGTGATAGAGGAGCTGGCGACGAAGCCGCCGGCCGCCGCCGTCGCGGTCTCGATGCGCTGGACGGCGCCCGGCACGTCGTCCACCGTCAGCTCGATCGTCGCGGTGCGGATGATCTTGCGATCGATGACCAGCGTCTGTGCACCGGCGCCAGCGCTGTCGGGCCCGCCGCCGACGCTGCCCGCGCTGCCACCGGCAAGCCCTGCGTCAGCGGAATCGAACCCGTACGAATTCGTGGTTACTGAGCCGCCGCCCGTTTGTGGGCCCGACTCGTAGCCGTCCTCTCCCTTCGCGTCTAGCGCGCGAAATTCGGGGGGCGACTGTTCGATGTCGCCGCCATCGTTGACTCCCAGGAACCCCAGCGTCGTGCCGTCCGTTGGATCGGCGCTCGTCCCGTCCGACAACTGGCTGACGAGGAGACCAACCGCCAGGACCAGGGCGAGGAGTCCGGCCAGGGGAAGTATTCTCTTTCGCATGTGCTCACCTCCGTTGAAGTATGTCTTAGTGACGGAGGCAGGCCCGGAATGGTTCCCTCTTCGGCGGGCCGGTGGTTGCCGGCTTGGCGCTACTCCAGCTGCAGGATCGTCGGCTGCACCAGGCCGTCGTCGTTGATGTCGAGGAAGGCCACGGTTCCCAGGCGCGTGCTCATGTGGTTGGGGAACGTGGGGCTGCCCGGGTTGACGATCAGCACACCGTTGACCGTCGTCACCTCGGCGTGGTGGGTGCTGCCGCGGACGATAACGTCTACCGGGCCGCCGAAGTTGTGCTGCATCTGGCCCTCGATGGTGCTCAGGGGCGGCGCTTCCGGTAACTGGAGGTCGTGAACGAGGCCGATGCGCAGCCGCCGTCCGTCCGCCACGTCGAGCGTCAGCACCTTCGCTTCCGAGAGGCGAGGATCCGCCGGCGGGACGGAGCGCTCGAAGCCGGTGTAGTCGCCGTTGCCCTGCACGGCCATCACCGGCGCGACTTCCTCGAGCCAGTCGATCACGTCGGGCACCATCAGGTCGCCGCCGTGCATGATCAGGTCGACGCCCCGCAGGGCCTCGTAGACCTGCGGCCACAGCTCCTTCTGGGCGACCGGTATATGCGTGTCCGAGATCAGGCCGATGCGCATGCGGCAATCGTAACCGTTTGGCTCCGCTTCAACTTCCCGGGTTGGCCCCTTATACTAAAATTCCACTCCACGGAGGTGCCCCATGGCAATCGAAACCGGAACCGATACAGTCAAGCGCGGCCTGGCGCAGATGCTCAAGGGCGGCGTCATCATGGACGTCGTCACGCCCGAGCACGCCACGATCGCCCAGGAGGCCGGCGCCTGCGCCGTCATGGCGCTCGAACGGGTGCCCGCCGACATCCGCGCCAGCGGCGGCGTTGCCCGCATGTCGGATCCTGAGATCATCCAGCGCATCATGGACTCGGTAAGCATCCCCGTGATGGCCAAGGTGCGCATCGGCCACTTCGTCGAGGCGCAAATCCTCGAATCGATGGGCGTCGACTACATCGACGAGTCAGAGGTGCTGACGCCCGCCGACGAGGTCCACCACGTCAACAAGTGGGACTTCAAAGTGCCGTTCGTCTGCGGCTGCCGCGATCTGGGCGAGGCGCTGCGGCGCATCGGCGAGGGCGCGACGATGATCCGCACCAAGGGCGAGGCCGGCACAGGCGACGTCGTCGAGGCCGTGCGCCACATGCGCGCCGTCTGGGACAGCGTCCGCCGTCTGCAGAACCTGCCGGACGACGAGCTGATGACGGAGGCCAAGAACCTGAGTGCCCCGTACGACCTGCTGAAGGAGACGAAGGAGCTGGAACGCCTGCCCGTCGTCAACTTCGCGGCCGGCGGCCTGGCAACACCAGCCGACGCCGCACTGATGATGCAGCTCGGGGCGGACGGCGTCTTCGTTGGCTCCGGCATCTTCAAGTCTTCCGACCCAGCGCCGCGCGCCCACGCCATCGTGCAGGCCGTGACCCACTATAAGGACCCGGCGGTACTCGCCGAAATCTCCAAGGGGCTGGGCGATCCGATGTCCAGTATTGCAGTCGGCAGCATGAGCGAAGAAGAACGTCTGGCCAAACGCGGCTGGTAGCCAGGCCGGGCTAGTAGAAGGAGCTACCTATGGCATCGAAGGACAGCATCATCGAGGGCATCCGGTGGGTGCAGGCCGAAGCGGAACGTGTCTCGGCGGCGATGCCGGAAGACGCCTGGGACAAGGGCGTGTACGAAAATGGCTGGAACGCCAAGCAGATCCTCTGTCACGTCGCGCTATCGGCGAACGTGCCGGCGTTCCTCATCGCCGCGGCCAACTCACCCGAGCCGGCGAAGCTGCCGGGCGGTGCCGACAACATCGACGACTTCAACGAGAGCCAGGTGGCGATGCGCATGGAGAAGCCCGTGGCGGAGATCGTCAAGGAGCTGAACACCACCTACGAGCAGGCGATCAACGTCCTTCAGGCGACGCCGGACGAGCTTCTCGCCAAGCAGATCCGCACGCCGTGGCAGACGGAAGGCGAGCTGGGCGCCCTGATCCTCGACGAGGACATCCGCGCCCACGTGATGGTTCACCTGGCCGACATCTCGGGCGCCATCGCCTGAGCGTCTGCCGGTCAGTCGACGACGAGGTAACTGAGGTGGCCGCGGAAGTGGTCGGCGCCGTCGTGGCTCGCGACTTCGACTAGCTCGTCGTTCCAGCGCTCCAGCGGTACGGACTCGATCGCGCGTTCGCGTCGCTCGAACGCCTCGTTTGCCCACTTGCGGGCCCCTTCCAGGCTCATGTGCTGGTAGCGCTCGCGCAGTTTGGCGTTCCAGTCGTCCTCCGAGACTGACCCGTCGGACGTGCGCCTGCTTTCGCCGGCGGCCACGCGCTCGATCTCCTTCGCCGTCCACAGCATCATCTGCGCCAGGTGCGTGTAGACGTCCCGGCTCGTCCAGTCCGGCGCCTCGGGGTCGTGCAGGGGCCCGTCCGGGTGCGCATCGAGCCTTGCCTGCAGGCGCGTCCACTCAGCGCGATCGTCCTCCACCTGCGCGCGGATCGTCGCTGCGTCCATCAGGCAAGGAGCATACTCCTCGAATCGTTGACGCGCCCCTCAGTTGACTATAATTACCGTACACATTGGGGGTGTGGCATGTCCTCTGCTGGACGCACTGTTCTACGGTTCTGTTCCCTAATAACCCCGCTAACCGCCGCCGCGGTGGCGCTCGCCATTTTCGCGGTGCTCCTTAGCGCCGCTCTTTCAAGCTTGGTGCTTTCGTCTCAGCCTGCGTCAGCTCAGGTGCCGGACATCGCCATTGTGGCTGTTGACCTTGATCCCACCGGCAATACGGCGACCAGCATCGGCGCCGGCGGTGCGGGTATCGACGCTGGCGACATCCAGAGCACCCTCGACAACGTCGCCATCGGCTCTACCGTCACCTTTGACATAGTCGTTGACGCCGTGCCCAGCCCGGGCCTCTTCGCTGTCGGTCTAGAGGTCAATTACGACCCGACGGTCGTCGAGGTGAGTGCCGTAGACCGAGACCCCGGAGGCTTGGGCAGCCTCCTTCAATACAGCAGCGGCGCAGCGGTCCCCTTCGGAATTAACGACTCCATACCAGACACCGACGGCAGCTTCCGCGTTGACGCCGTCGACGTCACCGCTACGTTCGAGACCGGCCCCGGCAAGGTGTTGGAGGTCACGGTCAAGTGCGTAGCCACCGGGACCACTCCGATCACGCTGACCGACGCCTTTACCGGCGGCGGGGTGAACGCCGGAATTCTCGGGGTGGACGTGGGCACCGGTGACGGCTTCGCCTTCACAATCGGCACCGAGCTTGAAGCTGCCGTTGGTTGCGGTGTCCCCGTAACCGATGGCGACAGCGACGGCGTGGTTGATGTCTTAGACAGCTGTCCCAACGACCCGGAGGATTTCGACGGGTTTGAGGATGCTGACGGTTGTCCTGACCCCGACAACGACGGCGACGGCGTCCTAGACATCACAGACAACTGTCCCATCCCCAACCCTGACTAGGCGAACGCTGACGGTGACGCCCTCGGTGACGCTTGTGACACCTGTCCGGACGAGCCTGGCTCGGCGACTAACGGTGGCTGCCCCTTCCCGCCGTCCATTGGCGGCGTCGTCGAACTTGCCGTCGGGTCGGGAGACGCGCCGGCGGAGCACCAGACAAGTGGAGCTCCAGTGAGCGCGATGGCCGCGCTGGCCGTTGCCCTGGCGGCAGTCGGCGTCGCGGGAGCGTCCTGGCGCCGATATCGGCGCCGGGCTGGCCACTAGAAACGACTGCGCCGGAGGCCGGATCGCGTGCTAGAATGGCCGCGGTGCAGAGCGGAGGTACGAGATGACGATGGACGTGCGGCCGGCGGCGGTGGACGCCGACGTGCTGCGATCTCAGATTAGCGAAAAGTACAGCGAAGTCGCCAGGGCGCCGGAGAAGGGCTTCCACTTCCACACCGGGAGGCCTCTGGCGCGGATGGTCGGCTATTCAGACGCGGATATCGACGCTCTGCCAGAGGGCACTGTCGAGTCGTTTGCCGGTACTGGCAACCCGTTCTCGTTCGGCAGCATGAAGCCCGGCGAGACCGTGCTCGACATCGGCTGCGGCGCCGGATTCGACACCCTCATCGCCGCCCGCCAGGTGGGCCCGAGCGGTCGCGTGATCGCCGTCGACATGACCGAGGCGATGCGCGAGAAAGCGATCGCCGGCGCCCGCGAGGCCGGGCTAGCGAACGTCGAAGTCCGGGACGGGCTGGCCGAGAACCTGCCTGTGGATGACGAATCGATCGATGTGGTGATTAGCAACGGCGTGATCAACCTCTGCCCGGACAAGATGGCCGTCATGAAAGAGATCAACCGCGTGCTGCGCCCCGGCGGTCGGATTCAGATCGCCGACATCATCGTCCACAAGGAAGTGCCACAGAGTGCGAAGGACGACATCGACCTCTGGTCCGGGTGAATCGCCGGTGCTCTGCTGGAAGCAGAGTGGGAATGGGTGCTGCAGCACTCCGGCTTCGTCAACGTGCGTTGGGGGGACCAGATCGACGTCTTCTCTGGCTCGAAGCATGAGTCGTCCGCGGCCAGCTTCGAGACTCGCGGCGTGACGTTCGCAGCGCTAAAGGCGTAGGGGGCGGACAGAGGACAAGAAGCTGGAGCCAACGCTCGGGATCGAACCGAGGACCTGCTGTTTACAAAACAGCTGCTCTACCACTGAGCTACGTTGGCTCCTGCCCCCATCGTAGCTGCCAATCGGCTCGGTGGTCGAGCGCTGCACCTCCCACTCGACCACGAGGAGCCAAAGTCGCAGTGGAAGCCGCCATAGCCGCTCACATGGCAGATCGAACCTCGCCTCCGACTACTTTGCGCGAGTGTGTGCGAGAAGTGCGTCAAGGGTTGTTCAGGAGACAAAAAGCTGGAGCCAACGTTCGGATTCGAACCGAAGACCTGCTGTTTACGAAACAGACCCAGTGGGTTCGCTGGCGTTCCTGACCGTTCGTCCTAGATACGGAACAGTCGCCAGCGTTCGCAATC
>JADFQV010000019.1 GCA_022561635.1 Chloroflexota bacterium | reverse complement strand
GACTTCCAGGACCGCTTCGCCGCCCCCTCGCTGGAGCACCCGCTCGGCACCGACAACCTCGGCCGCGACCTTCTCTCGCGCTCGATCTGGTCCGCGCAGACGACGGTGATCGTCTCGCTGGCAGCGGTCGTGACGGGCGGTCTCGTCCTGGGCGTTACGGCCGGTCTCGCCGCCGGATACGCTGGCGGGCGAACCGACTCGATCATCATGCGGGCGGCCGATACGTTCGCCTCGGTGCCGACGATCCTCCTCGTGCTGATCATCACGGCGACCCTGCTGCCGCGCGTCATCGACCTGGCGCGCGACGTGGAGGAGTTAACCGGGGCGGACTGGATCGTGAGCTCAGGTGCGCCCAGCTACTTCCTCGTCTTCGGCGCGCTGGCGATCTTTGGCTGGACGGGCATCGCGCGCGTCGTCCGCTCGCAGGTGCTTTCGCTGCGGCAGGAACCCTACGTTACCGCCGCTCGCGCGTCCGGCGCCGGCACGGCGCGGATACTCTTCGTTCATCTGCTGCCGAACCTGACGAACTTGCTTCTGGTTGCGTTCACGCTTTCGTTCGGCGCGCTGGCGACGGCGGAGGTGGGCCTGACGTTCCTGGGCATCGGCGTGCAGCCGCCGCACCCCAGCTTCGGGCTGATGATCTCGGAGGGCGTCGGCCTCAGCAACGTCCGCGAGCACACGATGCTGATAATCGTTCCCGGTACGTTCATCGTGCTGCTCGTGATGTCGTTCAACCTGTTGGGCGACCAGCTCACCGACGTCCTCTCTCCGCGCCATCGCTAGCGTATAATCCGGCCCGGCATGGAAGGACGACTTGAGGCGGCGGACGCCGCGTTTATCGACGAGCAGTGGCGCAGGCTCTGGGGCCTGCCGGTGGTCTCGCTGGACCGCGAGTATCGGCCGACCGACGTCGAGGGGCTGGTGTACCGGGACGATGGCGGGGTGCCGCAGGGCCTCGTCACCTGGCGCGTGGACGGCGACGGCGGCGAAATCGTGACGGTCGACGCTTTCGAGCAAGGCCGGCATGTCGGCGGCCGCTTGCTGAACGGCGCCGAGGAGGAGCTGCGCCGCCGGGGCGCGAGGCGGGTGACGATCATGACGACGAACGACAACCTGCGCGCGATCGCCTTCTACGTGCGGCACGGTTACCGGATCGTCGCCGTCCACCTCGACGCGATGGAGCGGGTGCGGCTGCTCAAGCCGGCGGTGCCGGAGACAGGCCAGGACGGCCTGCCGCTGCGGGACGTCATCGAGCTGGTGAAGGAGCTATAGGGCATGCCTGGCGAGATCAGCTTCGAGCGGCTGATCCCGGCCGACCTGCCGCTGCTGCACCGCTGGCTGAACACGGCCGAAGTGGCGCTCTTCTATGGTGTGGGCGACGATAACCACAAGAACCCGACGATGGACGAGGTGATCAAAGAGTACGAAGAGAACTTCGTGCCCGAGCCGAAGAACCAGGCCTTCGTCATCCACCTGGACGGCCGGCCGGTCGGCTACATCCAGTGCTATCGTCTCGGCGACTATCCGGATTACGCGAAGGAGCTGGGGGGAGGACCCGGAAGCCTGGGCGATCGACATCCTCATCGGCGAAAACGTTCGCGGGCGCGGCATTGGGTCGCGCGCCATCGATCGCCTGGTGGAGGAGCAGATTTTCTCGGGGCCAGCCGTCACGACCTGCTTTATCTCTCCAGATCCCGAGAACGAGCGTGCGAAACGAGCGTACGCGAGGGCGGGCTTCCGCTACGTGAAGACGGTGTGGCTGGAGTCGGAGAAGGGCTATGAGTACGTGATGCGCCGCGACCGCGGCGGCGATGCCTGAGGCCTGTCCGCGCCGCCCGGAGTGCGGATTTCGGCGTGTCATTGCGCCTCGTTCGTACCTGAGCCCCATGCTACAATCGAACACGTGAAGGTCTCGACGCAACGCTTGCCTGAGAGCCAGGTTCTTATCGAAATCGAAGTCGACGGAAAGCAGATGGAGCGCTCGATGGACCGGGCGTATCGCAAGCTGGTCAAACGCATTGATGTTCCGGGCTTCCGTAAGGGGAAGACGCCGCGCGCTATGCTGGAACGCCACATCGGTCGCGAGAGGCTCCTCCAGGAGGCGATCGATCTCCTCGTGCCGGAGGCCTATAACCAGGCCCTCGAAGAGAACGAGATCGACGCCATCGATCAGCCTCAGATCGAGATGACCGGCTCCGAGCCGCTGTCGTTCAAGGCGACCGTGCCGGTGCGCCCAACGATCGACCTCGGTGACTACAAGGCGCTGCGGGTGCCTCTTGATCTGGTCGAGGTCGACGAAAAGGACGTCGAGCAGTCTGTCGACGAGTTGCGGCGCCGCTACGCGGTGCACGAGCCAGTCGACCGCCCTGTTGCCGTTGGCGACATCATCCGCGCTTCCGTGCGCATGGTCGTCGATGAGCGCGAGGTCTACAACGACGAAGACGCGGAGCTGCACCTGCGCGAGGGCCAGACGATCATGCTAGAAGGCCTGGTCGAGGCGCTCGTTGGCGCGAAGAAGGGCGAACCGCTCGAGGTCGGCCTCGAGATGCCCGAAGACGGCGGCGGCCAACTGGCCGGGAAGACCGTGAACGTCAGCGTCACCGTCAAGGAGATCAAGGACGAAACGCTGCCGGAGCTGGACGACGAGTTCGCGCAAAGCGTCGGTGAGGGCTTCGCCACGCTGCTCGAACTGCGCGACCGCCTGCGGAACGACATCAAAGAACGCCTCGAAGCACAGGCCACAGAAGCTTACCGCGAGAAAGTGATCGGCAAGCTGGTGGATGCCGCGGGCACGATTGAGTTCCCGCCGGTGATGGTCGACCGCGAGGTCGATCGTCTGATCCGCGAGCAGGCGCGCAACAGTGGCGTCGAGGTCAAGCGTTATCTGGAGCTGGTCAAGCAGACACCGGAGCAGATAGGGGAAGAGGTCGGACCGGCGGCCGCCGAGCGAGTGCGCCGCTCGCTGGCGCTTGCCGAGCTGGCCGCCGCCGAGGGAATCGAGATCGGCGACGCCGAAATCGATGCCGAGATCAACAACATCATCCAGCAGGCCACCGGCGGAAACGAAGAGCAGGCCGAGCGCTACCGCCGTCTCTTCGACTCCAAGGAGGCGCGCGCGTCGCTGGGCAACTCCTTGCTGACGCGCCGCACGCTCGACCGGCTGGTGGACATAGCGAGCGACGGCGCCGGCGCGAGTGCCGGCAGCGCTGAGAAGCCGAAGGCCAAGGCGAGCACAAAGAAAACAACAAAGGCGAAAGCTGCGTCTACTAAGAAGAGCACTAAAGCAAAGAAGACTGAGACCGAAGAGGAGGACTCGTGAGCCGCGACATTCAAAACATCATTCCGTACGTCGTCGAACAGAGCGCGCGAGGCGAGCGTGCGTACGACATATTCTCGCTCCTCCTGAAGGAGCGCATCGTCTTTCTGGGGACTCCGATCGACGACCAGATCGCGAACCTGATCGTCGCCCAGCTCCTGTACCTCGACCGCGATGACCCGGACAAGGATGTCAACATGTACGTCAACTCTCCCGGTGGCGTGGTCAGCGCCGGGCTGGCGATCTACGACACGATGCAGCTGATGAAGAGTGACGTAGCGACGATCTGCGTCGGGAGCTGCTCCAGCATGGGCACCGTTATCCTCTGCGCGGGAGCGAAGGGCAAACGCTACGCCCTGCCCAACAGCACGATCCACATTCACCAGGCGATCATCCACGGTCTCGGCGGCCAGGCCACGGACGTCGAGATCCACGCCAAAGAGGTGCTGCGCCAGAACCAGCTGATCCGCGATATCCTGGCCAAGCACACCGGCCAGGATATCGAGAAGATCATCCGCGACACCGACCGCGACTTCTTCATGGACGCCAACTCCGCGAAGGAGTACGGCCTGATCGACGAGGTGCTGCAGTCGGCCGAGCCGAAGGATAAGAAGGATAAGAAGGAAAAGGCCGGGACGAACAGCGACGGAGCGAAGGCCTAGGGCGATGCCGGCCAAGCGCAAAGGCAGCGGCGGCAGCGGCAACAAGATTAGCTACGACTGCTCGTTCTGCGGCAAGAACCAGGACCAGGTGCGGCGCTTGATCGCCGGGCCCGGCGCCGTTTACATCTGCAACGAGTGCGTCGAGCTGTGCCGCGAGATCGTCCAGGAAGACGACTCGAACGGCACGGTCAAGGCCAAAGAGCCTCTGCAGCGCATCCCGCCGCCCAAGGTGATCTACGAACAGCTGAGCGAGTACGTCATCGGCCAGGAGCAGGCGAAGAAGGTCCTCTCCGTCGCCGTCTACAACCACTACAAGCGCATCGGCTCGCAGACGGCAAATGACGTTGAGCTGGAGAAGAGCAACATCCTGCTCCTCGGCCCGACGGGCTCGGGCAAGACGTTGCTGGCGCGCACGCTGGCCAGGTTGCTGGAGGTGCCGTTCACGATCGCCGATGCTACGGCGCTGACCGAGGCCGGCTACGTCGGCGAGGACGTCGAGAACATCCTCCTGCGGCTGATCCAGGCCGCGGACTTCGACGTCGCCAAGGCGGAGCGCGGCATCATCTACATCGACGAGATCGACAAGATCAGCCGCAAGACCGGCGACAACCCATCGATTACACGCGACGTCTCCGGTGAGGGAGTGCAGCAGGCGCTGCTCAAGATCATCGAGGGCTGTGTTGCCAACGTGCCTCCCCAGGGCGGACGCAAGCACCCGCACCAGGACTTCATCCAGATCAACACAGTGAACATCCTCTTCATCTGCGGCGGCGCCTTCCAGGGCCTCGACGAGGTGATCGGCAAGCGCGTCGGCTCGGGCCGCATCTTTGGCTTCACCCCGGCCGTTGCCGAACTGGACCCCGTCAAGACCGCCGACGAGCTGATGGCGAACGTTACGCACGACGACCTTTTGCAGTACGGCCTTATCCCCGAGTTCGTCGGCCGCATTCCGGTCGTCGTCTCGCTGCAGACGCTGGATCGGGACGCCCTCATTCGCGTCCTCACGGAGCCGAAGAACGCGCTGGCGCGGCAGTTCGAGGCGTTCTTTGCGCTGGACAAGGTGGAGCTAGTGCTGACGGACGACGCGCTGGCGGCGATCGCCGAGGAGGCAGTCAAGCACAAGACCGGCGCAAGAGGTCTACGCACTGTCCTCGAAGAGTGCCTGCTGGACGTGATGTACGAGATCCCGTCGCACAACACGATCAAGAAGTGCATCGTTGACGCCGACGCCATCAACGGCCTGCGCCGGCCCCTCTTGCTCAACCGCTCGGGTCAGGCGATTGAGATCTGGGACGTGAAGAAGAAGAAGGGCCGCGAGACGGCCTAACGGCGGCTTCAGACGTAGCACCCAACACCCCCGGACTCACAATGGCCACACACGGCAGCTAGTTGGCGATTTCGCGTGCTATCCTTTCACCACAATGGCGAAACGCAGACTGGACACGCTCCTCGTCGACCGTGGGCTTGCTGAGAGCCCCGAGAAGGCGCAGGCGCTCGTCATGGCGGGTGTTGTGCGCGTAAACGAGCGCCCGGCCCCTAAAGCGGGCGTCATGGTCCCTGACGACGTCTCACTTGATGTCGCGAAGGGGCGGCGATTCGTCAGCCGCGGCGGCGACAAGCTGGAACACGCGCTCGAGACGTTCGGCATCGACGTGAGCGGTCTTGTCGCCGTGGACGTTGGGTCCTCGACCGGCGGCTTTACGGACTGCCTTCTGGGACGAGGAGCATCGCGCGTCTACGCGGTCGACGTCGGCCGCGGTCAGCTCGACTACAAGCTCAGGCAGGACCCCCGCGTCGTCGTCATGGAGGGCGTCAACGCGCGCGACCTGTCGCTGGCGGAGCGCGCCGACTTCGCCGTCATCGACGTCGCTTTCATCTCGCTGCAGCGGGTTCTGCCCCCAGTGGCCGCAGTGCTGAGCCATGAGGCTGAGAACCGAGGGTCGGGGACGATCGTTGCGCTGTTCAAACCGCAGTTCGAAGCGATGAAGGAAGAGGTTCCGCGCGGCGGCGTAATCAAGGCGCCGCTGATGCACGCGACGCTGATAGGCCGCTTCGTCCGCTGGTGCAGCGACAACGGCTTCCGGGTGATTTCGATGACCGCTTCGCCGATCCTCGGCGCCGAGGGGAACCGCGAGTTTCTCTTCTGGCTGCGGCCAGGCGGAGGCGCTGCCGGGTGAAGAAAGTCGGAATATTCGTGCACTCGCAGTCGGAGGCGGCGGGAAAGCTTGCCGAGGACGTCAGCGCGTTCCTGACCTCGCACGGAGCGGATGAGGTCTGGGCATCATCGGACTGGGAAGCGGGCGACCTGCAAACGAAGATTCCGGGCACGGACCTGCTGATCTGCCTGGGCGGCGACGGAACCGTCCTGCACGCGGCGCGGTCCGTGATCCCCCACGAGATTCCGATCCTCGGCGTGAACATGGGCCGGCTCGGTTTCCTGGCGGAGGTGCGGCCCGCTGACTTGATAGACCACCTGCCGCGCCTTCTCAGTGGCGACTTCCGGGTCGAGTCGCGCACCATGCTGCAGGCGAGGGTGCCTGACTGGGGCGTGACGTACCAGGCGCTCAACGACGTCGTCGTCGGCCGCAGAACGGTGAGCCGGCCGGTTTACGTGGAGGTGACGGCTAACGGATCGCGCCTGGCGATCCACCGCTGCGACGCGGTAATCGTGGCGACGGCGACGGGCAGCACAGCCTACTCGCTGTCTGCCGGCGGGCCGATACTGCACCCGGAGTCGGCCGACCTGATCATCACGCCCGTCTCGACGCATATGGCGGTCGCGCGGCCGATTGTGATGCCGCCGGACACGACGATCGATCTCACGGTGAGCGCTGACAAGGACGCGATCGTCAGCGTCGACGGCCAGATCGACCACGACCTCGACTCCGGGCAGACCGTGACGATCTGCCGCAGCGCCCACTTCGCGCGCTTCGTGCGCTTCTCTGAGCCGAAGGACTACTACGCACTGCTATCTGAGCGGCTCGATTGGCTGCGCGTTCTGCGGACGACCGACAACCTCGATCTCTTCGACCTTGACGTTGCGGCGACGCCGCGTTGAGCGAAGGCCGCGAGCCTGCCGCCGAGCGCGTAATCGCGAGTAGGCGCATCTTCGAGGGACGCATCTGCGCTCTGCGGGTCGACACCGTCATGCTGGAGGACGGCCGCACGGCGACCCGCGAGATCGTCGAGCACGACCCGGTGGTGGCGATGGTGCCGGTGGAAGCAGATGGTACGGTCGTGCTGATTCGGCAGTTCCGGCTGGCCACCGGTGAGGTGATGCTGGAGATACCGGCCGGAATCGTCGATCCCGGCGAAGACGCCGCCACCGCGGCGCAACGCGAGCTGCGGGAAGAGACCGGGCTGCGGGCCGAAAAGCTGACACAGATCGGTGAGTTCTTCGCTTCGCCCGGCTTTCTCACCGAGCTGATGACGATCTTTCTCGCCGAGGGGCTGGAAGCGGCGCCACTGGATGCCGACGAAGACGAAGACATCGTGGTCCAGCGGGTGACGCTTGAGGAGGCCGTGCAGCTGGTGGAAGCCGGCGAGATCAAGGACGCGAAGAGCGTGGCGGGCATACTGCTGGCGGCAAGACGACTGCTCGCTTGACTAAGCCCCCGTCGGTTTGAAGGTTATAGGTAGCGTTGATAGAATGGCGTCGTAATCGCGAGAGTAATTAATAGCTCGGAGCGTAGCTAGATGGCGCAAGTAGACAGGGCGGTCAGCCCCCCTCACAGGCTCGGATTCCTGCGCACTCTGCGTACCGACGCCTGGTGGTTCGAGCCGGCGGCCATCGGCATTGGTCTTTCGGTCTTCCTCGGTTATCTGACCGTCAGCGCCTTCCTCGACGGCTGGGCCTACGAAATCGGGCCCTATCTGACGCCCGTGTTCGAGCCAAAGCTGGCCGGCTCGTTCGACGCCTGGTACTTCTCTCCGGCGCTGCTCATCCTCTGGGTTCCGGTGGGCTTCCGCGCGACGTGCTACTACTACCGCCGGGCATACTACCGGTCGTACCTGCTGAGCCCGCCGGGCTGCGCCGTCGGCGACGCAGGTAAGAAGTACAGCGGCGAGTCCACCTTCCCGCTCGTGATGCAGAACCTGCACCGCTTCTTCATGTACGCCGCACTTGTCTTCGTGGTGCTGCTCTGGATCGGGGCGATCCGCAGCTTCTACAACACAGAGAGCATCATCGATGGCGTGGCGGTAGAGACGGGTTGGGGCATCGGCCTCGGCTCCATAGTGTTGGTCATCAACGCGACGCTGCTGATGATGTACTCGTTCAGCTGCCACTCTTTCCGTCACCTCGTCGGCGGCGGCAGCAGCTGCTTCAGCTGTAGCGCTGTCAGCCGGGCGCGCAAACGGATCTGGGACCGCGTATCGGCCTGGAACGAGTCTCACCGCACCTGGGCCTGGGCGAGCCTGATCTGGATCGTCTTCACCGACGTCTACATCCGTCTCGTCGCCAACGGCCACATAACGGACCCGAACACCTGGGGCGGATTCTGAGCAGTGGCTGAAATCGAGACGCACGAATACGACGTAGTCGTTATCGGCGCGGGCGGCGCCGGACTGCGGGCCGCCATCGAAGCCTCGGCTCTGGGTGCGCGCACCGCGCTCGTCTGCAAATCGCTGCTGGGCAAGGCGCACACTGTGATGGCCGAGGGCGGCATCGCGGCGGCGATGGGCAACGTCTACGCTGAAGACAACTGGCAGGTCCACTTTCGCGACACGATGCGCGGCGGCAAGATGCTAGGCAACTGCCGCATGGCGCAGATCCACGCACAAGAGGCGCCGGCGCGAGTTCACGAGCTCGAATCGTGGGGAGCGCTGTTCGACCGCACGGACGACGGCCGCATCCAGCAGCGCGCCTTCGGCGGCCACCGCTACGACCGCCTGGCGCACGTCGGCGATCGCACCGGCCTGGAGATGATCCGCACGCTGCAGCAGCACGCCGTGCAGGAGGGCATCGACGTCTACATGGAGTGCACGATCTCGCGCCTGCTCAAGGACGGCGACCGCATCTCAGGCGCCGTCGGCTACTGGCGGGAGAGCGGCGAGTACGTCGCCTTCAAGGCGAAGGCCGTAGTCCTGGCAACGGGTGGCACCGGTAAGGCGTTCCGGATCAACTCCAACTCGTGGGAGTACACGGGAGACGGGCATTCGCTGGCCTACTGGGCAGGCGCTGAGCTGATCGACATGGAGTTCATCCAGTTCCACCCGACGGGCATGGTCTGGCCGCCCAGCGTGCGCGGCATCCTGGTCACAGAGGGCGTGCGCGGTGATGGCGGGACGCTGACGAACTCTGACGGCAAGCGCTTCATGTTCGGGTATATCAGCGACTACTTCCGGGCGGAGACGGCCGAGACCGAGGAAGAGGCCGACCGCTGGTACGATGACAAGCTGAACAATCGCCGCACACCTGACCTGTTGCCCCGAGACGAGGTGGCGCGCGCGATCGTGGCCGAGGTGAAGGCCGGGCGCGGCAGCCCCCACGGCGGCGTCTTCCTCGACATCGCCTCACGGCGGCCGGCTGACTACATCAAGCGCGCGCTGCCCAGCATGTACCATCAGTTCAAGCAGCTCGCCGACGTCGACATAACGGCTGCGGCGATGGAAGTTGGCCCGACGATGCATTACACGATGGGTGGCGTCCGCGTCGAGCCCGACACCGGCGCGGCCACGGTGCCCGGCCTCTTCGCCGCTGGCGAATGCGCCGGTGGCATGCACGGTGCCAACCGGCTCGGCGGAAACTCGCTCTCGGACCTGCTCGTGTTCGGCCGGCGCGCCGGCATTGGCGCAGCGGAATACGCCCTCGGCCTCGGCTCGCCGCCAGCGCTCGCCGACGCCGACGTTGCCTCCGTCACCACTGAGATGGACGCGAACTTCGGAAGCGACGGCGACGAGAACCCCTACACCATCCAGTCAGATCTGCAGGACGCGATGCACACGCTAGTCGGCATCATCCGCACCGGTCCCGAGATCGAGGAAGCGCTGGGAAAGATCGCGGACCTGAAGGGACGTGCGGCAAAGGCCAGTGTCACCGGGAGCAAGGCGTACAATCCCGGCTGGCACCTGGCGATGGACCTGCGCTCGCTACTGACCGTCTCAGAAGCGATCGCCCGGTCGGCCGCGGAGCGGACCGAGAGCCGTGGCGGTCACACACGCGACGACTACCAGGAGACCGACCCCGAGTGGGGCAAGTGGAACCTCTCGCTGAGCCAGAATGCGGACGGCTCGATGAAGCTGGAGAAGACACCGCTGCTGGAGATACCGGCTGATCTGGCGGCGCTGATCGAGGAGGCTGGATAGGTGCCAGGTGTTAGGTGTTAGGTGTGAGTGAGCGGGTGCGGTCGCACAGAGATCTAATCGTGTGGCAGAAGGCTATGGCTCTCGTGGACTCGATCTATGATGCGGCGGAGGGCCTGCCACAGCGGGAGAGGTACGGGCTCTGGAGCCAGATGACTCGGGCGGCCGTGTCTGTCCCAGCGAACATCGCCGAAGGTAGAGCGCGATCGACCGCCAAGGACTTCGCGAACTTCCTCGCAGTTGCGCGCTCATCTCTGATGGAGCTGGATACGCTAGTGACAGTTTCCCTGAGAAGGAGCTACATCGACGACGCGGCTGAGACCGATCTGCTGAGTCAGATAGCGGAGGTGAGCAGGATGTTGAGCAGCCTCCGGCGCCGGATCCTGACCAAGGGAGCCTCGTCATGACACAAGCTGACACCTCGCACCTCGAACCTGGCACCTCACGCACCGTGACGTTGCGGGTGTTTCGTGGCGACGCCAGCGGTGGCGAGTTCGTCGACTACACCGTCGAAATGGACGAGGGGCAGGTCGTGCTTGACGTCCTGCACACCGTGCAGGCGACGCAGGCCGGCGATCTGGCGGTGCGCTGGAACTGCAAGGCCGGCAAGTGCGGCTCGTGCAGCGCCGAAGTCAACGGCAAGCCGTGCCTGATGTGCATGACGCGCATGAACACGCTCGACGTCAGCAAGCCGATCAGTGTGACGCCGATCAAGACGTTCCCGCTGATCAAGGACCTCGTGACGGACGTCTCGTTCAACTACGAGGGCGCGAAGCAGATTCCGGCGTTCGCGCCGCGTGCGCCTGACGCCGCCGATGGATCCTATCGCATGATGCAGCAGGACATTGAACGCGGCCAGGAGTTCCGCAAGTGTATCGAGTGCTTCCTCTGCCAGGACGTCTGCCACGTCATCCGCGACCACCCGGAGAACAAGCCCAACTTCTTGGGCCCGCGCCAGTTCGTGCGCCTGGCGGAGCTGGAGATGCACCCGCTGGACACGGCCGACCGCACCGAGTTCATCCGCGAGGCCGGCGGTATCGCCTACTGCAACATCACGAAATGCTGTACTGAGGTCTGCCCGGAGAGCATCCACATCACGGACAACGCGATCATTCCACTGAAGGAACGCGTGGTGGACAAGTACTACGACCCGTTCCGCTGGATCTTCGGCAAGCTGACCGGCCGCGACTAGTCGACGGCCGGCGCCGCTTCGCTGTCTGAGGCGACCGGCGTTGTCGCCTGCTCGGCGCGTTCTTCTGCGGCGAGCATATCCTTGAGCGCGCGCAGAGCGACCTCCACCTGGTCGTCGTCGGGTGGCTTCGTCGTGATCGACTGCAGCGCCAGGTTTGGCCACATGAGGACCTTTGTGATCGGGTTCGAGGCGAACGTACCACCCAGGCGGATCATCTCATAGGCGATCGAGGCGATCGCCGGAATGAGCACGATGCGGGAGACGACGCGCAGCCAGAGGTCTGGATTGCCGACGGCGGCGAAGACGAAGACGCTGACGACGACCACTGTGAGCAGGAAGCTCGTGCCGCAGCGGACGTGGGCCGTTGGATGACGCTGCACATACTCGGGCTCCAGCGGGTCGCCGGCTTCGAGGGCGTGGATGCTCTTGTGCTCGGCTCCGTGGTACTGATAGACGCGGCGTATGTCCGGCATGAGGCCGATCGCAGCCACGTACCCGACGATGACGCCGAGCCGGATCAGCCCCTCGACGGCGACTACGGCGATGTCGCTGCCGAGCAGGTCGTGCAGCAGGTCCGCCAGGATCAGCGGCCCGGCGAAGAAGATGCCGCCGACGATGACGAGTGAGCCGACGACCATGACCCACATCGAGCCGCCGGGCTCTTGGTCTTCCTCGCCCAGCTGGACGCTGGAAGACCACATCAGCGCGCGCATGCCCAGCGCCAGCGTCTCCCAGAGCACGATGACGCCGCGGATGAAGGGGATGCGCCGCAGGCCGCCCGAATAGACGCTGCCGAGCGTCTCCTGACGCGTGGCGATGCCGCCGTCGGGACGCCGACAGGCGATCGCCAACGTTTTCGGCCCGCGGATCATAACGCCTTCGATCACGGCCTGGCCACCGTAGTACACGCGCTTATTCGGCATCGTTCTTGTTCAGGATAACCGCTGGCCGGCGTAACCGCAGAGCTTTAGCCCGGAAGACCTGAGGTTGAGGGAAATGAATGAGGCCCCGAGCTGCGGGGCCTCAGAGCATGTTCTGACGGGATGCCTACTTCATGCCGTAGCGGCGCCTGAATCGTTCGACACGGCCGGCCGTGTCGACGATGCGGTGCTCACCGGTGAAGAACGGGTGGCACTTGCTGCACACCTCGACCTTGACCTCGGACTTGGTGGCGCGGGTTTCCCATCGGTTGCCGCAGGCGCAGGAGAATACTGCGTCTACGTACTCGGGATGAATATCGGTCTTCATTTCGTACCTGGTTCCTTACTCCGCACCCTCGCTGACGAGGATGCTTACTTTCTTGCGGCCGCCCTTCCTGGCGTAGGGGGAGAACTTGACGTGGCCGTCCTTGAGCGCGAAGAGTGTGTGGTCGCGGCCCATGCCGACGTTGAGGCCGGGATGGATACGCGTTCCGCGCTGGCGAACGATGATCGTTCCGGGCCGGACGATCTCGCCGTCGAAGCGCTTGACGCCGAGCCGCCGCCCCTTTGAGTCTCTGCCGTTCTTGGCGCTTCCGCCGCTCTTTTTGTGTGCCATCTATTCAGTCTCCTCCGGCTGATTCTTCGCTTCCGGCGCCGGCTGCGGGGCTTCTTCGGTCTTCGCCTCTTCCTCTGGCTCCGGCGCTGGCTGCGGGGCTTCCGTGGTCTTCGGCTCTTCCTTCGCTTCCGGCGTCGGCTGTGGGGCTTCCGCGGCCGTTGGCTTTTCAGCCTCCGCCTTCGCCGCCGCCTTCTTTGGGCTCCGCTTCGTGGTGGCCTTCTTAGCGGCGGGCTTCTTCGCGGTCGTTCGGCTGGCGCGCTTCGGCTTCGCCTCCGTCTCGGCGGGTGCCTCGGCGGTGGTTGCTGCGGCCTCCGGTACGGTGGCCTCGGTCGCTAGAGTCTCCTCAGCAACGGGCTTGGCCTTTGCTTTGCGGCGGCGCTTGGGTGCCGCGCGCTTCGGCTTCACGCCGGCCGCTGTGAAGGTGCCTGCCTCGGTCACGATCTCCTTGATCTGGAGGCGGGTGTAGTCCTGTCGGTGGCCGTGGCGACGGCGGTATCGGGTCTTGTTCTTGTACTTGAAGACGAGGATCTTGCGGTCGCGGCCGTGCTCGATGACTTCGGCAACGACCTTGGCCTTGTCGACCTCGGGGGTGCCGATGCTGACTTCGCCGTTGCCGCCGACGAGAAGGACGCCAAAGTCGACGGTCGATCCGACGTCGGCCTGGATGCGGTCCACGTCGAGCGTCTGGTCAGGCTCGACGCGGTACTGCTTGCCGCCTGCGCGAACTATGGCGTAAATGGGAGTCCTCCACGTTCTGAGACGGCGCAGACACGCCATCTCGTCGTCTGTTTTGAGATTCGCCTAGGCACCCAACGGCCGCCATAGGCCAACGAAGTAAAATTGTATCGCCCGCACGCGTCGTATGTCTAGCTGCGAGCGCTCAGGAGACGTCCGGGTCGATCCGCGCAGGTGATTCCCAGGCGAGGCCGGGCTTTGGCGGCGAGACCGGCTTTTCTGGCTCCGCACCCTTTTCCGCGGTGCCGCCGTCGGCCTTCTCGTCGTCGGGCTTAGACTTATCCTTAAATTCGGTCCCCTCGAGAACGCTCGTCAGATATTCACCCTCGATCATCTCTTCCTTGAGCAGAACTTTGACGATGGTGTCGATCTTGTCGCGGTTCTCGGTCAGCAGCTTCGTGGCGGTGGCGTAGGCGCGGTCCAGGATCTGGCGCACTTCTTCGTCGATCTCTTCGGCGACCTTCTCGCTGTAGTTCCGCTGCTCGGATATCTCACGGCCCAGGAAGATCATCTCTTCCTTGCGGCCGAAGGTGCGCGGGCCCATACGCTCGCTCATGCCCCACTGGGTGACCATCTGGCGGGCGAGGCTGGTCGCGCGCTGCAGATCGTCCGAGGGGCCGGTAGTCGACTCGCCGAAAACGATCTCCTCGGCGACGAGGCCGCCGAGGAAGGCGGCGAGCATGTCGTGGAACTGGGAGCGCGAGTAGAGGTGGTGCTCTTCTTCCGGCAGGAAGCGGGTGAAGCCGCCGGCCTGGCCGCGGGAGATGATGCTGATCTTGTACGGCGGGTCAGCGTTCGGTAGCGCGAAGCCGACAAAGGCGTGGCCAGCCTCGTGGTAGGCGATAATCTTGCGGTCCTTCTTGCTGATGACGCGGCTGCGGCGCTCTGGGCCGGCGATAACGCGGTCGACGGACTCGTCCAGCTCCGACATGGTGATCTTCTTCTTGCCCCGGCGGGCGGCGAGGATGGCACCTTCGTTGACGAGGTTCGCCAGGTCGGCGCCGGTGAAGCCCGGCGTCTGCTTGGCGACCAGGTCGAGGCTGACGTCGCTGTCCAGCGGCTTGCCTTTGGAGTGGACGTTGAGAATCGCGGTGCGGCCCTTGATGTCCGGCTTGTCGAGGGTCACCGTGCGGTCGAAGCGACCGGGCCGCAGGAGCGCCGGGTCCAGGATGTCGGGCCTGTTGGTGGCGGCGAGGACGATGACGTTGGTGTTGGTGTCGAAGCCATCCATCTCGACGAGGATCTGATTCAGCGTCTGCTCGCGCTCGTCGTGGCTGCCGCCGAGGCCGGAGCCGCGATGCCGGCCGACGGCGTCGATCTCGTCGACGAAGATGATGCAGGGCGAGTTGCGCTTGGCCTGTTCGAAGAGGTCGCGTACGCGAGAGGCACCGACACCGACGAACATTTCGACGAACTCAGAACCTGAGATCGAGAAGAAGGGCACGCCGGCCTCGCCGGCGACGGCCTTGGCCAGGAGCGTCTTGCCGGTGCCGGGCGGGCCGACCAGCAGTACGCCCTTGGGGATGCGCGCGCCGAGGGCCGCGAACTTCTCCGGGTACTTGAGGAACTCCACGATTTCCTTCAGCTCCTGCGTCGCTTCTTCCAGGCCGGCCACGTCCAGGAAGCTGACGTTGCTGCGCGTGCCGGTGAACATTTTCGCCTTGCTCTTGCCGAAGCTCATCGCCTGGTTGTTGGAGCCCTGCGCTTGGCGCAGGAAGAAGAAGATGATGGCGATGATGAAGATGATGGGCAGGAACTGGAGGCCAATGCTAAGGATGTTGCTCCAGGCGCTCGCTTCCTTGATCTCAACCACGGGGTACCCGTCCGAACCAGGCTCGACCCCAGCATCCTGGAGGATTTGGCGGACAGTATCGCCCTCTTCGACTTTCGTCGTGTAAGTGGCGTCGTCGTTGCTCAGTTCATAGTTGAGTGTGTGGCCGTCGACGTCTACCTTGACGACTTCGCCGGCCTGAGCCTGCGAGATGAACTGGCTCAGCTCCTGGTCGATCTTGTCGGTGCCGCCGCCGCTCAGGACGGTGAAGACGATCGCCACGATCGCGACGAGGATGAGGAGGTATATGAAGCTATTTCGTAGCCAGCGTCCGTTCATTCAGGCTCTTTCCTTAGACGGGATCACGAGGCACGGCGGCCCGCGCGTCACTGTCTGGATTGTATCACAGGGCACTCGGCCGCTCGGCCGTCTGATAGTTTGACGGGCGGCGTGCCGAATCGGTTACAGCTAGTCGTCTGAGGAAAGCTTTCCCGACTGGGCCCAGTTGCCCTTATCGATGTCCTCGAAGACGATGATGGTCGCTTCGGGCGTCGTGTGCGCGATGTTGACCATGGCGTCGGTGATGACGCGGGCCAGCTCCTTCTTCTGTGCTTCTGTCCTGCCTGTCCACATCTCGACCCGGACGATGGGCATGGCGTACCTCCCCTTGTTATACGATGGCGGCGTCTTTCGTGGCATCTCCGTCGAGTCGCCGCATTCACGGTAGGGCGGCGCTGTCGCGGTGTCAATTGTTCATTTGGATATGCGCGTTGACATTAACATCACTCGCAGCTAGCATGACGCCAACGATGCCTTCCCGCCGCCCCGACTTCGCCTTCGAGCGCCGCCTGTGGCGCCAGGACGTCACCTTCGTCGCCGGCGTCGATGAAGTTGGGCGCGGGCCGCTGGCGGGCCCGGTCGCCGCCGGCGCCGTCATTTTCGCGCCCGAGCCTAGATTCCGTTGGCTGAAGGGCGTAAACGACAGCAAGAAGCTGACGACCGAAGCGCGCGAGGAGTTGGCGCCGCTGATTTGGGAGCAGGCGTTGGCCGCGGCCGTCAGCTTCATCTCGGCCGAAACGGTCGACCGCATTGGCATCGCGGAGGCGTCGCGCCAGGCGATGCTCGGTGCGCTGGGAGACCTCTGCGTGCGGCCACAGTTCCTGCTCCTCGACGCCTTTCCGCTGCGCGCTTGCCGTATCGATCAGACGCCGATCATCGGCGGCGACGGGATATCGCGCTCGATCGCGGCGGCGTCAATCATCGCCAAGGTGGCGCGCGATCGTCTGATGGCGGCGCACGATGAGCGCTACCCGGAGTACGGCTTCGCCTCGCACAAGGGTTACTTCACGTCCGAGCACGCCCACGCCCTGCGGGAGATCGGGCCGTGCGAGCTGCACCGGCGGTCGTTCTCGCCGCTCAAGGAGCTGCTCCTGGGCCAGCAGCTCGAGCTGCTGCCAGAGCCAGCGCCGGCTCTCGTCCCCGCTTCGCTATAATTGGCGGCGACCTGCCGACAGCATAACGAAGGAGCGCCCTGTGGCTACCATCAACTCCGTCTCCGGCCCCATCGACACCGCCGACCTCGGCTTCACGCTGATGCACGAGCACATCCTGGTCCAGTCTCCCGGTGTGAAGGAAAACTTCGCGATGTTCGACCGCGAGGCGGAGCTGGCCAGCGCCGTGCAGAAGCTGAAGGACGTGCAAGACCGAGGCGTCAAGACGCTCGTCGACCTCACTGTCGGCAACTGGCGCGATATCCCCTTCGTGAAGGAGGCCGTGGCGGCCAGCGGCGCGCAGGTCATCGTCGCCACTGGCTTGTACTGGGAGGTGCCGTACTACTTCAAGGCCCAGAGCGGCCGCTCGATCGAGCACATCGCCGACCTCTTCACCCGCGACATCACGGACGGCATCATGGACACGGGCGTGAAGGCCGGCGTCATCAAGTGCGCGGCCGACGAGCCCGGCGTGACGCCGGACGTGGAGCGCATTCTGCGCGCCGCCGCGAAGGCCCACCGGGCAACCGGCGTCCCGATCTCGACGCACACGCACGCCGCGAGCGAGGTGGGCCTCAAGCAGCAGGATATCTTCGAGGACGAGGGTGTGGACCTGAGCCGCGTCGTCATCGGGCACAGCGGCGATACCGAGGACACGGCGTACCTGCAGAAGCTCTGCGACCGCGGCTCGCTGATCGGTATGGACCGCTTCGGCCTCGATCTCTTCCTGACGACGCCGCAGCGCGTGGCGACGATTCAGAAGATGTGCGAACTGGGTTACGCCAGCCAGATCGTGCTCTCCCACGATGCAGCCTGCTACTTTGACTGGGTCGATCCCCCTCTGCGGGAGAAGCTGATGCCGAAGTGGAACTACAACCACATCCCGGACGACGTGTTGCCGGCCCTTCGTGAGGCCGGCGTGAGCGAGGACGACATCACGGCGATGACGGTGGGCAACCCGCGCCGCGTCTTCGAGACGCAGGGCGCGTACTGAGGCAGGACGGCAGACAAGTGGCAAGAGACAACGGACGGCGCGCGCTCGGCGAGCTGGGTGAACGGCTGGCCGGCGAGCACCTGAAGGCCAAGGGTTATCGCATCCGCGAGCGTAACTTCCGGACGGCTGCAGGCGAGATCGATATCGTGGCTGAGGCGGGCGGAGTTCTGGCCTTCGTCGAGGTGAAGTGCCGTCGCGGCTCGTCAATGGGCACGGCGGCCGAGTCGCTTTCGCCGGCGAAGCAGCGGCGCATGGTGGAGATGGCCGAGGCCTACGGCCAGGCGCGCGAGGACCTGCCGGAGCAGTGGCGCATCGACCTCATCGCCATCGACTTCGAAAGCGATGGGCGCCTCGCTTCGCTGGTGCACTACGAGAACGCGGTCACTGCGGACGTTTAAGGCGCGCTAGTCGTCGCCGACGGCGGGTTCGGGGCGCAGCTTCGGCGACTTGTGCGTCCGGCTGTTGTCGAAGAGCGTGCCGCGGGTGAGGCCGCGGACGGCCGCCATAAGGAACGCCGGCTTGTCGTTGTCGACGAGAGAGCAGCGGAAAGCGCAGCCAACGGAGCAACCTTCTTCGCAGCCTTTTTTCGTCTTGGCGTTGGCGTTGAGGTCGGCCGTCGTGTACTCGACGATTGGCTTCTGAAGGCGGCCCAGCTGCGAGGCGCAGAGTTGCACGTCGCCGTGCTCGTCGACGTAGAGGTAGCGGGAGCCGGCGCGGCAAGTCCAGTCCGGCGTCTCGCCCCGAAGCAGCTTCTTTCCGTACTCGTAGTCCAGGAACGTGAACGGTTTGCCGTCGGCGTAGAAGTCCTCGTAGAGGTCGATGTAAGGCTTGCCCTTGATCGTGACGTAGCCGCGGTCGTTGTGGATCAGGTTCAATGACATGCGGAAGCCGAACGCCTGCACCTCCTGGACGAGCTCGCGGAAGTCGTCCTTCGATGCGTCGCAGAGGACAGCCGTGACGTGAACGTCGAACTTGGCCAGCCGAGCCAGCCGCTCCAGCCGCGTCTTCAGCGAGCGGAATGACTTCTGGATATAGCGGGACGGGTCGGCGTGGAGCGTGTCGATGGAGACGGTCAGGTTGTTGAGGCCGGCGTCGTTGAGCGCCGTGATAACGCCGTTGCGCAGGAGGAAGCCGTTGGTGACGATGCTGACGTTGGCCTTCCGCCCGGCGTAGCGCGTGATTTCGGCGACGTCCGGATGTATGAGGGGCTCGCCACCGAGGAGCGTGATATTGACCGAGCCCAGGCGGTGCAGGGCGTCGATGCGCTCCTTCAGGTCTTCGAGCGGCACGGGCTGGGAGAAGCTGTCGTACTCGGAGCAATATCCGCAGGAAAGATTGCAGCGGCGGGTGACGATGAGCTGTGCGTCCAGTGGGGCGTTGGAGAAGAGGACGCGGGGTACGGCCTGGAGCAGGTTCTTAATCTGCAAGCAGGCACCTGAGCGATTGTGGCATCGTCTTCACGTTATGAGAAATTATGCGGCCTGGATGTTCGACTGTCTATTCTCGTCGCGCTCGTAAGCGACACCGCAGAGCCAATACATCCACGGCACCCAGCCCTTCTCGCGCGCCGCCTTGCTGTCCGGAGATACGATGCGGGTCGCCAGCATCTTGCCGCCGACGGCGATCCCGAGCCCGATCATCATGACGACGAAGCCGGCAAAGGCGTCGATGATGTAGTGGTTGCCGGTGAAGATGATGTCGGCAGTCATCACCAGCGGCATGGTCACGGCGAAGGCGCGGACGAAGATGTTCTTGGAGGCCATCCAGACGGCGATGCCCGCAAGCAGGTTCCAGCCGATGTGCATGCTGGGGAGCGCCGCATACTCGTTGACGAACGCGCCGAAAGTAAAGGGTCTGCCGGTGTTGTACTGGTCGAAGACGGTGTCGACGAAGCCGAATCCATAGCTGTCCGGGATGAGCCGCGGTGGCGCCGTCGGGAAGTTGACGTAGAAGATCAGCGCGATCGCGCCGGAGAGCAGGAAGGCGTTGCGCATGAGCAGGTACTGGGGCTTGTGCCAGAAGTACATCCAGACCGCGAGGGCGCCGATGACCGGCAGGTGGCCGAAGAGGTAGAAGTAGTTGAAGAAGTCCACCAGCCACTGGTAGCCCAGCACCCAGCTCTGCATCTCGACTTCCCAGAAGATGCCGACGCTTTTCTCGATGTTGATGATGTCGATGCCGCGCTGCACGGCTTCGTCGATGCGAGTATCGGTGTTTGTGAGGCCGCGGACGAGGTAGTACAGGGGCAGCGCCGAGAAGAGAAGAATGATCTCGGCGGCGTCTTTCTTACCGGGCCGCCACTTACGGATGACATCCGACTGGCGGCGGATCTCTCGCAGCCACTTAGCTGGCAGTCCCTGGGCGTCTGTTGTTGCTCCAGAAGTGCTCATTGCAACGGAGAAGTCCTCGTAATTTGTTCAGTTAACCCTATCACAAGGGGAAAGGCGTGAAGGCAGTAGCGGCGCTTTCGGGCCGCTTTCGCCGTACAATTGCGCCATGCCTCGCGTTTCCGCGCTCAAGGCGCGTGTCTTCGGCACCTGCAGGCTCCGCTTCCGATATCAGTATGTTGATAAGGTGCGGGCCCGGCTGCGTCCGGCGGACACGGCGGGCAGCCTCGTGCACCGGGTGCTGTGCGACTTCTTCACGAAGGTGCCGCCGGCGGAGCGCAACGAGAAGACGCTGGCGAGGCTCTTCGAAGCGGGGTGGACGGCGCTCTCGGCCGGCTATCATCGCATTCCGGGCGTCGAGGTCCATCACGAAGCGTCGCTGCACCAGCTCGCCAACTTTGCGCGCTGCTTCGACCTGGGCGCCGAGCCGTTGATGGTCGAGCCATACTTCCAGGAGGAAGTGGCGCCCGGCGTAACGCTGTTTGGCCGGCTGGACCGCATCGACGAAGAGGCGGACGGGACGCTGCATATCATCGACTACAAGGGCGGCACGCAGCCGGAAGAGATCGACCCGCAGCAGTTGCGAATCTACGCGCTGCTGGCGGGGCGAGCGCTCAAGCGCGAGGTGTCGAAGGTGTCGTTCTGGTACCTGGATGATGGCACGTCCTGGACGACGGATCTGGGAGCGCTGGACGACCAGAGCACGCTGGACGAGATCCTCGCCACGGTGCTAGAGATGGACGGCGTCACGGCCTTTCCGCCCACGATCGGCAGGCACTGCGCCGGCTGCCCTTACCTCTACACCTGTGAAGTCCGTGACGAAATCGCCGCCCGTCGCGAGCGCGAAGGCTGGTAGCGTGCCGATCTACGAGTTTCGCTGCGCCGCTTGCCGCAAGCGCACGTCTGTCTTCGTGCGCAGCGTCTCGGCGGACGTCTCGGCCGCCTGCGAGCATTGCGGCTCGCTGGATCTCAAGCGGCTGATCTCGCGCGTCGCCGTCCACCGCTCCGGTGACGAGGGCGGCTTCGACGAGGCGAGCCTGGCGGATGTGGATGAGAACGACCCGCGTTCGATGGCGAAGTGGGTGCGCAAGATGAGCAAAGACATGGGCGAGCCGATGGATGCCGAGATGGAAGGCGAATTGGAGCGCATGGAGGCTGGCGAGCTTGCCGACGAGGCTGACGCGGACGATACGTTCGGAGACGACTTCGCAGGTGTAGACTGAGAAAGATGCCGATATACGAGTACAAATGCGGCGACTGCGGCAAGCTGACCAGCGTCTTCACGCGCAGCGTCAGCTCGCCCGTGGACGCCGTGTGTCGTGGCTGCGGCGGCAAGAAGTTGGAGCGCGTTTTTTCGAAGTTTGCCGTCCATCGCACGGAGGCCGACGTCCTGCGCGACACCGGTTCTGAGCCCCAGCGGCTTGAAGACTACAAGGACCCGAGGCAGATCGGGCGCTGGGCGGAACGCAAGTTCGACGAGTACGGCGTCGAGATGCCGCAAGAGGCTCGCCAGATGATCGACGCCGCCCGCGAAGGCGATTTCCCGGACGCGGTCAAAGACCTGTGAACACAGATGGCCTGAACGAAATCGCCGAATCCGTGCGGGAGCACCTGGACGCGAAGCACCAGGCCCGCGAGCAGGCGCTCAGGCTCTCGCGCGACGTGGTCCGCCTCTCGGCCAATGCGATCCGCTCCGTGCACCGCAGGGATTTCGAGGCGGCGCGCGCTCTGCTGGCGGAGGCGCGAGACGACCTGGCGAAGATCGATTCGGCGCTGGCCGATCACGCGGACATTCTTCATGCCGGCTACGTCAACGACGCGCAGAAGGAGTTTGCGGAGGCGAGTACTACGCTGGCGCTGATTGCCGGTGAGCGGCTGCCCACGCCCACCGACCTCAAGATCAGGGGCGCTGCCTACCTCAACGGTATCGGCGAGACGATCGGCGAGCTGCGGCGCCACCTGCTTGATGAGCTGCGCGCCGGTGATCTGGAGCACTGCGAGGAGGCCCTGGCGGCGATGGGCGACATCCAGGACATGCTAATGACGATGGACTACCCCGAGGCCGTGACGTCCGGCCTGCGCCGGACTTCCGATGCGATGCGCGGCATTCTGGAGCGCACGCGCGGTGACTTCACCGTCGCCTACTCGCAGCGTCGCCTCGAGGATCAGATGCGGGAGTTCGAGAAGCGTCAGCAATCGTGAAGTGGTTCGTTCTGGCCGGCGTCCTTGCCGCGCTCGCGCTGGCGGCTGCCTGCGGCGACGATGATGCGTCGACACCGATCGACACTCCCGGCGGTCTGACGCCCGCCGGCACAAAGGATGCGACACCGACGTCGCTGGCCACCGACGTTGCCGGCCCGCCGGCGCCTGCCGACCCGACGCTGGACGAAGAGTTGGCGGAGATCGCCTCCGGCAACTTCGACGAAGCGATCGCGGCGGGTGACTCCTGGAGCATCGACACGGCGGCGTTCGCCGAGGACGAATCGCTGTGCACGAACTTCTCCTTCGACTTCACGTGGCAGGTGCAGGACCCGTTCCCGCCCGACGGCGTCGATCTGATCTGGCAGTTCACCAGGGCGGCCGGGACCGTCGAGGTGGCGGGTGGACCTGCGGGAGAGCAGAGCGTCGGCTGTGGCGTTCTGGAGGCGCTCAATCGTGGCGCTGCCTCGATTACCGTGGCGATCCGCTATCGAGTCGGCGCGATCGAGTAGCCGAGCTCGCGGGCAAGAAGAGAGGAGCGAGCCGGCGTGGCCCGCTCCTCTCACACAGCGATGACTTGATTAGAGGGTGTCGAGCGGCGTCATCTTCGACGGGGCGTTGACGCCGACGGGCTGATGCCCGTTCTTGCCGGTCTCGACGACGCGGGTACCGAACTCTTCGTGTTCGTCGCGGAAGCCGTCCGGATTGCGGCGCACCATCCGCATGAAAGCCTGGACTGTGACCGGGTCGAACTGGGTGCCGGAGTGCCGCATGATCTCTTCCAGGGCGTCCTCCTGGCTCATCGCCTCGCGGTAGGGCCGCCGGGACGTCATGGCGTCGTAGGCGTCGACAACGGAGAAGACCCGGGCGCCGAGGGCGATTTCCTTACCGGCGAGGCCGCGCGGGTAGCCGCTGCCGTCGAAGCGCTCGTGGTGGGAATAGACGATCTCGGCTGCATCCTTGAGGAAGTCGACACGGTTGAGGATCTTGTATCCGAGTTCGGAATGGCGTCGCATTTCCTGCCACTCATCGACTTC
This sequence comes from Chloroflexota bacterium, assembly GCA_022561635.1. Lineage (GTDB taxonomy): Bacteria > Chloroflexota > Dehalococcoidia > SM23-28-2 > RBG-16-64-32 > CF-162. The sequence goes on along the minus strand of JADFQV010000019.1, from coordinate 7,305 downwards.
CAGCGGCTCCGGTTTGAAGAGGATGCCGTCGGCGACGCCGATCTTGCCGATGTCGTGCAGCGCTGCGGCGTATTCGATCTGGAGCACCTGATCGTCTGCTAGCTTCATCTCGCGCGCGACGAAGGCGGACATCCGCGCTACGCGGCGGGCGTGGCGGTGTGTCATCTTGTCGCGGATATCGAGCGCGCTGGAGAGGACATCGACGACGGCGGCGACGAGGCGCGCCTCGTCCTTGCCGTTGCGATTGGTGTGCTTGAAGCCCTTGCGCTCGAGCTTGTTGGCGTAGAGTTTGGCGTCGGCCCAGTGAATGATCTCCTCCAGCGTCTCGCCGCCCCACGGATAGCCGCCGATGCCGACGGACACGCCGAGGAAGATGCTGGCGCTCGCCGTTTCCTTGACGGGTGTCTTCGCTAGTTGGTCCCAGATCCGCCAGGCGATCTTGTCCGCCTCCTTGCGGTCAGCGCCGGGCAGGATGACGGCGAACTCGTCGCCGCCGATGCGGGCCGTAACGTTCTTTTCGCCCACCTCGCTGTTGAGCACGCGCCCTAGTGAGCGCAGGACCTGGTCGCCCACCTGGTGGCCGAACTCGTCGTTAATCAGCTTCAAGTCGTCGACGTCGAGCATCAGGATTGAGAGAGGCTTCTTGCTGCGCTCGGCGGTCTGCAGCTCCTCGTGCAATCGCTCGTAGAAGAAGCGGCGGTTCTGGAGCTCGGTCAGTTCGTCGCGGCCGGCCACTTCTCGCATTTCGGCCTGGCGTGTCCGCCAAACGGTCTCGATGAGCTTGCGTTCGCTGTTGATCCGGGCCTGGGCGAGAGCGAGCATGGCGTGGACGGTGAGGGCCAGGCCAACGACGGCGCCGATGCCCAGCGCTGGAGCCAGCGGATCGCCCTCAAGCTGGAAGTGCGCCGCCACAACTCCGATGACCGCGGCAACAGAGACGATGAAGGCGAGTATCCTGAAGAAGATGAGCGAGCGAGGGTTTCCCTGGCCCAGCTCATCGCCCGGATCGCTAAGAATATCTGCCACTAATGACCCCTGTTCTCTTGCGGTGCCCCCGGCACGTCTGCTGCAGACGGTCGCATGCCCCTTAGTTGATTAGACGACGCGAAGCGGCGGTCGTTAGAGTCTTGGGCGGCGATTGCCAGACGTTTACCGAGCGTTAACGCGAGTGCATCGAACCTGGGAGGCTCCAGAGCGCAAGTGTGCACTAAAACTCTTGTTCTAAATCGGTGCGGCGCTTACAATAATTCGTCGAGCCGGATCAGGTTCACCGGCCTTTGGAAGGACTTAGAATGCCCCTTGACGCCATCGTCGTTCGCGGCGCCCGTGAGCACAACCTCAAGAACATCGACGTACACATCCCGCGCGACAAGCTCGTCGTCCTGACGGGCGTCTCCGGCTCTGGCAAGTCGTCGCTCGCCTTCGACACGATCTACGCGGAAGGCCAGCGGCGATACGTCGAGTCGCTTTCTGCCTACGCCCGGCAGTTTCTGGGACTGATGGAGAAGCCGGACGTCGACCACATCGACGGCCTGTCGCCGGCGATCTCGATCGACCAGAAGGGCGCCTCGCGCAACCCGCGGTCGACAGTGGCCACGCAGACCGAGATCTACGACTACCTCCGGCTTCTCTACGCGCGCGCCGGTCGTCCGCACTGCCCCGAATGCGGAAGGCCGATCGAAAAGCAGACCGTGCAGCAGATCGTCGACTCGGTCCTCGAGGTGCCGGCGGGCCGGCGGCTGATGATCCTGGCGCCCATTGTGCAGGACCGCAAGGGTGAGTACCAGAAGGTGTTTGAGGACGCGCGCAAGGCCGGGTTCGTCCGCGTGCGCGTCGATGGCCTGGTCCGCGACCTGGACGAGGAGATCAAGCTGACCAAGAACAAGCGACACACGATCGAGGTCGTGGTAGACCGTCTCGTCGCCGCCACGCCTGGCGACGGCGAGGACGGGACGGATGCGGACTCGCAGCGGACGCGCGCCTCGGACTCGGTGGAGACGGCGCTTCGCCTGGGCGGCGGCACCGTTATGGTGCAGCTGCTGGAGGACAAGAAGGCCAAGCTGAAGGCGGAAGAGAGGCTGTACTCCGAGCAGTTCGCCTGTGTCTTCTGCGGCCTCTCTTTCGGCGAACTGGAGCCGCGCAACTTCAGCTTCAACAGCCCGCACGGCGCCTGCCGAGAGTGCACCGGCCTGGGCATGAAGATGGAGATGGACCCGACGCTTGTCGTGCAGAACAAGAGCCTGTCGATCGCCGAAGGCGCGATCGTCCCCTGGTCGCGCACTACATCGGTCTCGACGTGGTATATGCGCATGGTCAACGCACTGGCCGACAAGCACGGCTTCGACCTGAACACGCCGGTCAAGAAGATGAAGCCCGAGCACCTGGAGCTGGTCCTCTACGGTGACGATGGCGAGATCACGCTGCAATACACCGGGCACGGGGGCGAAAAGCACAGATGGAAGACGACCTTCGAGGGCGTCATCCCCAACCTCTCGCGGCGCTACAAGGAGACGGACTCCGACTACGTCCGCACCGAGATCGCGCGATACATGGCGGAGGTGCCGTGCACGGCCTGCCACGGCGCGCGGCTCAAGCCCGAGTCGTTGGCCGTGACGGTGGACGGGCGGAACATCTCGGACGTGTCGCGCCTGTCGATCGAGCAGGCGCTGGCCTGGGCCACGACGCTGCGCGCGGAGAAATCGCCGCTGACGAAGCGCGAACGGACGATTGCGGATCAGATCCTGAAGGAGATCCACGGGCGGCTGAAGTTCCTGAGCGATGTCGGTGTCGGCTACCTGACGCTTGACCGGCGCACCCGGACTCTGGCCGGCGGGGAGGCCCAGCGCATCCGCCTGGCTACTCAGATCGGCTCTTCGCTCATGGGCGTGCTGTACGTCTGCGACGAGCCGTCGATCGGCCTCCACCCGGCGGATGACGAGCGCCTGATCGCGACTCTGAAACGCCTGCGGGACCTGGGCAACACCGTCCTCGTCGTCGAGCACGATGAGGCGATGATGCGCGCCGCGGACTGGATCGTCGATCTCGGCCCGGGTGCGGGCGCCGCTGGCGGCTACGTCGTTGCGGAGGGACAGCTGAGCGAGATTCTCGCCTGCGAGGCATCATCTACCGGCGCCTACCTCAGTGGCCGCAAACAGATCAACGTGCCAGAGCAGAGGCGGCCCGGCAACGGCAAAGCTGTCGTCGTCGTGGGGGCGCGCGAGAATAACCTCAAAGACATCGACGTGCGGATACCGCTCGGTATGTTCGTCTGCGTGACGGGTGTCTCGGGGTCGGGGAAGTCGACGCTCGTAACGGACATCATCTCGCGCAAGGCCGCGCAAATCCTCTACAAGGCCCGAGAGCGGCCCGGCGAGGCCGATGAGATCACCGGCCTCGAACACCTGGACAAGGTCGTGATCATCGACCAGTCGCCGATCGGGCGCACGCCGCGCTCCAACCCGGCGACCTACACCGGGATGTTCACGCCGATCCGCGAGCTGTTCGCTTCCGTGCCGGAGTCTCGGTTGCGGGGCTACAAGGCTGGGCGCTTCTCGTTCAACGTCAAGGGCGGCCGCTGTGAGGCCTGCACCGGCGACGGCTACATCCAGATCGAGATGCAGTTCCTGCCGGACGTCGAGGTGCCGTGCGAGGTCTGCCACGGCGCGCGCTACAACCGCGAGGCGCTGGAGATCCTCTTCCGCGGCAAGAACATCGCCGAGGTGCTCGACATGACCGTCGCCGAAGGAGTGGAGTTCTTCGAGGCGTTTTCGCGGGTGCGCAGCAAGCTGGCGACGCTGAACGATGTCGGGCTGGGCTACATCAAGCTGGGCCAGCCGGCGACGACGATCTCCGGCGGCGAGGCCCAGCGGGTCAAGCTGGCGACGGAGCTGTCGCGCCGGGCGACGGGCCGCACGCTGTACATCCTCGACGAGCCGACCACGGGCCTCTCGTTCGAGGACGTGAACATGCTGATGAGCGTCCTCCATCGGCTCGTCGACACGGGCAACACGGTGCTCGTGATCGAGCACCACATCGACGTCATCAAGCAGGCGGACCACATCATCGACCTCGGCCCGGCGGGAGGCGACGGCGGCGGTGAGATCGTCGCCGAGGGGACGCCGGAGCAGGTGGCCCGCACCCGCCGCAGCGCCACCGGCAAATACCTCCGCCCGAAGCTGGGAATGGATGCCAACGGCCGCAAGAAGCCCCGCAAGCGCGAAAAGGCGGCGGTGAAGTAGGGCCCGGCGGAGTCTCAAGCCGGTTGTAGCGCCGCCGCCGGTGTCGGCTGTACCATGCGTGTGCCATGACCAGCTTCACGATCCGCCTGCCGCAGCACCAGGCGCGTTTGGTGGCGCTGGCGGTGGGCTATCACCTCTCGCGGCCCGGCTCGGAGATCGACCCCGACTCGATGCGCGAGTACACGCACGGGCTGGCCGAGGTGCTGCCGCTGATCGACGCGCAGATCGAAGACGACGTGGCGGCGCTGGACCTGAACGCGAGGCAGGCCGTGCTGCTTTCGACGGCGTTCTCGTCGGTGCTCAGTGAGCTGAAGATGTACTCGCTGTTCGACAGCATGGCGGGGGACAGCTCGCGGCCGCGTTCGACGGCGGCGGGCTTCGATGACCGGCTGCGCTGGCTTTTCCCTGAGATCGCGGGCGATCCGGCCTACGCGATGGTGCTGGCCGAGGACCTGACGATGCTGCGCCGCGAGCTGCCGTCTCAGCGGGCGCGCGAGGTGCTGGCGGAACAACGAACGGCGGCGGCGGAGGCGAAGAAGAGCCGGCGCAGGTGGTGGCAGGTCTGGCGCCGCTAAATGCCCAATGTACCTTGACCCCGCTATGCCGCCACGATACAGTTTATTCAGTACACAATCAGTGCTTTACGCACGAGCGTGCATCTGAACCGACCGCCTGGAGAGAGCCGCAATGACCTACACGATTACTGACCCCTGCATCGACACCAAGGACAAGTCCTGCGTCGAGGTCTGTCCTGTCGACTGCATTCACGAAGATGAGTCCGCCGGGGACCGCATTCTCTATATCGACCCGGAAGAGTGCATCGACTGCGGCGCCTGTGAGCCCGTCTGTCCGGTGACGGCGATCTTCGCCGAGGACGACGTGCCGGAGGCGCAGCAGGAGTACACACCGATCAACGCGCAGTGGTTTAAGGACCCGGAGGCCGCGCGCGCCAAGGTCAACGAACTGAACCCGCCAGCTTAGACGCTAACCACGAGCGAGACACCGGGAGGCGGCCGCATCGGCCGCCTTTTCGTTTGTCAGGGCCAGTCCGACGGTGGCCGCCAGTCCTCCCACGGTCGGTCATACGGCGGGCGGCGCGCGAGGAGCCACTCGATCGCTCGCTCGCCCTCAGCGCGGAAGCTGGCCGCCTGCTCTGGGGTGAACAACCCGCGTTCGACCGCCTCCGCCAGCTCGTCTTCGTCCTTCCAGCGCCACGACGCCATGTCCGGCTGGACGACGAGGTCGAGGACGTACTCCTCGTAGTCGAATCCCCGCGGGTTTCGTCGTCGGTCCTGTTCCAGGTTGATATACCAGTACAACAGGCGCCACGACTCGTCCCAGACGACGTGGACGGAGTGGTCCGATCCCGGCGGGTGCAAGCCGAGGATCCGCCGGTCTGACGGTATCGAGGCGTCGGCCATCGACCACTTCGGCGGCGGCAGTCGCAGGCGCTTACCGTCCGGGCCGGCAGCCACCCGGATGGGCGATCCCGGTGCGTTATAGACGGCGATCACGTCGGGCGCGTCCTCGACGACGATCGGTCGACGTATCTCCCACGCACGGCCGTTCCAGACCTCTCGAACCTCAATGCGCTCGCCCGGCGAGAAGCGCTTCAAGACAGCTTCAACTCGTAGGTGGCGTGCCAGTAGACCTCGTCGGTGAAGCCAAGGCGGCGGTAGAGTTCGATCGGTGCGCCTGCCTCGTTGGCGTTAATGATGACGCTGCGCGTGTCGTTCCGCTGCGAATCTCCCAGCAGACGGCGGAGAAGGTGGCTGGCGATTCCCCGTCTGCGGAAGGGCAGGCGGGTTGCCAGCGAGAAGACGAGCCGGTCCTCGCCGTCGTACCAGTTCATCGCCGACGCCGGCTCCTCACCGATACGGGCGAGCCAGTAGTTCGCGCCGCCGGTCATCTCGGCGCGGCGCAGATCGATCCGCCAGTCGAGCTCTTCCTGCGGCGTCGGCTCGTCGCTGTTCGCGAAGCCGCGACAGCGTGTGTCTTCGTACTCTTCCAGGCCGCCTTCGCCCACCGCCTCGACGGCGATCCCGGCGACAGGCGGTGTCTCGGGGACGTCGCCAACGTGCGCGAGAAACGACGTGCGTTCGTCGAACGACAAGCCCGCCGCCTCCAGCACAGGGCCAAGTGTGCGGTCCAGCTCGCGGTCGTCGATCATGATCTGCGCCGCGCGGCGGCCGATGCCGAAATGGCCCCTTACGTCCTTGAGAAATGCCTCCACGTCGCCGGGTGCGAGGTCGCGAACGATGACGTCGGGGTTGGTGTCGGCCTTCGTATTTCGGCGATAGATGCCGAAACGGCGCTGCTCCGCAGCCCAGCCCATGTCCGGGTGCGGCTCGGAGTAGGCGGCGCGGAGTGCTGCTGCTACGGCGTCGTGGTGTGGATGGCGCATGGCTCGCCCAGTGTACCCGGCGGGCGGGCGGAGCTAGACGGCGGGCAGCTTCTGGCGAAGGACATCCGGCAGGTTGGCGATCGTGACGCGATCCTGAGCCATCGTGTCTCGGTCGCGGATGGTGACGGCGTCGTCGTCGAGGGTGTCGAAGTCAACGGTCACGCAGTAGGGCGTACCGATCTCGTCCTGGCGGCGGTAGCGGCGGCCGATGCTCTGGGCGTCGTCGAACTGCGTCATGAACAGCGGACGCAAAAGCTCGTGCACACGCTGAGCGGTGGGCACCAGCTTCTCGTTGCGGGAGAGCGGCAGGACGGCGACCTTGATCGGTGCTAGATGCGGCTTGAGGCGAAGGACGGTGCGCTTCTCGTCCTTCACCTCCTCCTCGACGTAGGAGTCGATGAGGATGGTGAGGAAGCAGCGGTCGACGCCCATCGCCGGCTCGATGACGTAGGGGATGATGTTCTCGCCGCTGGGCTCGTCGAAGTAGCGCAGCGATTTGCCGGCGTGCTCCTCGTGCTGCTTCAGGTCGAAGTCAGTGCGGTTAGCGATGCCCTCGATCTCGGCGAATCCGGCGAACGGGAAGTCGTACTCGATGTCAACGGTGCGCTTCGAGTAGTGCGACAGCTCCTCTTTAGGGTGCTCGCGCAGCTTGAGGTTCTCCTT